>NZ_VIFM01000136.1 GCF_006636215.1 Myxococcus llanfairpwllgwyngyllgogerychwyrndrobwllllantysiliogogogochensis | reverse complement strand
CCGCAATGCCCCCCAGGGGCCCGACCCCCTCCTCGCCCAGCGACGCAGGGGTGCCCTGCTCGGACTCGCCGTGGGCAACGCCCTCGCCGTGCCCACCGCGCACCGTCCGCTGCAGGCCGCGCCCTTCCCCTCTATGGCGGATGGGCCCTACGACAGATTGATGGGTGGAGGCCCTCATCAGCTGCGCAAGGGTCAGGTGACGGAGGAGGTCCACCTGGCCTGTTGCCTGGGGCACAGCCTGCGCGACTTCAAGCGCTATGACGCCGCGGACGCGCTGCGCCGCTACCGGGCCTGGCAGCCTCACGCCTTCGACGTCAGCGAGGCCATGAAGGAAGTGCTGGAGGATTGTCAGGCCGGCCTGCCGCCCCTGGGCTCGGGCAAGCGCGTCTGGCTGCGCGGCCACCGCAAGGCCGTGGGCGCTGGCAGCCTCGCGCGCATCGCCCCGCTGGGTGTGTACCTGGCGAGCGACCCGAAGGCCCGCACCCAGGCCACGCTGGAGGACTCCGCGCTCACCCACTTCGACCCGCGCTGCCAACTGGCGTGCGCCGCCTTCACCGCCGCCATTGCCAAGGCCACGACGTCCGGCGCCGACCTGAAGGCCGAGGACCTCCTCACCGCCGCGGAGTCCGGCATCCTGCTGGCCGGCGCGGCGCTGGGGCGCTCCGCCCCCGACTACGTCCAGGAGGTCTCCTTCGCCTCCAGCCTGCTGCGCGAGGACCTGGCGCGCGCGCGCGACGACGACCCCCGGCTGTACGGTCCGGACCTGCACGTGCACCGCGCCCAGCACGCCATCCACGTCGCCTTCCGATTGGCCTTCTGGGAGCTGCTCCACGCGCCCACGGCCCAGGCCGCCCTCATCGACGTCATCCACCGAGGCGGCGACACCGAGGTCCACGGCGCGGTGACGGGCGCGCTGGTGGGTGCCTTCCACGGCGAGGAGGCGCTGCCCGCCGAGTGGCGCAAGCAGGTGCTGGAGGCGCTCGGCACGGTGAAGGGCCCGCTCTGGGACGTCTACCACCCCCGGCATCTGCTGAGCCTGGTCCCCGCCTGACGTCGCCCGTGCGGGGCGCTGGATGCACGAAGCCCGCGGGGGACGGTCCTCAGGGGGGACGCCCGCCGCGGGCTCGTTGCCACGCCAATGCGGCCTGGGGGCCGCGACTGTCACTCAGGCCAGCAGGTCGATGACCACCACGCCCCGCTGGGGCTTCTCTTCGTCGGTTTCAGTCCTACGACGCGGGCGGTCGTCGGGCATGGGCAGCGGCAGCTCCACCACGGGCCTGTCGTGCTCCTCCCGGCGGCGCTCCCTGCGCTTGATTTCTTCGATGATGAAGGCGTCGAGCATGGGTTTCCGTCTCCCCTCAGCCTACGTACCCCGATGTACGCCCGCCGTCCCGCCCAGAAATCACTGCCACCACTCTCAGATGCAAATTAAGAACCCCGGTTCCGCACTGGGTACACTGCCGCCATCTCGCACGGTTGCTCGTCCGCCATCCGACATCCGAGCCAGGGGAACCGTGGCGTAGATGTCATGGAGACCCGAAACTTCCGGTCGGGATGGTGTTGATTCTAATGCCCTCGCGACGGCCCGCAAGCGGACCCACTCCCTGGCACACCTCCGGCATTCGGGGCGGCGGGCACCCGGCGGAAGGGCCTGCCCGCCTGTCTACTCCCAGGCGGGCGGGTCAGCGAGGAACATGGGGTCTAGAGCGACCCCTGTCTGCCACGTTCAGGGCGCCTCAGCGCGGCGCTTGAACGCCTCCAGCATCTTCGGCAGCGACGTGTCGACCAGGGCGTTGACGACGGCCTTGGGCACCAGCAGGCCCAGCGCCATCTCCACGTTGTAGGTCGCGCGCGTCTTGCCCTCGCCCTCGGGCTCCAGCACCCAGCTGCCCTTGTTGTCCTTCATGACCTCGCCCTCGATGAAGGTCCAGGACATGCGGCGCGGGCGCTCCTCCACCACCCGGATGGAGTAGCGGACCGTCTTCATCACGTCGACCTTGTAGTGGACGTCGACGGTGTTGTCCTTCCGGTTCGCGGTGCGGGTCTCCTTCACCTCGGACAGGAACTCCGGGTAGCGCTCATACTGGGTGATGACGTCGAACACCTTTTCGATGGGGGCGTTGATGACGATGGTCCGCGAGGCGCCAGGCATGGTGTCGGTCTCCGAAAGCGTCGAGGGGACGGCCTAGAAGGCAGCGTAGCCCGGCTTCTTGTCGAACTTGTGCAGGGACTGGATGAAGCGCACGGTGCTCGTCTTGCTGCGCATGACCACCGAGTGCGTCTCGCAGCCGCCGCCGAAGAAGCGCACGCCCTTGAGGAAGTCGCCGCTGGTGACGCCGGTGGCGGCGAACATCACCTCGCCCCGGGCCAGCTCCTCGGCGGCATAGATTTTCGCCATGTCGGTGATGCCCATCTTCTTGGCGCGCTCGATTTCGCCCGGGTTGCGGGGCACCAGCCGGCCCTGCATGTCGCCGCCGGTGGCGCGGATGGCCGCCGCGGCGATGACGCCCTCGGGCGCTCCACCGGTGCCCATCAGCACGTCCACGCCCGTTCCCTCGAAACACGTGGCGATGGCGCCCGCCACGTCACCGTCCTCGATGAGCCGGATGCGAGCACCCGCGGCGCGGATCTCCTTGATGAGGTCCTGGTGCCGCTCACGGTCCAGGACGACGACGGTGAGGTCCTCCACGTAGACCTTCATCTTCTCCGCGACGGCGCGCAGGTTCTCCGTGGCGCTCTTGCGCAGGTCGATGGCGCCCCGGGCGCGCGGGCCCACGGCCAGCTTCTCCATGTACGTGTCCGGCGCGTTGAGCAGCCCGCCCTTGCTGGCCATGGCCACCACGGTGATGGAGCCCGGACGGCCGTAGGCGCACAGGTTGGTGCCCTCCAGCGGATCCAACGCGATGTCCACGGCGGGGTCACCCTCGCCGCGTCGGCCCACCTTCTCGCCGATGTAGAGCATGGGCGCCTCGTCGCGCTCGCCCTCGCCAATGACGATGGTGCCGTCGATCTGCAGCGCGTCGAAGGCGCGGCGCATGGCGTCCACGGCGGCCTGATCCGACTCGTTCTTGTCGCCGCGTCCCATCAGTCGGGCGGAGGCGATGGCCGCCATCTCGGTGACGCGCACGACCTCCATTGCAAGGTTGCGATCCATCGTCTGTGCTCCTTCAGGTTCCTGCGTTCGGATGTTCCAGCAGCCGGGCCACGGACTCCGGCAACCGCGTGGGCTTGCCGTCGCGCCCCACGCACGCGTGCAGGGTACGACCGGTGCACAGCAACGTGCGCGGCTCGCCCTCGCGGAAAAGCTCGTAGGTGAACACGACCGAGGCCCGGCGCAACTCGCTCACCATCGCGCGGATGATGAGCACGTCGTCGTAGCGCGCGGGGGACTTGTACGCGCAGCTCGCCTCCGCCACCGGCAGCATCAACCCGGAGCTCTCCATCTCCCGGTAGCTGCCTCCGCGCGCGCGGAAGTACTCGCTCCGGGCGAACTCGAAGTAGCGGAAATAGTTCGCGTAATAGACGACACCCATTTGATCGGTGTCACCGTAGATGACGCGCAGTCGGGCCTCGACCATGAGGGCGCGGACCGTAGCAGGGGCTGACTGCCGCCGTCCAAGACGCCGAAGCGCTTGGCGGTTGCATCTTCCCCGTCGGGCAGTGCAGCTTCTTGGACGTATGATTCGCGCCCTCGTCCTGACCGCCCTGCTGGGTTCGCTGCCCGCCGCCGCGCGTCCTCCCCGACTCACCCTGCTCATCACCGTGGACGCGCTCGGCAGCGACGTCTTGTTGCGCAACCGGCCTCGGCTCCAGGGCGCGTTGGGTCAACTGCTCGACAGTGGCGCCTACTTCCCGTACGCGCGTTATGCCTACGCGAAGTGCCGCACCGCGCCGGGCCACACCACGCTGGCCACGGGCACCAACCCCTGGCGTCACGGCATCGTGGACAACCGGTGGGTGGACCGCTCCACGGGGAAGCTCGTCTATTCGTTCGTGGACCCGGCGCATCCGGTGCTGGAGGCGACGCTCAAGCCGGGCCAGGACGCCAGTCCCGCGAACCTCATGGCGGAGACGCTCGCGGACCGGCTGCGGATGGCCACGCAGGAGCGAGGCAAGGCGGTGGCGGTGTCGCTCAAGTCGCGCTCGGCCATCGCCCTGGCGGGCCGGCTGGGACAGGCCTGGTGGTTCGACGACGGCGTGGGGAAGTTCGTGACCGGCACCTGGTACACGAAGGAGTTCCCCGAGTGGGTGAAGCAGCTCAACGCGCGGAAGATTCCGGAGTCTTACTTCGGCAAGACGTGGGACTTGATGCGTCCGCGAGCCGAGTACATCGGCGAGGATGACCGGAGCTACGAGGCGGACTCCTATGGCCTGGGCCGCACCTTCCCCCATCCGCTCACCGGCGGACTGAAGGAACCGGGGCTCAACTTCTACAAGGCGTTCGGCGTCTCGCCGGACTCGCACACCCTGCTGGTGGAGGCGGCGAAGGCGGCCATCGTCGGAGAGGCGCTGGGGAAGGACGCGGTGCCGGACCTGCTCGCGGTGAGCTTCAGCGGGACGGACAACGTCTTCCATGAGTACGGCCCGTACTCGTGGGAGATGCAGGACACGATGCTGCGGCTGGACAAGGCGCTCGGGGACCTCATCTCCGCGGCCGAGCGCGCGGCTGGTGGACGCGCCAACCTGACCATCGCGCTGGTGGCGGACCATGGTGGAGCGACGGCGCCCGAGCAGTGGGCAGCCGCGGGACTTCCCGCGCAGCGGATGAACCCCAAGACTATCAGCGAGGGCATTTCCGCGATGGTGAAGGAGCGCTTCGGCCCGGACGTCACGGTGATGATGGAGGAACTGGACGTGTACCTCGGCGGCCCCGCGCTGACGTCGGGCAAGGTGGATGGCGCGCAGGTGCGGCGCGCGGTGGCGGACTGGTTGCTGAAGCAGCCCCATGTCGTCGCGGCGGTGACGCGTGAAGAGCTCTTCTCCGCGCCGGACCCGGCGGGCTACCTGGCGCCCCTGCGCAAGGGCTACTACCCGGAGCGCAGCGGCGACGTGGTGTACCTGCTGCGCCCCTTCCAGGTCGTCTACTTCGACCCGGAGGGAAGCACGCACGGCTCGCCGTATTCATACGACTCCCAGGTGCCCGTGGTGTTCGCGGGCAAGGGCATCAAGCCGGGGATGTACATGACGGAGATCGACCCGGTGGACGTGGCGCCCACGCTCGCGGCGCTGCTCGAGATGGGGATGCCCGCGTCCACGGAGGGCAAGCCTCGCGCGGAGATTCTCACGGGGAAGTGAGCGGGATTCGAGGCATGGGACCTCCCGCGTGAGGTCCCCGCCGACGGGAGGAGCAGCTCAGCGCACCGATGCGAGAAACCCGTCGAGCACGCTGTTCACCCAGGCTGGTGCATCGAGCTGCACCCAGTGCCCGGTGACGGGCTCCACCTTCTTGAACGGCAGCTCAGGCACCCGAATCTGGTACGCATCGGGACCCTCGTTGTGCGCCGTCACGACGGACAGCTTGGGACCCGGATAGCGACGCAGCGCGGAGACCGGGTCGAATGTCAGGAGCGACCCCAGTCCCGACCGGACCGCCACCTGAGCGGTGGCACGCAGTCCTCCGAGCACCTGCTCCCGGACCTCGGGCCGCGAGGGGGCGAGCATCGGAGCCCAGTACTCCTCGACGACCGGAAGCCACGCCTCGGTGCCCAGCACCGCCATCAGCCCCTGCGCCTGCTCTTCTGGAATCAGTCGTCCATCGGAAGCAGGGTCGAGCAGCAGCAACCCCGCCACGCGCGACGGATGCGCCGCCGCGTAGGCCGTGCAGACCGCTCCGCCCAGGCTGTGCCCCACGAGCACGAACCGCTCCAGCTTCAAGCCATCCACCACCGCCGCCACGTCCGCCGCGAAGTCCTCGACGGAAATCGCTCCCTCGGTGGGGACCTCGGACTGGCCGTGGCCTCGCAGGTCCAGCGCCAGCGCCCGACGTGTCTCGCGCAGGTGCGAGAGCTGGGCCGCCCAGTGCTTCGTGCTCCCAGCGCTGGAGTGGACGAACACCACCGGAAGCCCACCCACACCACCGTCATCCACGTACAGCGTCCCAGCCGGGCCCTTCATGACGACCTCCTCGATTCAGGGGCGCGTCCAACCGCGCCATGAATCCTTGAGTACGGCCCATCTCTGTCAGAATCTGTCAGCAAATGGCACGCGTCAGCCGAGTCATGCATCTGGTCGACTTTCTCCGGGGCCGGGAGGCCACCACCGTCGCGGAGATTTCCGCGGCGCTGGGGGTGAGTCCCCGCACCATCCACAGGGACCTCGCCACCCTGCGGGAGCAGGGCCTGCCCATCGCCAGTGACACCGGGCCGGGAGGCGGCGTTCGCCTGGAGCGAGACAGGGGTGTCACCGCCGTCCACCTCGGCGTCGAGGAGGTCGTCGCGCTATGGCTGGCCGCGAGCCTGTCGTCGACGGGGAGCGCGTTACCGTGGGGAAGCGCGGCGCGCTCAGGGCTCGACAAGCTCTTCGCCAGCGTGCCGAGGGAGCGCTCCCGGAGCATGCGCGAGCTCTGCCAGCGCGTGGTGGTGGGCCGCCCCGCGACAGCCCGCGTGCTCTCGGAGCTGGGAGCGCCTCCCGAGGAGCTGCTCGCCATCTTCGAGCAGGCGTTCCGCGAGCAGGTGTGCCTCGCCTTCGACTACGAGGACCGCCACGGGAAGAAGAGTCGCCGCTGTGTGGAGCCACACGGGCTGCTCGTCGAGTCCCCGGTCTGGTACGTGCTGGCGCGCGACGTGGAGAAGTCAGCGGCGCGCATGTTCCGGATGGACCGCGTCCACCGGCCCAGGCTGGTGCCCGAGCGCCGCTTCACGCCTGACATGGAGGGGCTCAAGGCCCAGGCCCTCGCTCAGCGGAGCAAGGGCCCGGAGTGAGCGGGGCTCAGCCCTGCGAAGGGGCGGCGCGCGGACGGCGCGTCTTCTTCGCGGCGGTGATTTCCAACGACAGGTCCATGGCCCGCGCCGAGTGCGTCAGCGCCCCCATGGAAACGAAGTCCACGCCCATCTTCGCCAGGCGCGGCAGCCGGTCCAGGGTGACGCCACCGGACACCTCGAGCGGAACACGCCCCGCCGCCAGCTTCACGGCCTCGCGAATCTGCGCGTCGTCCATGTTGTCGAGCATCACCACATCGGCGCCGTGCTCGAGTGCCTCGGCGAGCTGCTTGAGGTTGGTGACCTCAATCTCGATTTTGCACAGGCGAGGACCGTTCGCCTTGGCGAGCCGGAGCGCCTCGGAGATGGAACCACCGACGGCCGCGATGTGGTTGTCCTTGATGAGCACGCCATCGAAGAGACCGAAGCGGTGGTTGGTGGCGCCGCCCATGCGGACGGCGTCCTTGGCCAGCACGCGCATGCCTGGGGGCGTCTTGCGCGTGTCCAGCACCTGCATCTTCGAGCCCCGCACCGACGTCATCGCCTGCTGAGCCAGGGTGGCGATGCCGGCGGCGCGCTGGACGAGGTTGAGCGCGGTTCGCTCGGCGGCGAGCAGCGAGCGCAGCCGCCCGTGACACCGGGCGGCCACGACCTTGGGTTTGATCTCCTGGCTGTCCTGGCGGAGCAGCTCCACCTCGACGTCCGGGTCGACCTTGTGGAAGACGCGCGTGAAGGCCTCCAGCCCCGCGAGCACCAACTGCTCTTTGGCGACCAGCTCCGCACTGCCCTCCGCGTCAGGCGGAATGAGGGCCTGCGAGGTGACGTCTCCCGCCGCCCCCAGGTCTTCGTCAAGGGCGAGGTCGATGAGCCGATCGAGGTAATCCTGCTGCACGTCTCCTCCTGCTACCGCCGGGCCTTGGCCCGTGCCGAGGGCTTCGCCCGGGTGACCTTCTTGGCCGCCGCCTTCTTCGCGGAGGACTTCTTCGCGGGAGCTCTTCCGCCCGCCTTCTTGGCCGCCGCCTTCTTCACGGGAGCCTTCTTCGCCGCGCTCTTCTTCGAGGAAGCCCTGCCCGCGGCCTTCTTCGCCGCGCCCTTCTTCGCCGAAGCCTTGCCACCCGCGGCCTTCTTCACCGCGCCCTTCTTCGCCGAAGCCTTGCCACCCGCGGCCTTCTTCACCGCAGCGGCCTTCTTCGAGGAGGCCTTACCACCCGCCGCCTTCGCGGCAGCCCCCTTCTTCGCGGGAGCCTTGGTGCTCGCGGCCTTCGCGGAGTCCTTCTTCACCGAAGCCTTGGTGCTCGCGGCCTTCGCCGGGGCCTTCTTCTCCGGAGCCTTCTTGGCGGGAGCCGGGGTGCTCGCGACCTTGGCGGGGGCCTTCTTCGCGGGTGCCTTCGCCGGGGCGGCCGTCGCCACGGTCGGCTTCTCGCTGGAAGCCTTCGGGGCCTTCACTGCCGCCGGCTTCGCGGGAGCTTCAGTGGTCTCGGAGGCGGCAACAGCCTGGGGCTTCGCCTTCTTGCCACCCGTGCGCGCGGGCTTGGACGCCGTGCCCTTGGCCGGAGCCTCGCGGGAGTCGCCGCCCTCCTTCGCCTTGCCGAACTCGCGCATCGCGTCGTCCACGAGCCCCATGCTCATGTACGCGACGCCCAGGTCATGGTGGTCCGTGGGAGACAGGCCTTCCTTCGTCCCCTCGCGCAGCTTCGCCAGCGCGTCCTGCACCTGGGGGTCCTCCTCGGGCACCCGGCCCTCGTCCCCCATCTCACCCTTCAGTTCCTGGCCCAGGTCCACGCCGCCCTTGTCTTCCTTCGACGGGGCGACCTTCACCTGGGCTGGCTGGGAGGGGGAGGCACTCTCCTCGGTGGACGTGCTGCTGCTCTCGGTCGGCAGATTCTCAGGCATGGACGGCTCCGGGGCGATCCGCTGCAGGTGATCTTCGAGCTTGGCCTTGCGCTCCTTCAACTCCTGCACGCGAGCGCGGTCCTTCTCCACCACGTCGGGCGGCGCCTTGGCCACGAAGTTGGGATTCTCCAACTTGCGCAGGATGCTGGCCGCCTCCTGCTCCGAGCGGGCCATCTCCTTGCGCAGCCGGTCCCGCTCCGCGTCCAGGTCGACGAGCCCCGCCAGCGGCACGTAGATCTCCAGATTCGTCGCCATGAAGGCCGCCGCCTGGGGAGGCTTCGGGCCCGGAGGCCCCACCTGCACGTCGGACAGGCCCGCCAGGGGCAGCAGGTAGCCGCGCCAGCGCTCCAGCAGCTCGCGCGTGCGAGCGTCCGGGCTCTGCACCACCGCCTTCACCTTGGTGGCCGGAGACAGGTTGCTCTCGCCTCGGATGGTGCGCAGTCCCTCGATGGCCGCGATGACCGGCGCCATCTCCAACTCGGCCGCCTCGTCCACCAGCGCCGTGTCCGGCGTCGGGTACGGGGCAATCATGATGCTCTCCGTCGGCCGGGTCATCGGCAGCTTCTGCCAGATCTCCTCGGTGATGAAGGGCATGAACGGGTGGATCAACCGCAGCACGCGATCCAACGCGTAGACGAGCACCGCGCGCGTGGTGTCCTTCGCCGCCGGGTCCTCGCCATAGAGCGAGCCCTTGGCCAGCTCGATGTACCAGTCGCAGAGCTCCGCCCAGAGGAACTGGTACAACGTGGAGGCGGCCTCCGCGAAGCCGTAGACCTCCAGCGACGCGCTGGCCTCCGTCGTCGCGCGCTGCAGCCGCGAGAGAATCCACCGGTCCGCCAGCGTGAGCGGCAGCTCCTTCGGCGAGCGGCCGTCGTACTGGTACCCACCCATGTTCATCAGGGCGAAGCGGCTGGCGTTCCAGAGCTTGTTGCAGAACGCCTTGTAGCCGGCAAGCCGGTCCATCGACAGCTTGATGTCGCGGCCCTGCTGGGTGAGCGAGGCGAGCGTGAAGCGCAGCGCATCCGCGCCAAACGCGGGCATGCCCTGCGGGAACTTGTTCTTCAGCGTCGCGTTGAGCTGCTCGGGCTTGGCGCCGAGGATGACGTCCAAGGGGTCGATGACGTTCCCCTTGACCTTCGACATCTTCTCGCCCTTCTCGTCGCGCACCATCGCGTGCAGGTAGACGGTGCGGAAGGGCACGTCGCCCATGAAGTGCAGGCCCATCATCATCATCCTGGCGACCCAGAAGAAGATGATGTCGTGGCCCGTCTCCATGACGGACGTCGGGTAGAAGGTCTTCAGCTCCGCGGTGTCGCGAGGCCAGCCCAGCGTGGAGAACGGCCAGAGCGCGGACGAGAACCAGGTGTCCAGCACGTCCGAGTCCTGGATGAAGCTCTTGCCGCCGCACTTGGGGCAGGACTCCGGCATCGTGCGCGCGACGATGGGCTCCGCGCGAGCGAAGTCCACGCCGCCCACCTTCACCGTCGGGGCATCCAGCGGCAGGTCCGTGTCGTCACCCTGCCGGGGGCTGCACGACGTGCAGTAGTACGCGGGAATCTGGTGGCCCCACCACAGCTGGCGGCTGACGCACCAGTCGTGGATGTTGCGCATCCAGTGGAAGTACGTGTTCGTCCACGCCTCGGGGACGAACTTCGTGCGGCCCTGCTCCACCGCTTCAATCGCGGGACGCGCCAGCGGCTCGATCTTGATGAACCACTGCGGCGACAGGCGCGGCTCCACCACGGTGGTGCAACGCTGACAGGCGCCGATGGACAGCTTGTGCGGCTCTTCCTTCTCGAGCAGCCCCTGCTCCTGCAGGTCCGCCAGCACCGCCTTGCGCGCCTCGAAGCGGTCCATCCCGGCGTACTTGCCGGTGTCCTTCGTCATCCGCGCCGCTTCGTCCAGGATGGACACCATCGGCAGCTTGTGACGCAGGCCCGTCTGGTAGTCGTTGAAGTCGTGCGCGGGCGTCACCTTCACCACGCCGGTGCCGAACTTCGGGTCCACCAGCTCCGCGTCCGCGACGATGGGAATCTCGCGCCCCGTCAGCGGCAGGACGACGAGCTGGCCGGCCAGCCCCACGTAGCGCTCGTCCTCGGGGTGGATGGCCACCGCCGTGTCGCCCAGCATCGTCTCCGGGCGCGTCGTCGCCACGGTGAGCGTGCGGTCGCTGCCCTTGATGGGATAGCGGATGTGCCAGATGGAGCCGTTCTTCTCCTCGTGCTCGACCTCCAGGTCGCTCAGCGCCGTGCGGCACGAGGGACACCAGTTGATGAGCTTCTGGGCCCGGTACATCAGGCCCTCTTCGTACAGCCGGACGAAGACCTCGCGGACCGCGGCGGACGACGGCTCGTCCATGGTGAAGCGCTCGCGGCTCCAGTCAAGCGACGCCCCCAGGAAACGGTGCTGTTCGCCGATGCGGGCGCCGTACTTGCCCTTCCACTCCCAGACGCGCTTGAGGAACGCCTCGCGACCGATGTCGTGACGGCTCTTGCCCTCGGTCTTCTTCAGCTCCTTCTCCACCACCATCTGCGTGGCGATGCCGGCGTGGTCCGTGCCGGGGAGCCAGAGCGCATTGAAGCCGCTCATCCGCTTCCAGCGCGTGAGGATGTCCTGGATGGTCGCGGTCAGCGCGTGACCGATGTGCAGGCTGCCCGTGACGTTGGGCGGGGGCAGGACGATGGAGAAGGCGGGCTTGTCGGACGTCGCCGCGGCGCGGAAGTAGTCGCGCTCGAGCCAGAAGGCATAGAGGCGAGCCTCGACCTCGGTGGGCTCGTAGGCCTTGGACAGTTCGGTCGTATCGGTCATTGAAGACGGCCAGCCCCCCTGAGGGGGCCGGCGGGGAAGTCAGGAGGTTTGCGGCGAGAAACTCGCCTCAGTGCTGCGTCTCTCGGTCCTTGATCAGCCGCTCGAGCTCCTGGCGGATGATCGTCTCCGCGAGCTGCGGTACGACCTCCCAGGCAATCTTCTCGATGACCTCACGGGAAGCCTTGGACAGCGCCTCGCGCAGCAGGGCCTCGCCCCCATCCGCCGCGGGACGGGCGACCGGAGGCCCCCGCTGCGCCGGAGCGGCCGGAGCCACGGGCCCACCCATGTCGAGCGAGATCTCCTCCGCGCCGCTCGTGTCGGGCAGCGAGTCCTCGATGCTGATGGCGGGCTGCGCGGCCACGGGAGCCGGAGCGGCGGGAGCGCCCAGCCCGAACGGATCCCTCGCGCGGGCCGCCGGCTGCGGCGCGCCACCCTGGATGGGAGGAAGCGGCGTGGCGCCCGGAGGACGCGGCAGCCCCCCCGGCATCCCCGGCCCCGGAGCGCCAGGACGGGCCACCATGCCCGGAGCCCCAGGGCCCGGCGGCATGCCTGGACGAGGAGGCATGCCCGGCGCGGGAGCACCCGGCGGAGGCGGCACACCCGGACGCGCGACGGCGCCCGGCGGCATGCCCGGCCCAGGAGGACGCGCACCCGGTCCCGGCGGCATGCCCGGCCCAGGAGGACGCGCACCCGGCCCCGGCGGCATTCCAGGCCCGGGAGGACGCGCACCCGGCCCCGGCACCATTCCAGGCCCGGGGGGACGCTGCGCCATGCCCGGCCCCGGCGGCATGCCAGGCCCCGGAGGACGCGGCGCCATACCAGGCCCCGGCGGCATGCCCGGCCCGGGAGGACGCGCACCCGGCCCCGGCGGCATTCCAGGACGGGCACCCACGGGCGCCGCGACGGGCGCGGGCTGCGGCGCCACAGGAGCGGCGGGCGTGGCGGAAGGACGAATCACCTGCGTGGCGATGGAGGCCGGCAGCGTGTTGGACTTCTGGCCGACCAGCGCCTTCACCTTGTCGAGCAGAATCTGGCTCTCGAAGGGCTTGGTGACGTGGTCGTCCGCGCGGGCGGCGCGAGCCCGGTTCTCGTCGAAGGCCTCGAAGGTGCCCGCCAGCAGCATCACCGGGATGCCCTGGGTGGCGGGGTCGTTCTTCAGCGCCTCGCAGACCTCGTAGCCGCTCTTGCCCGGCATCGTCACATCGGCGAGGACGACGTCCGGGCGCATCTCGCGCACGCGCGAGATGGCGTCCAGCCCGTTGTCCACCGCGGTCACCTGAAAGTCCTCGGTCGCGAAGATCATGCCGATCACCTTGCGAATGGTGAGCGAGTCATCGGCGACCAGCAGATTCTTGGGCATCGGTATCGGGCCTCGGGGGCGTCGACCCCCCTGAATTCGTTGAGAAATCCGGCCGAGAAAACCTTCTTCACGGCACGGTATCAAGCCCGGCAGCTTACGGTTTGCGCTCCGGGACGATCAAGAAAACATGCGCTGCAGGTCAAGGAACAGCACTGGCTCCGGCAATCCAGGGACGCGGAAGCTTCCCGCGGTGTCGTCCGGCTCGAAGCGCTGCAGGACACCCAGCACTCGCGTGGCCGTCAGCCCTACGTTACGCCCCGCCAGTTCCGCCAGGAGAAAGAATGGCTCTGGCGCGGGGGGAGCCCCCAGCAAAGCGGGAACCGAACAGATGGGCCACAGGACCTGGGCATGCGGAAAGATACCGGCCACCGGTCCGCTCTGCACGGGCAGGACGCTGAAGGACTCACCCCGCTCCACCACCTGGGACACGAAGGCCAGGGGAACGCCGAACAGGCGCCCCTGTGACTCGAAGACGAGCGCCCGCTCGGGCACGGACTCGGCCCAGTGCACGGGGCGCGGGGGAGCAGGCGTGGCCCGAGGCCCCACCCGGTGCGGCAGCGCCTCCGCGATGAGCTCCAGGTACAAACGCTCCTTGTGGAGCACCGCGCCCCGGCTCAGCGGCGCCAGCGAGTCCGCCAGGCCCGAAGGCAACAGGAAGAACGGCGCGCGCGCGACATCCGCGACCTCCACCACCGAGCGGACCCGCACCGCGAGCGTGGGACTCACGTCGAGCACCACCACCATGCCCACGTCCGGCTCCGGCGCGCCGCCGAGCAGCGCCGCCAGATCCTTCACCTCGAGCACGCCTCGCAGGTTGCTTCCATGGGAGCCAGGCATCGCCACTTCCATGACGGATGTGGCTTCCACGGCATAACGGGTCTCCCCGGCTTCGACGAGCAAGCAGAGTCGGCGACCGCTTTCGAAGGGCGACACGGGAGCGACCCTAGCAGCGTTCCGATGGATGGTGCTAAGCCATGCGGGAGATGGCGCGCATCCTCCTCGTCGACGACGAAAAGATCGCCCGCACCCTCTACGGCGACTACCTCACGGCCGTGGGGCACACCGTCACGGCGGTGGCCACGCTCCACGAGGCCCGACAGGCGCTCGCCGCGGACCGCTTCGACGCGGTGGTGACGGACCTCATCCTCCCCGGTGGCGACGGCATGGAGGTCCTCCGGCACGTGCGGGAGCGACACCCGGGCGTGGAGGTCGTCGTCATCACCGGCCTCGACAAGGTGGACCCCGCCGTGCGCGCCATCAAGAGCGGCGCCGCGGAGTACCTGGTCAAGCCCGTGGCACCAGAAGCCCTGCAGCACGCCGTGCGCCGCGCGCTCACCACCCGCGACCTGATGCGGGAGAACGCGTCCCTGCGCCGACATGTCGCGCTGCTGGAGGCCGGGCAGCGCCTGGCCACGACGCTGGACCGGGAGAAGCTGGCCACCGCCACCACCGGCGCGCTCGAGTCCATGGGCTCCGCCAACGCCATCGTCCTGCTGGAGCGCGACGCCGCGGTGGGCCTGCGCACGCAGGGCACGCGCGGGCTGCCCACCGGCGCCGAGGAGACGGTGGTCGCCTGGCTGCGCGAGCAGCTCCTGGAAGCGCGCTCCCCTCGCGAGCTCGAGGTGCCGGACGTCCCCTTCCAGCGAGTCCTCACCTTCCCCGCCGTCGAGGGCGACGCGGTGCTGGGGCACGCGGTGCTCTTCTACGCGGACGCCCGCGACAGCGAGGGCAGCGCCTCCGAGGCCGCCAGCTACCTGGTGCGCAACTGGGCGCTGGCGCTGCGCAACCTGGGTCGCTTCGCGGCCGTCGAGGACCTGGCGTACATCGACGACCTGACGCGCCTGTTCAACACGCGCTACCTGCACCTGATGTTGGACCGGGAGTTCCAGGACGCGCCCCAGACGCACCGCCCCTTCAGCCTGCTGTTCCTGGACCTGGACCACTTCAAGTCCATCAACGACAACCACGGCCACCTCGTCGGCTCGAAGCTGCTCGTGGAGACGGCGCGCGTGGTGAAGGGCTGCGTGAGAGACCACGACGTCGTGGCGCGCTACGGCGGCGACGAGTACGTGGTGATGCTGCGCAACACCGACTCGGGCGGGGCCCTCAAGGTCGCCGAGCGCATCCGCCGCACCATGGAGACCCATCGGTTCCTGGCGCGCGAGGGGCTGTCGCTCAAGCTCACCACCTGCATCGGCGTGGCGAGCTTCCCCGAGCACACGCGAGACAAGGCCACGCTGCTGGATTTGTCGGACCGGGCCATGTACCGCGGCAAGCGCGGCACCCGGAACGTCGTCTACATGGCCGCGCAGGACCTGGAAGCCCCCCCAGCCGAACGTCGCCAGGGAAGCACCGGCACCTAGCTCAGGGCCGCATGCTGCCGACGGTGAGCCGCTTGACGATGCTGGGCTCCGGCGCCTCGGCGCTGGCGCCCTCCTTGCCCACGGCCTCCACCGACTCATGCGGGGCACCGGAAATGATGAGCTTGAACTTCTCCACCGCCTCCTGGGCGTGCTGGGCCTGCTCGGGGTCCAGCCGGGCGATGAGCTGCCAGAAGAGGGCGGCGTGCTCACGCTCCTCGTCCATGACGTGCCGGAGGACGGCCTTGGCCTCCTCGTTGTCGGTGGCGTCGATGTGGGCGGCGTAGAGGTTGATGGCGTCCAGCTCCGCCTCGATGTTGAGCCGGATGGAGCGGGCCAGCTCGGCGTCGGTCATCTTCCGAGGCACGAGGGAGTGGAACGGGTCGGTCTGCGGCATGAGAGGCCCTCCGAGGCCGGTCGACGGCGTCCAGCAGGCTGGGCGACGCGGGAAGAACGCGGGGAGCATCCGCGTCCCCGGCGGGCCGGTCAACGGATTCCCTCCAGGCGCGTTGCGTGGGATGGGCCGCCTCCGTCATGCTTCCCGACATGGAGATTCCCGCGCCGCTCGCCCAACTGCTCCAGGCCCTGGACGCGGGGGACCTGCCAGCCGCGCGCACGGCCGCGGCGGCGCTCCAGCGCTCCGGCCTCCACGCCACCCAGCTCGCCGCGGAGGTGCTCCACGAGCTGCGCCAGCCCCTGCTCGGCGTGAAGGCCTATGCACAGCTGCTCGCCGAGGACGGCGGCCCCTCTGGCCCCCTGCGCCTCTTGATGTCCCAGGTGGAGCGGATGGAGCAGATCGTCTCCGACTTCATCCGGCTCGCCAGCGAGCGACATGCGCCGCAGCAGCGACTGTCCCTGGCGGCGCCCATCTGGGCCGCCGCGAAGCTCTTCAGCGTCAACCCCGACTCGGCGCGAATCTCGCTGGAGGTGGAGGCCCCGGAGGACATCTCCGTCCAGGGCAACTCGCGCCTCATCGAGCAGCTCACGCTGAACCTGCTCAACAACGCGCGCGACGCCATGTCGGGGCGTGGACGGGTGAAGGTGGTGCTCACGCGCGAGGGCTCGGCGCCCGTGCTGTACGTGGCGGACTGGGGCCCGGGCATCCCCGACGAGCTGCGCGAGCGCATCTTCGAGCCGTACGTCACCGCGAGCAAACGCGGTACGGGCCTGGGGCTCGCCGTGTGTCGACGAATCGCCGAGGAGCACCATGCGCGCATCGACCTCGCGCCGCAGGGCGCGCTGCGGGACGTGCCGGCGCCGGCCACGGTGTTCCGCGTGCAATTCCCCGCCTCGGAGACGGCCCCCGGGCCGCGCAAGCGCCTGCTGGTGGTGGATGACGAGACCATCATCCGCATGGTGTTCCGCGACTTGATGGGCAAGGAGTGCGAGGTCATCGAGGCGGCGAGCGGCGAGGAGGCGTTGGACCTGCTGCGCGAGGCGCCCGTGGACCTCATCGTCACGGACAAGAACCTGCCGGGCCTGTCCGGGCTGGAGCTGGCGCAGCAGGCGCGCCGACTGTCCGCCACGTCGCGGGTCATCCTGATGACGGGCTATCCGTCGCTGGTGACGACGCAGCAGGCGCTGGAGCTGGGCGTGGTGGACTACCTGCTCAAGCCCTTCGACGACATCCGCGAGGTGCGCACGCTCTTGCGCTCCACGCTGGCGGCGCCGCCCACACAGCCCGGCGCCGCGGCCCAGGTGAAGCGCGTGGACGTGCTGGAGGACAACCCCGCCACCGCCGCGCAGATCGCCGAGGCGCTGGAGTTGATTGGCCTGGAAGCCCGCGTGCTGCCCACCTCGGAGCTCATCGCGCTGGAGCCGCCCGCGGGCGTGGTGGTGTCCTGGGACTTCGCGCCGGCCTATGGGCGCAAGGCGCTGGAGCTGGGCAAGGCCATGGCCCAGGGAGCGCCCTTCGTGGTGCTGGCCGAGCACCTCACAATGGAGACCGCGCTGGAGTCGCTTCGCGCGGGGGCCTCGGCCTGTCTGCCCAAGCTGCTGTCCGACACCACGGCGCTGAGCCGTGAGCTGAGCCGCGCGTTCAAGAAAGGCGTCCCATGAGGCTTGCGCTCCTGTCCGTCCTGCTGCTGGGTGTGGCGTGTTCCTCAAACAAGCCCCCGGTGCAGGGCGAACCGGACGCGAGCGGCCCGGAGGACTCGGGCTCGGACGCGGGGACGCAGCCAGACGGAGGCGTGGACCCTGGCGACGGCGGCTCGGGTGATGACGGCGGCACGGGCGCCGACGCGGGGCCCGGTGAGGAGGACGCGGGAAGCTGCGAGCCACCTCCGTCGGTGCGGGAGTCCCTGCTCGTGCCCGGGCTGAACAACCCCCGCCGACTCGCCGTGGACGCGACGGACATCTACATCTCCGAGTCGCACTCGCTGCGGCCTGAAGCCCCGGAAGGAGAGGGACAAATCCTTCGACTGCCAAGAGCAGGAGGAGGAGCAACCTCGGTTGCCAAAGGCTTCTTCGCGCCGGATGCCATCGCCGTGGACGAGAAGAACATCTACGTGCTCGACCAGATTGGACTCTGGCGCGTGGACAAGGCCACGGGTGAGCGCGGTACGGTGCCCATCGAGTCCTCGCTGAACAGCGTCATCACGGGAGGCACCGATATCCGCATCGGACGCCTGTCCGGAAAGGACGTCCTCGTCGTGGCGACAGGGGCCCGGCGCCTCGTCCGCGTCGACACGACCGGTGCCACACCCTCATCCCTGGTGCTCTTCGAGGGCACCGTCGACACCCAGGTCCGTGGCGCGCGCATCGACGGCACCGACGTGTGGTTCCTCGTCACGGGAGGCACCGAGCCAGGCCTCTACCGCGTCCCCCTGGACCTGGACACGCCGGCCCAGCGCGTGGATGCGAGCATCACCACGGGCACCTCGCTGGAGCTCACGCCCACCCACTTCCTCATCACCGAAGGCAGCGGAGGCACGGGCCGGCTGATCAAGCGGCCCCGCGCTGGCGGCGAGGCCCGCGTGCTCGCGGAGGGCCTGCAAGGCCCGCTGTTCCCGGTGGAGTTGAACGGCGCCGTCTACTTCAAGGACGCCGTGCCCCGCTCCTCCGCCTTCCTGCGCCGGACCCGGGGCTGTCCTCCCGGCACCTCCGACGCGGTCGGCCCCGAGGGAACCGGCCCGGGTGGACTCATTGCGGACGGCGACACCCTGCTCTTCACATCCCAGGAGAGCGGCACCGGGGGCGCCGTCGGCCGCGTTCCCTGAAGTTCCATTCCCTACGAAAGACAACGGCCCCGGCGCCTCGAAAGAGGCATCCGGGGCCGAGGCCAGCTCACCCGCCACATCCCGAGCCGTGAGGCCCGGGACGCGGAGCGTGGCTCAGTACTCCATGTCGTCGCCGCCGTAGTCCGGCATGCCGCCGCCGCTACCACCGCCGCTGCCGCCCTTGGACTTGCCCTTCTGGCGCTCGGCGACCATGGCCTCGGTGGTCAGGAGCAGCGAAGCGACGGAAGCCGCGTTCTGCAGCGCGGTGCGCTCCACCTTGGTCGGGTCGATGACGCCGGCCTTCTCCAGGTCCTCGTAGGTGTCCGTGCGCGCGTTGTAGCCGAACGCGCCCTTGCCCTCGCGAACCTTGTTGATGACCACGGCGCCCTCGACGCCCGCGTTGCTGGCGATCTTCCGCAGCGGCTCCTGGAGCGCGCGACGGATGATGTCCACGCCGAAGTTCTGCTCGCCGCCCGGCTTGAGCTGCTCGAGCGCCGGCAGCGTGCGCAGGTAGGCGACACCGCCGCCCGGGACGATGCCCTCCTCGACGGCCGCGCGAGTCGCGTGCAGCGCGTCCTCCACGCGGGCCTTCTTCTCCTTCATCTCCGTCTCGGTGGCCGCGCCAACGTTGATGACGGCCACGCCGCCCACCAGCTTCGCCAGACGCTCCTGGAGCTTCTCGCGATCGTAATCGCTGGTGACGGTGTCGATCTGGCCGCGGATGAGCTTGATGCGACCCTCGATCTCCTCCTTCTTGCCGTTGCCATCGACGATGGTGGTGTTGTCCTTGTCCACCGTGATGCGCTTGGCGCGGCCCAGGTCGTTCAGGGTCAGGTTCTCGTACTTGTGACCCAGCTCCTCGCTGACCACCATGCCGCCGGTCAGCGTGGCGATGTCCTTGAGCATCTCCTTGCGACGGTCGCCGAAGCCCGGCGCCTTCACCGCGGAGACGTTCAGCACGCCGCGAATCTTGTTCACCACGAGCGTGGCCAGCGCCTCGCCCTCGATGTCGTCGGCGATGAGCAGCAGGGGCTTACCGGAGCGCGCGACCTGCTCCAGGATGGGGACCATGTCCTGCATCGAGGAGATCTTCTTCTCGCTGATGAGGATGTACGGGTCCTCGGCGACGACCTCCATCCGGTCACGGTTCGTCACGAAGTAGGGAGAGATGTAGCCGCGGTCGAACTGCATGCCCTCGACCACTTCAAGCGTCGTCTCCAGGCCCTTGGCCTCCTCGACGGTGATGACGCCCTCCTTGCCCACCTTCTCCATCGCGTCCGCGATGATGGTGCCGATGGTCTCATCCCCGTTCGCGGAGATGGTTCCAACCTGGGCAATCTCCTTCTTGTCGGAGGTCGGCTTGGAGAGCTTCTTCAGCTCCGCCACCACCACCTCCACCGCCTTGTCGATGCCGCGCTTGAGGTCCATCGGGCTGTGGCCCGCGGCTACCAGCTTCAGGCCCTCCTCGTAGATGGACCGAGCCAGCACGGTCGCCGTCGTGGTGCCGTCGCCCGCCTTGTCAGAGGTCTTGGACGCGACCTCCTTCACCATCTGCGCGCCCATGTTCTCGAACCGGTTCTCGAGGTCGATCTCCTTGGCGACGGTGACGCCGTCCTTGGTGACCGTGGGCGAACCAAAGCTCTTCTCGATGACCACGTTGCGGCCCTTGGGACCCAACGTCACCGCGACCGCGTCCGACAACGTCCGGACGCCTCGCAGGATGGCCTCACGCGCGGACTGGTGGAAGAAAATCTCCTTCGCTGCCATCGCAACCTCCTGATGTTACTTGGAATTTTCGTGGATACTACGCAGGTCGTTAGCACTCGACCCTGGCGAGCGCCAACATAAGGGTCAGCCCAACGATGTCAACCAGGAAGGGCGGACGTGTGGGCGAGCGGACGGCCCGACGCGTGCCGGGGAGGAGCCTTTTCGGGGGCTACTCGGCGAAGCGCATCAAGGTGAGCAGCTGGCCCATGTCCAGGGGCTTGTTCAGCGTGAGGGCCACGCCCTTGCGCAGGCCGCGCTCGGTGATGTTCCCGTCCGTGCTGGCCGTCATCAGGAGCACGGGGATGGCCTGGAAGCGCGGGTCGGCCTTCAGCTGCTCGGTGAAGGTGATG
Organism: Myxococcus llanfairpwllgwyngyllgogerychwyrndrobwllllantysiliogogogochensis; assembly: GCF_006636215.1. Classification (GTDB taxonomy): domain Bacteria; phylum Myxococcota; class Myxococcia; order Myxococcales; family Myxococcaceae; genus Myxococcus; species Myxococcus llanfairpwllgwyngyllgogerychwyrndrobwllllantysiliogogogochensis. Next base: position 8,920 of record NZ_VIFM01000136.1, on the reverse strand, counting down.
CCGTCCATGTGGGGCATGATGAAGTCGGTGATGACCATGCCCACCTGGTTGCGCTCGAGGATGTCGAGCGCCTGGAGCGCATCCGACGCCGAGTACACCGTGTACCCATGCATCTCCAGGAAGCGAGAGAGCAAGGTGCACAGCTCGAGATCATCGTCGACGACAAGGATGTTCACGGGACGGAACGCCGCACCAGCACGGGCGGCGGAACGTAACAGCCGCACCCGTCGTTGACAACGCACAGCGGGGCTTCTTATGAGCCGGGCCATGGAGAAGCGGACCGGGAAGCGATCGGGGTCGGGGGACCCGACGGCGCGGCTGGAGGCGGTGTCGGACGCCTTCGAGTCGGGTGACATCGAGGCGGCGCTGGCACAGGTGGAAGGTCTGCTTTCGGACGCGCCGGAGCTGCCGGAGGCCCTGCACTACCGGGCCGCGGCGCTCGCGGAGCTGGGACGGCTGGAGGAGGCGGGCCGCGCCTATGGCCAGGCCCTCAAGGTCGCCCCCGAGGACCTGGAAATCCTCCTGGGAGCCGCGGACTGCCTGGTCTGCCGGGCCGGCGAGGACCGGGAAGCGGTGGAGGAAGGCCTGGGCCTGTGCGCGCGGGGCAAGCGCCTGGCCCAGCGCGAGGACGACGTGGAGATGCTCTACGAGTTCCTCCTCCTGGAGGGCATGGGGCTCAACCAGATGGGTGAGTCCGAGCAGGCCCTGCTGAGCCTGGACGCGGCGCTGGGGCACGTGCCGCGCTCGGTGGACGCGCGGCTGGAGCGGGGCATCGCCTTGTTCGAGTTGTGCCGCTTCGACGACGCGCGCGCGGGCTTCGAGGCGGTGCTGAAGGACGCGTCCGACGAGGCGTGGGCGCACCACTACCTGGGGCTGATGGCGGAGCGGCGGGGGGACGAGAAGGAGGCCAGGAAGCGCTTCGCCAAGGCCCAGTCACTGGCGTCCGAGGAGTTCCCTCCCCCCGTGGAGCTGGCCGAGGCGGAGTTCGACCGCGCGGTGGAGGACGCGGTGAAGGCCCTGCCCCAGCATGCCAAGCAGTACCTGGACAACGTCACCATCGCGGTGGAGGACCTGCCGTCGGAGGAGGACCTGCTGGGGCAGTCCCCTCCCCTGTCTCCGAGCATCCTCGGCGTCTTCCGGGGAACGCCCGTGGGCGAGCGCAGCGTGACGAACGCGTATGACCACTTCCCGGCGTCCATCGTGCTGTACCAGAAGAACCTGGAGCGCTTCGCGAAGACGCGCGCGGAGCTCATCGAGCAGATTGGAATCACGGTGATGCACGAGGTCGGTCACCTCATGGGGTTGGACGAGGACGACCTGTGGCTGCGGGGGCTGGACTGACGGCGGCGGCCGCGCGCCGTTGCTTCAGGGCGGCGAGCGTCTGGCGGATGCCCTCGGCGTAGGGCGTCCTGGGCACGTCGCCGAGCAGGTGGCGCAGCTCCGAATCGTCCATCAGCACGGGCTGGGTGTGCAGGTAGTGCATCTCCACCAGCTCGCGCATGAACGGGTCGAAGAGGCCGACGAGGCGAATCATCCCCTTCCCCATCGTCATGACCTTCGTGGGGCGGCCGACCTGTCGGTAGGTTTCCTCGACGAGCTTGCGCTGGCTCGTCACGCCCGCGCCGGCGAGGTTCCAGGAGCGGCCATAGGCGCGAGGCTCGTCCATCAGCTTCGTCACCACGGGGCCCACGTCGGGCACGTAGATGAACTCGTGCGGCGAGTCGATGGGGCCGATGAGCTGCGCGCGATTGCCGTCCACGGCGGCGACGAAGGCGCGGTACAGGAAGCTGAGCTCGACGCCGGGGCCGTAGAAGTCGGGGAGGCGAAGGATGGTGCCGCGAATCGTGCCGGCGGCGTGTTCGGCCAGGAGGAGGTCTTCCTGCTCCTTGCGCATGCGGCCCTTGAAGCTGTTGGGCTCGCGCGGGTGGTCGTCCTTGACGGGCGTCGTGCGCGGCAGGCCGTAGGGGTAGACGGTGCCGATGAGGACCACCTGCTTGACGCCCTCGGCGATGGCTCCGTCGAGCGTCTTGCGCATCAGCACCGGGTGCAGGTGGAACTGCCAGTAGTTGACGCCGACCATGTAGACGAGGGTGTCGACACCGTGGGCGGCCGCGCGGACCGACGCCGGGTCCTCGGGGTTCCACGTCACGATTTCCGCGAGCGGGTCCGTGCCGAACTCGGCCTGCAGGGAGGCCTTCGAGCGGCCCACCACCCGATAGGCCCTCCCCTGCGCCTTCAGCGCGTTGGCCACGCTCTGCCCGATGACTCCCGAGGCTCCGAACAACGCCACCTTGCCGTCCATGATGCGCTCCGTTTCGAACATCGAGATTTTTATGAACACCGTTCTATGAACACCGTTCATTTACTGGTGGCCGTTCGAATCGTCAAGCCCTAGGGTTGAGGCATGGGGATTTCGGAGCGCAAGGAGCGGCAGCGGGCGGAGCTGCGGGAGCAGATCCTCCGGGTGGCTCGGGACATGGTGGTGAAGGAGGGGTTCAGCGCGCTGTCGATGCGCAAGCTGGCGGAGGCGGTGGAGTACGCGCCCGCGACGCTGTACCTGCACTTCGAGAATCGGGAGGCGATTGCCCGGGAGCTGTGCGTGCGGGGCTTCGGGGAGCTGTTGGGGGCGCTGGAGCCGGGCTCGGCGGTGGCGGAGCCACTGGAGCGACTGTCGGTGATGGGCGCGGCCTATGTGCGGTTCGGGCTGGAGCACCCGGAAACGTACCGACTCATCTTCATGGAAGACCCCAGGCTGTCGACCGAGCTCTTCCAAGGCGACTCGGATGGTGCGGGGCCTCGCGCTTTCGGCCTGCTGGCCCGAGTGTTCGAGGACCTGAAGTCAGCGGGGAGACTGGCAACCGAGGCGGACCCGGGTCGACTGGCCGAGGCCCTGTGGGCGGGGCTGCACGGCATCGTGAGCTTGAAGCTGACGTGCGCGGCGTTCCAGACGTCCGCGGAGGAGCTGCGAAAGACGCTGACGGAGACGCTGGTGCATGGGCTGCCGGGGTTGAAGCCAGTCGTTGACGGAGCTGGGAAGGCCCGGCACTAATCGGCCACGGTAGGGCCTCCGGACCTGGTGGCCGGCCTGGGCTTCAAACCCAGTGAGAGGCGTTGAGAGACGTCTCTGGCGAGTTCGATTCTCGTGCTCTACCGCCATGTATCCCTTGAGTTCTCTGGCGCAGCCTTGACTGGACCATGGGACAATCCAAACAAAGCCTCTACACGTGACATGACCTTGGGCTTGCAGTTGCATCTCGCTTCATTGAAACCCTTGGAAGAGGCTGCGGACTTGTTATCTGCAAACCCTTCCCGCTTCAGTTCGACATCAACAGAAGGACCGACCCCTCGCTCTCCAGCTTTTCGAAGATCCACCAGCTTGCCGCGCGTAAAAAGCTTCAGCAGTATTGGGGGCGACTCGGATTTGAACCTATCAAAGGAACACCATACTTTGGGTTAAACCTGGATTTTCGCCATCCAACCCGGCTGGACCTCGGATTGGAATAACTCACAATAGATTCAACACTGCCCACAAAATGTACGCCCGTTGCCTCCTTGGGCTCCAGGCCTGCGCCTGAGTGCATCACTGACGTTCAAGATGGGCACATCCCTGAAGACCCTGACCGTCCGGCAAAGGCTCTCATCACTCTCAAGTCGGCTGATCGCTTCGTGTTGAAAGCAGAGGCGACGCCGGTGATGCAACCCGAGGGACGTTCGCGCTCAGCAATGGGGACCGAGCTGACTGCGCACGATCTCGCGCCCGGGCGTGACGGTCCAGTAGGCACGCCGTCGGCCCCACCCGCTCCATCACAGACAGTGTCAGCCCGGAGCACCTGTCAGCTCTATCTGGTATTACCCGACCCTGCGCTGCCGATGCGCTCCCGAGCGATGGGAGCCAGCGCCAGGAGGGCTCCGCATGCTGCCACGATCGTCGATTCTCCTACTGTTCGTGATGCTGGCCGGGTGCAGTAGCGCGACAAGATCGGTGCGTCTGGACACGGGTCCGGGCAAGCCCATCACCTTCACTCCACGCTCCGGTGACGCGGGACCGGTGGAACTGAACGAAGACGACTTCGAAGAGGCCGTGGCGAAGTTGGGCCGAGATGTGCCCGGGTCCACGCAGCCTCGATCGGACGCTCGGCGGCTGTTCTGGTTCCCTGCGAATGATGCGTACGCAGGCGCACGAGGGCGCATCGGTCTCGTGTCTGTTGGCTCGGAACTGGACTCGTACAGCGACCACCTCCCACCGATTGGGGCATGGAGGCCGGAGGCGGATTCAGAACTCACGCGCGCCTACGGCCGCTGGTGCAATCGGACGCAGCGCACCCGAGATTGTCTGCATCTACTGGAAGACGGCCCCACTCTTGGCGAAGAAGGAAAGCGCACCCTGGCCCTCCAGTTCGCAATGGGCTCGGTCATGGACGAGACCCATGATGCGCTGGGAAAGATGGTGGATCCGGTCGCTGTGCGGAACACCATCATCACGGCCATGGCCGTGTACCTCGGCCTCTGGTTGCTGCCCGAACCGGTGAGTAAGGGCGTGGCCGCCACCCTGACGGTCTGCCTCATCGCCTACTTGGGGGTGGACACCGTTTGGAACCTGGTCGCGGGGTGGCGGCAGCTTGCCGAGGACGTAGCAGTCGCCACGACCTTCGACGAGGTACGCATGGCTGGCGAAAAGTACGGCATGGTCATGGGCGAGAACGCGGCGCGCATCTTCATCATGCTCGCGACCGCCGCCATTGGGAGCACCGCAGGGCTGGCGATCAAGGCACCGGCGCTTCCGGGCTCGGCACAGGCGGTGCGGCTGGCCGATCTCCAGGGAGGCTTCCGGTTCACGGCGATCGCGGAAGTGGGCTCGGTAGCTATTCCCACCGAGGGAGCCGTCACCATCGCGCTCGCTCCTGGTGCGCTGGCCATGGCGGCACGAGGGACGAGCGCCGCTAGCACGGCCCCAGTGGACGCGGAGGGCCCTTGGCACCACGTCGCCTCCGACAAGTTCAGCACCTCCACCAACAACGGGGGGCCCTGGACGCCAAGGTACCAGGAGATCTTCGACCGGGCAGGCATGTCGCTCGACGATGCGGCGAACCAGGTCCGCGTCCCGCGCCACAAGGGGCCGCACCCAAGGGAGTACCATGAGGAGGTCTACGAGCGGCTGGACGAAGCAACATCGAGTTGCAAGAGCATCGAGCGTTGCCGGGAGGCGCTGACGAAGATCCTCGGTGCGTTGGCACGTGAGATCTCGAAGCAGGGGACCAGGCTCAATCGGCTGGTGACGCGAACCGAATGACGGAAGAATGACCTCATGCCGAAGCGGTTCTTCAAGTTGACCGATGATGTGTACATCTCCGGCCGGTGGGAGCTGGGGCATCCTCTGGATCACGAGGGCCGGAAACTCGATGACCCGTGGCAGTTCAGGATCGGGCAACGGGCTCAGTCGGACGAGCGCATCAAGATCCCCATCAAGATCTCCGGCAAGCCGCTCGACTATTCCCACGCGGCCTTCAGCATCCCCGTCGTCCACGCCCGCGTGGCCTCCCTCTTCACAGAGGTGGCACCCGACGACGTGCAGCTCATCCCTGTGGAGATCGACTCCCAGCCGGCTCAGCACTTCATCCTCAACGCCACCCGATTGGTGAAGTGCATCGACGACGCTGCGTGCGAGGAGGTGCGTTACTGGACACTGGAGGACGGAATGCCCGAGAAGGTGGGGACGTACTCCTCGGTGTCCGGGATGCGCATCGACACGGCGAAGGCGGAAGGCGCAAAAGTGTTCCGCACCTGGGGCTGGACCGTGGCCTTGATCGTGTCCGAGGAGATCAAGGAGGCCCTGGAGCGCGCGGGCCTCACCGGCGCGAAGTTCACGGACGTAACCGGCCCCGGGCCAGCCAATGGCCCTTGACCCATGCCGTCCCCACCCTCGTACCCAAGATGGTCGGACGCGGGTGGACCTCAATGGACGCTCCACCTGCCCCGCTCCAGAGGGAAACCGGCCGACCCTCAATCCCTAAACGCTAACCATTGCGAACAAGGGACTGGGCGCAGGTCCTGTTCCCACTCCACGAAACAGCAACGAGACAGATGTCTGCGATTAACCCAAGCACATCCCGTGCCCTGATTGTGGGTCACCCGAACCACTGTCAGAGTCCGCATTGACGCGCGGTTAGCGCAATTCACCACAGGCTCAATCCAAATCGAAGCGCCCACTCGACATGAACAATGCAGTCGTGCATTTGAACTCAGATGGCCGGCAGCCTCGACACGCATAGGGACATCATGAGTTATCCAGAACGCGACGATGAGAGAAGCACCGAAGCGCTCATCCAGGCATCACTCGAGGGTGAAGAGGATGACGAGCGTGCCTGGGCAGCCATCCGAGTGCTGCATTTCCGGGGAACGCGCGACGTGCTGGACGCCGCCCTGCGCCTTCTTGACGCTCCCTCCGCGAAGGCTCGGGGGCGCGGCGCGGATATCCTTGGCCAGCTTGGAGCGAGTAGCCCTGGATCTGTCCCCGTCTTCACGGAGGAGCGTGGCGAGGCGCTGTTGGGCCTGCTCCGGCGGGAGGAAGACCCGGCTGTCCTTCTGTCAGCAGGCGCTGCACTGGGACACCTCAGGGAGCCTCGTGCCCTTTCCGAACTCATCCGACTGGCGAGTCACCCCACTTCCGAGGCTCGGTATGGCGCGGTGCACGGCCTGGCTGCCATGGATGCACCGGAAGCTGTCGAGGCGCTCATCAGGCTCTCGTCCGACGAGGACCGCGACGTACGGAACTGGGCAACCTTCGACCTGGGAACGCTGAGGGAGGACGTGGACACACCGCAACTGCGTGATGCGCTCGCAGCGCGCCTCGGTGAGGAGGACTCAGAAATTTTCGGAGAAGCCCTCGTAGGTCTCGCGGCTCGCAAGGACCCACGCGCTGTCGAGCCCGTACGCGCCGCGCTGTGTGGCAATCCGGTGACGGTGTACACGCTCGAGGCCGCTGCATCCCTTGGCGACCCGGAATTCTATCCGCTGCTCCTGGCCCTTCGCGATTCATCGGCCAAGGCGGATGGCTACTTCTTGAGCGTCCTCGATGACGTCATCTCCCAGTTCGAACAGGGAAAACAGCCATGAGCTACTGGCAGCTCTCTTCGGGATACCTTCTGGCAGCCAGCCTCCCCACCGGCATGTCAATGCATTGCGGCACGGAGCGCCATCGCTACCCCGGCCGCACGCTCAAACCGGCGCGAGCCAGGCGTGGTGGGTCGTCGAAGTCCAAGAACGACTGCCCCCCTGCCGCGCACAGCGTCTCCGCCACGGCAGTCCGGTTACATCCTGTGAGCGACCTGAAATAGTCGCGTGCTCGCTGCAACATCCAAAGACTGTACGGACTGACGATGCGCTTGCCCTCCTGTCCTTCCAGGACGAATGCGCCCATGCCAATGGCGCGCGGCAGGGTCTCGCCAGGATGCGCCCCCATCCACTCGCTCACACGCCGCGCGGTATCGGCGAGCACGGGCATCTGCTCGATGAACATCCGACGTAGAACCATGAGCAGCGTCACCGGCACCTCATCGTCTGGCCGAAACTCACCCGACAACGGCATGGGGTGCAGCATCCGCTCGACCCATTGCGCGACTCGCGGCGCCACCCGGCGCAGGTGCTCACCACTCTTCGGATCCCGGTACTGGTGTGCATACAGAGGACCGAAGAGTCCAAAGTCACCCATCGACGGGCGGTCACCCAACAGGAAGTCATTGTGCTCGAAGTGCCTGGACAGCTCCGCGAGCAACCCCTCGTAGGACGCCTCGATGGCGGCATGCATGTGCGGCTCCGCCCCCAATCGCACGGCGGCCTTGGCAAAAGGCGCCGCGAGGCGGATTCCCGTTTCCAGTTACTCCTCGGGTGTCATCAAGGCTGCCGCCGCCCACACACACGCTCAGAGGCCGGAGCCGGGGGCTTCAATCACAGGGCCGGGCTCGCCCCATGGACGAACCTGACGACGCAGGAGCGCGCCGAAGACCAGGTACCAGACAGCGGCGAGCAACCCCAATCCGAGGCACCCCATCCACAGCGCGAACGCACCATGCCGGCCGAGCACCTGTCCCCCGAGGGCGGGAGCGACACACGTGGCGAGGCCCCACACCATGTGGAAGGCACCCTGGTAGCTGCCCCGCGCATCCACGGGCGACAGGTCCGCCACCACCGCGGGCGCCACGGGGGATTGAATCATCTCCCCCAGCGTCCAAACCCCCACGGCCACGGCGGCAAGCCCCGCGGAGGCGGAGAGCGAATGCAGCCCGAAACCCGCCCCCGTGAAGACAGCGCCCCAGGCCAGCAGCGTCAGGCGACGAACCCGGACCGTCGCGCGCAGCAACAGCGGCTCTCCCACGGAGATGATCAACCCGTTGACCGCCATCACCGTGCCGAACATCGCCGGGTCCATGCCGCGCGACTCCAGGTCCACTGGAAGCGCGACGCCCCCCTGACAAAGGATGAACGTCGTCGCGAAGATGGGCACGACCAGGCCGACGAACCGGAGATTGCGGAACGGCGTCAGCATCGAGCCCACTTCAACGGGCGTCTGGCGCACGCCCTCCGTCGAGGGCCGCGTCTCCGGCACCAACACCCAGATGACCATGCCGTAGATGAACGTCGTGCAGGCATCGAGGATGAAGAGGAGCTGGAAGCCCTGCCTCGACATGAACCCCGCCAGTGGCATCGACACGACGGTGGACACGTTGAGCACCCAGTACAACAGGCCATAGGCGCGCGGGCGATCCACCTCCTGCACCACGTCCGAGATGATGGCGAAGAAGGCGGGCCGGTACAGCTCTCCCACCACGCCCAGGAGGAAGGCGGCGCCAAAGATGTGCACGGGCTCCCGGCAGAAGCCGAGCAGCAACATGGCCCCCGCCCCCAGCCAGAGCTGTCTCTTATA
>NZ_VIFM01000135.1 GCF_006636215.1 Myxococcus llanfairpwllgwyngyllgogerychwyrndrobwllllantysiliogogogochensis | reverse complement strand
CCCCAGCCCCCACTTCGTGGCCCCTCCGCTCCAGATCAGCCTGCATATCGGCGCGGTGGCGGTCGGAATCGCGCAGGCTGCGCTCGACGACGTGGTCGCCCTGGCGAAGGCGGGAAAGAAGCGCCTGTATGCGCGCCACACCCTGCGCGAGTCACCCCAGTTCCAGCACCGGCTGGGGCGAGCCCAATCCGACCTGCGCGCGGCGCGCGCCCTGCTCCAGGAACTCTCGGGGCGCTTCTGGACCACCTGCGTCGAGGCGCCGGACTCCGCCTCCGGCTTCGCGCCGGAGATTCTAAGCACCACCGCGTGGCTCGTGGACACCGCCGCCGAGGTGGTGAGCGCCTGCTATCGCGCCAGCGGCACCAGCCCCGTCCGGGATGGCTCCACGCTCCAGCGGCGCTTCCGCGACATCCATGTGCTTACCCAGCACGCCTCCGCCACGGATGGATGGTTCGCGCAGGCGGGCAGCACCTTGCTGGGGTTCGACTTCGCGTTGGAGTCCTGAGGCTCGGAGGCGGGCCCGTCCCGTCATGGCGGGGCGGGCCCACGGAGCAAGTGCTCAGGTCCCCGTGCTCTGGGGGACCTCGTCCTCCCCGTAGGGCGGGATGCGGAAGCCCTCGGGCTGCTTGCCATCCACGTCCGTGAAGCCGTACTCGCGCGCCAGGTCGCCGGAGGTGAACAGCTTCCCGCTGCGCTCCATGATGCGCGGATCCCCGGCCAGCGCGGCCACGGCCCTGCCTCCGTACTCGGGCGACTCGGTGCCGCTCAGGTCGAAGGGACCCTTGGCGTGCTCGGCCATCACTCGCTCGGTGCGCATGAAGCCCGGTGCCAGGGCCACCGCCGCGACGTGATGCTTCTTCAACTCCAGCCCCATGCCAAAGCTCATGCGGATGATCGCGGACTTGGCGACGTCGTAGTACAGGTTGCGCAGGTACTCGCCGTAGGCCCAGCCCACCGTGTTGACGATGAGGCCCGGAGGCGCGTCGGCCTTGCGCCCGATGAGCAGCGGCGCCGCGAACCGGCTCGACAGGAAGTGCGCGCGCAGGCCGGCGACATACATGCCCTGCCAGCGCTTCTCCGTGGGCTGCTCCCAGAACGGCAGGTCGAAGTCGGGGCCGTCATACTGCTCGTAACCTCCCCAGACGTTGTTGACGAGCAGGTCCAGCCGCCCGGACTCGCGCTTGACGCGCTCGAAGAACGCGGCCACGTCCTGCTCGTTCGTGTGGTCCACCCGCGCGGCGATTCCCTTCCCCCCTCGCTGCGTCACCTCCTCGGCGGCGTTCTCCACCGTGCCGGGGAGCCCCTCGGTGGTCTGTCCGGCAGAGGCGCTTCGACCCGTGACGTAGACAGTGGCGCCGGCTTCGGCGAGCACCAGGGCGATGGCGCGACCCGCGCCGCGGCTGGCGCCGGTCACCACGGCGACACGGCCGGTCAGGGTCTTCAGGTGTTTCGCGATGGGCTGCTTGGCTCCTTGCATGAACGTCTCCGGATAGGTTGGGGCAGCGGGTGGACTTCGGGCTCTGTTCAGCGAACGTCAGGCAAGACGAGACCCACCGGGGAGGGCGAGCGAGCTGTCGGGGTTCGTCGTCTTCGTCAGGCGAGGATGCCGTGCAGCAGCATGTCCCGCCCGTAGTCGTGGCGGAGCGGATCTCCTCCGGCCAGGTGCAGCAGGGTGGCGAAGAGCGCGTCGATTTCGAGCGGGCGCCGTTGCCCCTCGGTGGTGCTGCCGCTGCGATAGTCGATGGAGACGCCGCGGAACCTCGCGTCCGTCTGGCCGACCGTCGCGCCCGCGCGGATGCCACGCCCCAGGAGAATCCAACTGTTCTCGGGCCAGTGGTCCTTGCCCCGCACCATGTTCAGCTTGGGGAAGCGGCCCAGCTCGGAGGCGATCACGATGGTGGTCTGCTCCAGGAGCGTGCCGAACGCGTTGCGCTCGCGCTGGAGCAGGTCCAGGAAGCCGGCGATGTTGTCGAAGATGGGGCGCGTGCGCGCTGACTGGAGCGCCACGTTGTCGGTGTGCGTGTCCAACCAGACGCGCGGCGAGCGCACGGTGACGAAGCGGGCGTGATTGCCACGCACGGCATGGAAGGCGAGCTGGAGGCCGGGCCCCAGCGGACTTCCACGAAGCGCCGTGTGGCGGTCCGCGGTGGATAGCAGGCGCTGGAGGTGCTGGCCCTGTTGGAGCGTCTGCTCGTGCGCGGCGAGCTCCTCCGGTCTCCCGCCGAGCCACTGGCGGGCCTCCTCGTGCCGCAGGGTCTGCATCTCCTCGAACCAGGAGGGCGTGTCGAACAGGCCCCGCCGAGGCTCACCGGTGAGCAGCTCCACCGTCGCGGGGTCGATGCTCAATCCTCCCGCGAGGGGAATGGCGCGGCCCTCCGGGTTGCCGGGCAGCGGCAGCGCGTCCAGGGGGCGCGGTGGCCGCGGGAAGCCGGTCTGGATGTGGAGGTGCGGGATGGGGGCGCTGCCCGGCAACAGGCCGCCGAGCACGTCGCCGAAGGGCGGGGTGCTGGCGCCATGTCGCTGGTGGCCCGCGCGCAGGATGGCCTCGCCCGTCTCGTGCGCGACGGTGTCGTAGCGGACGCCGTGGACCAGGCACAGCGCGTCGTCGTGGCGCAGCAGACCACCGATGAGTGGCCCGAACAGGCGGCGCGTGCCCTGGAGGCGCTCGGCCGCCCGGTATCCGGTGTCGACCTCACCGGCCGTGGCGGGGTCCTTCGCGTCCACGGTCATCACGCTGTCGAAGCCACCGTCGAGGGTGATGCGGACGAAGTAGTGGGGCCGCGCGGTGGACGGCGGCGGGAGTGCGACCGGTGGCGTGGAGGTCGACTTCACGTCGGGCGCGCCCGCGCGGTGGAGGCCACAGGCCGGGAGCAGGGCCAGTCCGCTGACGCCAGCCAGGGCCTGGAGGACTTCGCGTCGTGAGGAACGGGCCATGGTCGTCATCTCGCTGTCGTGGGGGCGGGGGCGAGCTCCAGCCGCAGCACCCGGATGCCGGCCAGATAGCTGGTGCACAGCGCCGCCGCCGCGTCGCGTGTCGCCGGCGCGATGCGCTGGAAGCGGCGGAAGCGTGCCTGTCCGTCCTTCGTGTCCGCGGCGGTGGGCTCCTGCTGGTACACGAGCCGGAACAGGCGCTGAGTGATGGCCTCCGTCGCCTTCTCCGAGGCAGGTCCCTCCGCGACGTCCACCAAGGTCCGCTTTCCGGCGGGGCGCCCCAGGTCCGTGTCGATGACCCGGGTGCAGACGTCCATGGCGATGAGCGGATGGCGGGCGGCGGGCTCCAGCTCCAGACGCGGGGCGACGAGGGCCTCGAGCGCGCCCGCGCTCATGTACGGATGCGCCACCTCGCGGACGATGAGCAGCCAGTCGTCCAGGGACAATTGCATGGCCGTGCGCGGCGGGGCGGGGTGCTGTTGGGCCTCCAGCAGCGCGGCGATGGAGCTGGCGAGCTCCTGTCGGTATCCGGGGCCCAGTGGGACGGGTGAAGTCCCAGGGCCCTTCCACAGCCCCTCCGCGTCCTTCGCGGAGGGAGGCATGCGGCCGGTCTCGACGGCCTTGTGGATGTCCCGCCACGTCTCCAGGTCGCTCGGGCCGGGCACCTGACGCAGGTCGAGCGAGCTGTCCTCGTCGTGGCAGCCGGAGCAGTGGCGTTGGAGGAGGACCGCCACGTTGGGAGGCACCTCGGCGGTGTCACGCGCGGGCTCCGCCGCCAGGACGAGGAACAGCAGACCGAGGGAGGTCATTGCGCGAGCACCATCGGTTCCGTCTGCGGCTTGCTCCACAGGATGGCGCGGATGAGGACATCGACCCGCCGTCCGTTCTGCTCGAAGGTCCGGGTCAGCTCCTCCAGCAGCCGCCGCTCCTCGGCCGTCTTCCGGGGCGGTCGCCCCACGAGGAAGGTGAACATGCGGGAGGTGGCGCAGCGGGGGAACTCCGGCTGCTGGGTGAGGAGCCGGGCCAGCGCGGCGGTGCCCTTGCCCTTGCCCCGGAAGTCCTCGGCGCCGTGGACGTACAGCGCCCCCTCCACCTGTCTGCCGGTGGGGATGGAGCCGAAGATGGGCGGACGCAAGCCCACCAGGAAGCCCGAGCCCGAGTCCATGGGCGCGTGGCATCCGCTGCACGCGCCCTGGTTGCGCATGGGGGACTCATACACCTCGAAGCGCACGCCCTCGTGCTGCCCGCCGGTGACGGTGAGGAGCGTCTCGCTGTCCACGGTGTTCGCCGGGAAGTCCACGCAGAGGAACTGCGACAACATCAACTGCATCGTCGCGCGGGACGTCCCCACGAACGCGGCCATGACGGGCGTGTTCAGGAACAGGCCACTGCCCTGGTATTCGCCCTTGCGCTCGACGAACTGGCCCGGGGCCTCCAGGTCCACCGTGGCCAGCATCCGCACCAGCTCCTGCTCCCGCGTGGGGGAGAAGGGCTTCTGGGACACCTTCGCCAGCATCTCCCGCCGCAGGTACAGGAAGCGCGTCAGGCCGGACTGCCAGGTGGAGGAGGTCGTCATCAACTCGTCGAAGGGGCGCCCCTTCGACATGAGCTCAGCGCCGGTCTCGGTCACCTCGCTCATCATCGCCTCCACGAAGCGCTGGTCCATGCGCGGCGCCTCCTCGTCCGGAGGGAGGCAACCCAACAGCAGGGGACCGCAACCGCAGCCCGGCCTGGGGGGCGTGGGGATGGTGGGCTCGGGTTGTCCACCGCAGTAGCCGACCGCGTCGAAGGCGTTCTCCGGGCGGTAGCTGTCCTGACAGATGGAGATGCGTTGTCCGCGCCCCCACCAGGCTGGCGCTGACTTGCGTTCGGCGGGCACACAAGGCGCGGTCCCCTCCGGACGCGAGGCGCCCACGGTGTGGGGCAGGTAGTAGACCCACTGCCCGTCTTCACGGAAGCGTGACAGCGTCCCGACGAAGAAGTTCGTCGCCGCGGGAGTGAACGCCAACGCGCTCGACAGCTTCCGGTAGAAGTCCCGCGTCAACCAGCGGTCCAGGACCTCCTCGTAGATGCGGGACGGAGTCTCTCCGCGCGCGAGTCGCTCCTCCAGGTCGCGCCGCTCCTGTGGCTCCAGCCGCTTCAGCCGAAGGCGAAGGGAGAGCACCTGCACCAGCTCCACCACGGGCGTGGACGCGGCGTCGTCCGACGCCTGCGCTGGCGAGAGCGTCAGCGTCAGCGTCAGGAAGGCTGCTCCCAACGTCATCCTGTTCGAACGCGTGGTGAGAGGCATTGCTCGAAAACCTACTCGGGTCTTTCCTGTAAATCCAGGCGTTAATGTCAATCATTCCCTGGGGGCTGCGCGGCGGTCGGCAATGATTGCCGTGCCGTGGAACCGACCGGGTGGGCGGAAATATGGAGGGCGTGGCTGACGTAGGTGGCATTGCCCCAGTTCTCCACGTCCAGGGAGGGTGCGGGAATCATGTACGGGGGTCTTCGCGTTGGCGTGAAGCCTGACAGCGAAGGCAGGCCGTCGGTGCGGTCCATGACGCGAATGGTGAGGGGTTGGGACGCCGGGAAGGTGGCCTCCAGGAGATTGCCCTCGGGGAGCAGGGTTTCGAGCCACAGGGTCCACGCCGCGTCGCCCGCGAGGGGTGGACTGGTAGGGCCAGGAGCGCCATCCACGGCATAGGCGAGCACGGGCGCGCCATGGAGTGACACCAACGCGCTGCGCGCTCCCCGGGGGGAGGTGATTCGCAGGCGCAGCCTCCTCCGGTCCGCCGTGACGGTGTCCTCGGTCACCTCCACGAGGGGCGCTGGCGCGTCGAGCACCGGAGCGGGCGCGAACCGGAAGTCCTGGCCCCAGCGCGGCATGAAGGCGGGGAGCTGCCCTTCTCGCGTCGCGTCCTGGAGGAAGAACTGCCGCGTCCAGTCGTCCAACTGCTCGTCGCTGCTGAACCAGAGGGCCTGCCCGCTGTCCGCGTCCCACGCATAGACGACGTTGTTCGCCCGGGGGCGCTCGGGGGTGGGCGCCCGTGGAAGGCTCGCCAGGACCACCAATCCAAGGCCCGTGGCGAGGGTGGCCACCGGCAGCGGCCAGGTCCGGAGCGCCGTCAGCGCATGGAGGAGTGGGACGAGCAGTCCGCAGAGGAGGACGGCGAGCAGCGCCGTCACGACGGCGAGCCGAGGCGTGAGCCCCACGAAGGTGAGGACGAGGAGGGGCGCCACGATGAGCAGCGGTGGGATGGCGCACAACGTCAACGCCGACGGCCATCGCCAGCTCGCGGAGCCAGGAGCGGAGGGGAGCAGCGCCAGCCCGAGCGCCGTGCTCGCCAGGGGCCAGGTGAACAGGAAGCCGAGGCCGGGCGCGAGGAACGCGGTCAGCACCGCGAGCAGCGCCCAGGGCCCGCAGGCCGCCAGGGTGAGGGCCCGCACTCCGACGCGGGGGCCCGTCCTCACGACGAACAGCGCGGCCACGGCGGTCGTCACCGCGAGCAGTCCCCCCAGGTACAGGCCGCTGCCGTAGGTGTCGCCGGCGCGGCGGGACTCGGGATGGGTCGCGCCAGCCAGGAGGCTGATGGCGAGCGCGATGGCGAGGACACCCCCGCAGACGAGGAGGAAGGTGCCCAGTCCGCGCGCGAGCTGCCTCGCCGACAGCGTCTTCTCCCGGAGTCCTCGCGCGACGAGGGCCGCCCAGAAGAGCGTCGCGCCCAGGGCGAAGAAGGGACTCCACCCTTCCGGGTACCTGATGAGTCCCAGCCCCGCGACGTTGAAGAAGACCAGGCTGGAGGTCCCCTGGGGCGACAGTGTGCCGTCCGTCAGCCGCCGGGTGAGTCGCAGCGCGTACTCCCCCTGATGCTGCAAGGTGCGCGCGTCCACGTTCTCCGGACGGTCCAGCGCTCCGTGGTAGGCCGTGAGGCCGTCGATGTACGCGAAGTTGAGGCCGGGGATGCCGGCGGCCTTGGACAGGGTGAACTCGGTCATGTTCGGCAGGTACCGGTAGGCCGTGTCGAACAGCGAGCTCGCGAGCGCCGTGGGCACCGTCGAACCGAGCGCGTCGACGAGCCAGCCGCTGTCCGGCCCCGTCTCGAACATCAGGACCGGGCCATGACTGCCACGGGCCTCGAAGTTGAGCACCGTGGCCACGGCGTGGCGCCGGGGATGCTGGGCGAAGAAGGCCTGCGCGCCGAGCAACCCGACCTCCTCCGCGTCGGTGAACAGGAAGAAGACATCGTGGCCGGGCTTCTGGGGGGACGCGGTCAGCGCGCGCGCCGTCTCCAGGAGGGTCGCCACCGCGGCGGTGTTGTCGTTGGCGCCCGGGCCCGCCGGCACGGAGTCGTAGTGCGCCATCAGCAGGAGGGCCCGCTCGCTGGAGCGTCCTGGCACGCGGGCGAGCACGTTCTGGACGACGGCCGCGGACCGGTAGGTCACCCCGAAGGGGGTGGGAAACTCCGCCACGCTCGGGGCCCGCTGGACTTCGGGCGAAAGGCCCAGCCCCGCCAGCTCCGCGAGCAGGTACTCGCGCACACGCGCATGCTCCGCCGAGCCCACTGGATGAGGTTCGCGAGCGATGCGCTGGACGTGGGCGAACGCCCGCTCCGCGGAGAAGTCCTCGGCCGACGCGGAGGCGGGAACAGGCGCGGGCGGTTGGTAGGGCGCCAGGGCCGCCCAACTGCCGCCGACCAGCAGGACCAACGCGAGCACGACGCCAGGCCCGCCGGGGATGACGGAGGGCTCCGGGGAGCGTTTCGCGATGGGGCGGGAAGGCGGGGTCATGGGACGGGCCGTGGGCTCAGCGCTTCCTCGCGAGGGTCAGCCCATCCGCGAAGGGAAGCATGCTCAGGTCCACACGCTCGTCGTGCAGGAGCTTCGCGTTGATGCGCCGCAGCGAGTCCGTCTCCGGGTCCGAGACGGCGGGGTCGGCGACCTTGCCGGACCAGAGCGTGTTGTCGAGCACCACCAGTCCGCCCGGGCGCAGCAGCCGGAGCGCGAATTCGTAGTAGTGCTCGTAGCTCTCCTTGTCCGCGTCGATGAACGCCAGGTCGAACGTCCCCCGCTCGGGGCTGGACACCAGCGCCTCCAGGGTGTGGTGGGCATCCCCGAGACGCACGTCGATGCGCTCCTCCACGCCCGCGAGCTTCCAGTAGCGTCGAGCCACGGAGATCCACTCCTCGCTCAGGTCGCACGCGACGACCCGGCCGTCCGCGGGGAGCGCGAGCGCGGTGCACAGGGTGCTGTAGCCGGTGAAGACGCCCACCTCCAGCGTCTTGCGCGCGCCCAGCAGTCGCGTCAGCAGGTGGAGCAACTGCCCCTGCTCGGGCGGGACCTGCATCGTGCGCAGCGGCAGGCGAGACGTCTCCTCGCGCAGGTCGCGCAGGATGGGGTTGTCGCGCAGGGAGTTGTCACGGACGTACTGGAGGACAGGCTGGGTCAGTTCGACGTGGTGGATCATTCTGGGACTCGTCTCTTGCGGTGAGAGGGATGGGGCGTGGCCGCTCAGGTTCCGGCGACCTGTCGCGAGCGGGCGGTGCGCAGCGCTTCGGGGGGTGGGAGGAAGCCGACGTCGACCAGGTACTGGATGCAGCGGTGCGCCAGGGCCTCGGTCATGGGGGGGCAGCGGATGCCGCTTCCCGCCAGCACCTCCAGCGCGTTGGCGCACTCCATCTCGGGCTGGAGTTCACCGATGACGGATGGGTCGAGCGCCGGCGTGGGTTCCGCCTCCGCGTCGCGGATGAGCGGCACCAGTGGATAGAGCGGGTGGGATGTGTCGACCTCCAGGGCCCGTCGTCGCGCCTCGTCGAAGGGAACGATGTCGAATTCGTACCCGTACGAGCGGATCCACTCGCAGAACTGGTGCAGGGAGACGGGCGCCGGGTTGAACAGGTGGAAGAAGCGCCCGAACGCCTCCCGCTTCAGGGAGATGTGGACGATGGCCTTCGCGGCGTAGTCCACGGGGATGGTGTCGAAGATGCGCGGGTACTCCGGGAGGATGCCCATGGGGACGTAGCCCCGGAACGCGACCAGCAGGTAGTCGTTGGTCTGCGTCGCGCCTGTCTCCTCGTGACTCAGGATGAGGCCGGGCCGGTAGATGCCGACGGGGATGCCGCGCTGCCGGGCGATATCGACGACCTTCTCCGCGACCCACTTGCTCCCGGTGTAGCCGCCGGGCACCTCCACCGGGCTGTGCAGCGGCGAGTCGTCCTCCAGGAACGGCCGCGGCATGTGAGTGGCCAGCAGCACGTCGATGGTGGAGACGTAGTGCACGGCCTTGAGCCTTCGCAGGCAGGCCAACCGCAGCACCTCCTGGGTGCCCTGCACGTTCGGTCCCCGCAGCGCGGAGTAGGGGTAGACGAAGTTGACCAACGCGCCGTTGTGGTAGATGGCGTCGAGCTTCCCGGCCATCGCGTCCCACTCCGCCTCGTCCAGGCCGAGGCGGGGCTTGGCCAGATCTCCGACGAGTGGACGGATGCGCGCCGCGTGGGCTTCGTCCCAGACGAGGTACTGCTCCATCGTCGTCCGGACGCGCTTCATCGCCTGGGCGGGCGTGTCCGCGCGGACCAGGCAGTAGACCGTGGCGCGGGTGCACTTCAGGAGCTGCTCCAACAGGAACGCACCGAGGTAGCCCGTGGCGCCTGTGAGCAGCACGGCGGACGGGTCGAGGAAGTCCGCCTCGGGCAGACCCTCGGGCGAGATGTCGGGGGGCAGGGTGGCGTCCGTGTCCAGGCGCGTGGCGTGCTGATTCATCAGCACCGCCTCGAGCCCCTCGCGTTGGAAGGTCTCCACCACGTTCGCGACGCCCGCCACGGTGGGCACCTTGAAGAACTGGTGGACGGGGATGGCGATTTCGAAGCGGTTGAGCAGCCGCGACGCAAGCTTCGCCAGCATGAGCGACGTGCCGCCGACGCCGAAGAAGTCGTCGTGGATGCCCACGCTCGTCGTGCCGAGCACATTCCCAAAGGCCGCGGCGATCTCCTCCTCCAGCGGCGAGCGGGGCATGGCGGAGTCCGCCAGCGGCTCGGCTCGTTCGACCTGGGGAGCGGGCAGGGCCTGCCGGTTCACCTTGCCGTTGGCCGTCCGGGGCAGCTCACTGACGATGACGAACAGGGTGGGGACCATGTACGTCGGCAGGTGTCCCTCCAGGTACGTCGACAGGGCGCGCGCCTGGGGCGCCGCGTTCTCCGCGGGCACGATGTAGGCGACGAGCCGTTTCATGTCCGGGCCACTGGCGTGGGCCACGACCACGACCTCGCGCACGTCGGGGTGCTGGCCGAGCGCGGCTTCGACCTCGCCCAGCTCCACGCGGTAGCCGCTGACCTTGACCTGGTCGTCCACGCGACCGAGGAACATGATGGCGCCGTCCGCCCGGTATCGGCCCAGGTCACCCGTCCGGTACAGCCGCGCGCCAGTCTCGCTGGAGAAGGGGTCTGGCACGAACCGCTCCGCCGTCAGGCCGGGCCTCCCGTGGTAGCCGCGGGCCAGTCCCGCGCCGCCGATGCAGATCTCCCCGGGCACGCCCACCGGCACCGGTTGGAGGTGCGCGTCGACGACGTAGGTCCGCGTGTTGCCGATGGGCCGACCGATGGGGGCCGCCTCGGGCTCATCCACGCGCGGGCACGTCCAGCTCGTGGCGTCGATGGTCGTCTCGGTGGGGCCGTACAGGTTCGCCACCGTGGCTGACACGCGCGAGAAGATGCTGCGCTGAAGCGAGCCGGTGAGGGCCTCGGCCCCGCTCAGCACGTAGCGCAGGCGGGTGCACCGGCCGATATCCGGCTCCTCCATCAACACCGAGTTGAGGGACGGCACCGCGCCGTAGACGGTGATGCCCTGGGAGCGCATCAGCTCCACCAGCGACCGGCTGTCGGTGGCCTGGCCCGCGGCGGTGACGACGGTGCGCGCGCCCACGAGCAGCGGCCAGAACGTCGCCCAGACGGAGGGGTCGAAGCTGAACGAGTGGTTCTGCAGGACGCGGTCCTCTGGGTTCAGCGGCCACGTCGCCTGTCTCCAGGTGAGGTTGTTGACGATGCCCCGGTGCGTGAGCATCACCGCCTTGGGCGTCCCCGTGGAGCCGGAGGTGTAGATGAGGTACGCGAGGTGCGCGGGCGTCGTCGTCCGGGGCAGGGCCGAGCGCGGGTTCGCCGCGATGGCGGGCCAGTCCTCGTCCACGAGGAGCCGCTTCGCCGGGGAGGTTCCCAGCCGCGCCGTGAGCGACCGCTGGGTGATGAGCACCCGCGCGCCGCTGTCCGTGAGCAGGTGCGTGAGCCGCTCCGTGGGGTACTCCGGATCCAGCGGAACGTAGGCGCCTCCCGCCTTGAGGACCGCGAGCATGGCGACGACCATCTCCACCGAGCGCTCCAGGCACAGCGCCACGCGGTCCTCGCGCGCCAGCCCGAGCCCCCGCAGGTGATGCGCGAGCTGGTTCGCCTGCTCGTCGAGCATCGCGTAGGTGCGCTCCCCGCCAGGACCGGTGACGGCCCAGGCCCCCGGGGTCCGCGCCGCCTGCGCCTCCACCAGCTCGTGCAGGCACTTCTCCGAGGGAGCGGCGTGGGCCGTCTCGTTCCAGCCATGGAGGACCTGTCCCCACTCCTCGGCCGGCAGCAGCCGCAGCGCGGAGAGGGTGCTGGTCGGAGTGGTCAGCGCTCCGTCGAGCAGAGTGCGCAGGTGGTCGAGCATCCGCCGCGCGGTGCTCGCGTCGAACAGGTCGGTGTTGTAGTCCACGCGCAGGTGGAGTCCCTCCTGGGTCGCGGTCGCGGCGAGCGTCAGGTCCACCGGGGTGGTCCCCACGCGCGGCACGTGTGGCGTGACTCGCAGACCGGGGACCAGGTCGAGCGCCTCGCGCGCGTCACGGAACTGGAACAGGGTCTGGAAGAAGGGCGTGCGGCTGAGGTCTCTCGGTGGCTGGAGCGCCTCCACGAGGGTGGCGAACGGCACGCGCCCGAACTTGCGTGCCTCCCGGAGGGCGCGGCCGGTTCGTCGGAGCGCGTCCTCGAATGAGGGGTCTCCGCCCAGGCCGACTCGCACGACGAGGGGGCCACGGCCGGGACCTGGTGGCTCGGACTCCGCGCTGCCAGGAGGCTCGTCGCGCACTCCCACCGTCACATCCACCTGAAGCGAGTAGCGGGCCAGCAGGGTCTGGAGGCCGGTCAAGAGCACCGTCCCCAGCTCCTCGTCCGTGCGTGTGGCGAGCGCGGACAACTGCCCCAGGAACTCCCGCGGCAGGCGCTGGTGGACGGACGCGGAGCGGTGGGTCTTCACGGCGGGACGCGGCCGGTCCGTGGGGAGCTGGAGCACGGGAACGTCCGCGAGCCGTCGACGCCAGTGTTCCACCGCCGCCGTCCCCTCTGGACTGGCGAGCCACGCGTGCTCTCGGGTGGCGTGCTCCGCGTGGGAGGGCACGGCGCCCTCAACGAGGGGCTCGCCTCGGTGGAGGGCGGCATACGTCGCGAGGAACTCCTGGACGAAGGACTCCAGGGAGGAGGTCGCCACGACCAGCTCGTGGCCCGTCGCGAACAACACGTGGCTGTCGGCGGCGAGGCGCACGAGCCGCAGGTCCAGCAGTGGCGCGGAGGCGACGTCGGCGCGCCGGGCGAGCATCTCCCGGGCGATGTCGGAGAGGCGCTCCGCGGCGTCCGCGTCGGTCACGTCCGTCACCCGCAGGGACAGCGCCGCGATGGGGTGGACGAGTCGCAGCGGCGTTCCCCCTACGTCCTTGAAGGTGCTGCGGAGCAGGTCGTGGCGGCGGCCGACCTCGGCGATGGCCTGCTGGAGCGGGGCCAGCTCCAGCGCGCCCCGCAGCTCGCGTGCCGTCAACACCTGGGCCGGCAGCGTGCCGTCCAACTGGAGCAGCATCCACAGTCGTCGCTGCGTGGGCGTCAGGTTGGCGGGGTCGGCCCCGCGCTCCCGGAGCCAGCGGGTGAGCGCGGCGCGCCGGTCCTCGAGGGGCCTTCGGACGGAGTCGTTCTGGGAGGGCATCACCTGCGAATCTCCTGGGAGAGGGCGTGGCTCAGCAGCGGATCGTTCAGCAGGGCTTCCACGTCGGCGTCGCTCAACCCGTCCAGCGGCGTGTCGGACGCGGGCTTCAGCACCGAGGGCGCTTGTCGGCGCCGCGTGTCGATGACGGTCGCGAGGTGGGCGATGGTGGCGTTGATGAAGAGGTCGCGCATGGGCACCCTCACGCCGAACTCCTGGTCGAGCAGTTGCACGAGCCGCCCGGCGAGCAGCGAGTTGCCGCCCAGCTCGAAGAAGTCGTCATCCACGCCCACCTGCTCGCGCTCGAGCAGCCGGGTCCAGACGGCGCCGACCTGGCGTTCGGTGTCGGTGCGGGGCGCGACGAGGAGCCGCTCGCTGGAGGCGGAGACGGCGTCCGGAGAGGGCAGGGCGCGACGGTCCACCTTGCCGTTGGGTGTCAGCGGGAGCGCGTCCAGCAGGGCGATGGTGGCGGGCACCATGTACTCGGGGAGGTGGGCACGGGCGTGCTCCCGAAGGCGCCGGGCGAACTCCTCGGAAGGGGGGCGCGTGGCGGGAACGACGTGGGCGACGAGCCGCCGTCGGGCCTCGTCCGTCCCCCACAGATGGACCGCCACAGCGCGCACCTCCGGGTGGCGTCGCAGGACGGTTTCCACCTCCTCCAGTTCGATGCGGAAGCCCCGGAGCTTCACCTGGTGGTCCGCGCGTCCCAGGTACACGAGGTCGCCGTCAGGCCGCGGGCGCACCAGATCCCCGGTGCGATAGAGGCGCGCGCCCGGGCTCGCGGAGAAGGGGTCGGGCACGAAGCGTTCGGACGTGCGTCCGGGCAGCCCCCAGTAGCCACGGGCCACGCCCTCTCCGCCGATGAACAGCTCGCCGCTCACGCCGGGGGGCACCGGCATCAGGTCCTCATCCAGCACATAGGTGCTCGTGTTGCCCACGGGCCGGCCGAGCGTGACGCGCTCCCCGGGATGCAGCCGCTTGCGGCATGACCACACCGTCGTCTCGGTGGGGCCGTAGAGGTTCCACAGCGCGGCGCCGCGATACGTGAGGAGGTCGGCGAGGTCCTGGGGAAGCGCCTCGCCTCCGCAGAGCGCGGTGAAGCTGCTGGAGGGTCTCCAGCCGGTATCCGTCAAGAGCCGCCAGGTGGCGGGCGTGGCCTGCATCACCGTCACGTCGTGGGTGTCGAGCAGCGCCGCCAGCTCCCGGGCATCCGCCGCCTGTTCCCGGGTGACGAGCACCACGCGCGCGCCCACGAGCAGCGGCAGGTAGAGCTCCAGCGCGGCGATGTCGAACGAGAACGTGGTCACCGCGGCGAGGACGTCCTCGCCTCGCAGCCCGGGCGCGCGCGCCATGGTGTGCAGGAAGTTGGCGAGCGCTCCGTGTGTCACCATCACCCCCTTGGGGTGACCGGTGGAGCCCGACGTGTAGAGGACATAGGCGAGGGTGTGCTCACCCGCCCTCGGGCCTGGAGGGGCGTCCCCGCCGGCCTCCGCGACCGCGTCCGGGGTCAGGACGTGGGGGATGTCCACGCCCAGGGACGCGAGCTGGGGCGTCGTCACGAGGGCCCGGGGGCGCGCGTCCTGGAGCATGGCGCGGATCCGCTCACGCGGGTACTGCGGGTCCACGGGGACGTAGGCCCCGCCGACCTGGAGCACCGCGAGCAGGGCCACGATGAGGTCCGGCGAGCGCTCCAGATGGACGGCGACCCGGTCCTCGGTGCCCACGCCGCGCGCGCGCAAGGCACCCGCGAGCTGGCCCACGCGGGTCATCAGCTCGCGGTAGGTGAGGCGGAGGGCGCCGCACTCCACGGCCACGCGCTCCGGCGTCCGCGCGGCCTGCGCGGCGACTGCCTCGTGGAGGGGGACGAAGGCGTGGGGCTCCGCGTGGAAGGCCCGCGCGAGCTGCTCCCGCCGGTCGGCCTCGCTGTCCAAGGCGAGCCGCGAGAGGCGCGGACGGGTTTCATCCAGGAGCCCCTCGACTGCCCGCGTGAAGTGCTGGACGAGGTGGGCGATGGTGTCGGCCTCGAACAGGTCCGAGCCGTACTCGACGATGCCTTGGATGCGGTCTCCGTCGTCGATGAGGAAGAAGGACAGGTCGAAGCGGGAGGTGCCCGGGTCCACGGGCAGCCGCTCCAGCGCGTGCCCTCCCATCGAGAGGCGGGAGAGGGGCGCCTCCTGCATCGCGAACATCACCTGGAAGAGGGGGTTGTGGCTCAGCGTGCGCTGGGGCTGGAGCGCCTCGACGAGCAGCTCGAAGGGGAGCTGCTGGTGCGTGAGCGCCTCCAGGACGGTCTCCCGGATGCGCGCGCCGAGGGCGTCCACGCGCGGGTCCCCGGAGAGGTCTACGCGCACCACGAGCGTGTTGGCGAGGAACCCGATGAGGGGCTCCAACTCGGGCCGCTCCCGGTTCGCCACGGGTGTTCCGATGAGGAGGTCGTCCTGCCCCGTGTACCGCCGCAGCACGATGGCGAACGCCTGGAGCAGGAGCATGTACGGCGTGATGCCGCTTACGCGGGTGTGGCGGCGGACGGCCGCGCCCAGCTCCGGGGAGAGGGTGAACTCCGTGGTGGCGCCGCGGAACGTCTGGACCGAGGGGCGCGGGTGGTCCACCGGCAACTCCATGACCTGGGGCGCGCCGGCCAGCTTCCGCTTCCAGTAGGTGCTCTGGGCCGCGTGCGCCTCGGTGCCGAGCCACTGCCGCTGCCAGGCCACGTAGTCGGCGTATTGGATGGGGAGGGCCGGAAGGGCCGGCTCCGTGCCCTTGAGGCAGGCGTCGTAGCTGTCCGCCAGCTCGCGCACGAGCAGCTCCACGGAGCTCCCATCCGCGACGAGGTGGTGCACCGTGACGAGCAGGGCGTGCTCCGCGGCGCCCAGGCGCAACAGGTTCACCCGCAGGAGGCTGTCCTCGGTGAACCGGAAGGGGCGCCGGGCCTCTCCCGCGAGCAGTCGCCGCGCCTCTTCATCTCGCTCGGCCGCGGGGACGTGCCCCAGGTCGGTGAAGGAGAGGGTGACCCTCGCATCGGGATGGATGACCTGCACCAGCTCGCCGTCCAGGTACGCGAGGCGGGTCCTCAGCGCCTCGTGGCGGGCCACCACGAGGTTGAGGGCGCGTTGCAGCGCGACGCGGTCGACAGCGCCAGCGACGCGGAAGGCCACGGGCAGGTGGTAGGCCACGCTCCATTGAGCGTCCAGCTCGTGGAGGAACCAGAGCCGCTGCTGGCTCGCGGACGCGGGGAAGACGAAGCAGCCCTGGAGGGCGGCGTCGGTCGGTGGGGGACGGGCGTTCGTATCCACGGTGGACATGGGGGTTCTCTCCTCGCGGGCACTAGCCGCCGCGATACGGCACCCGGGGTTGCGCGGTGATGGTGGAGGGGCCGGAGGACGACGCCCGTGCCTGGGCGAGGTTCTCCGCGAGGGTCGCCACCGTCCGGTGCTCGAAGACGGTGCGGACGCTGGCCTGGATTTGCAGCGCCGAGGACAGCCGCGTGGCCACCCGGGTCGCCAACAGGGAGTTGCCGCCCAGGTCGAAGAAGTTGTCGTGGACGCCCACGCGCTCTCGTTGGAGCAACTCCGCCCAGACCTGGGCGATGCGAGTCTCCAACTCGTTGCGCGGGGCGATGTAGTCGGCGCCCGGTTCTTCCGGCCGGGTGAGTGGGTCGGGCAGCGCCGCGCGGTCGACCTTGCCGTTGGGTGTCAGCGGCAGCTCCCGCAGCACCAGGAGGGTCGCCGGCACCATGAACTCCGGGAGCCGGGCGCGCAGGTGTTCTCGCAGATGGCGCGCGGACACCTCCAGCCCCGTGCTCTCGCGGACAGGCACCACGTAGGCGACCAGCTGTCGTCGCGCGCCCTCGCCCTTGACCACGACGATGGCGTCGCGCACGCCGGGCTCCTGTCGGAGCGCGGCTTCGATGTCGCCCAGCTCGATGCGGAAGCCACGCAGCTTCACCTGGTGGTCGACCCGGCCCAGGAACTCCAGCGTTCCATCCAGGAGCTGTCGTACGTGGTCTCCCGTCCGGTACATCCGCGCCCCCGGGAGTCCGGAGAACGGGTCCGGGAGGAAGCGCTCCGCGGTGAGCCAGGGCCGCTCGACGTAGCCCCGCGCCACGCCCGCGCCGCCGATGAACAGCTCGCCCCGAACGCCCGCGGGCACGAACTGGAGGTGGGCGTCGAGCACGTAGACCTGGGTGTTGGCCACCGGCCCACCGATGCTCACCGGCTCGGAGGGTTCGGCGGGCAGGGTGGTGAACGTGGAGTACGTCGTGGTCTCCGACGGCCCATACAGGTTCACCACGCGGGTGGCCTTCGTCTCCTGGTAGAGCCGCCGCACGAGCTCCCGCGTGAGGGGCTCACCCGCGAGGTTGATGGTGCGCACCGTGTCGGGGATGCCGCCCGAGGCGAGCAGCTCGGTGATGGCCGAGGGCACCGTGTTGAGGAGGGTGACGGTGGCCGAGGTCTGCTCCGGCAGGTGCAGTGCGCTGTCCGCCAGGATGACGCTGCCTCCGTGGCTGAGCGTCGCGAACAGCTCGAAGACGGAGAGGTCGAAGCAGATGGACGTGCCCGCCAGGACGCCCTGTCGCTCCTCGTCGCTGAACGCCTCGCCGGCCCAGTGGATGAAGTTCGCCGCGCTGCGGTGGGAGATGGCCACGCCCTTGGGCTGGCCGGTGGAGCCGGAGGTGTAGAGGATGTACGCCAGGTGGTCGGGGTGGACCTCCTCCGAGGGTGCCTCGGGGGCCAGCGTCCCCTCGTCGTGTGCTTCGTCCAGGAACACGCGGTGGGCCGTGCTCGCGGGCAGCCGCTCGTCCAAGGAGCGCTCCGTGAGCAGGGCGTGGATGCGTGCGTCGCGGACGATGAAGTCCAGGCGCGGCTGCGGATATTGGGGGTCGAGCGGCACGTAGGCGCCCCCTGCCTCCAGCACTGCGAGCAGACCCACGACCAGGTCGAGCGTGCGGTGGCTGAAGACGCCGACGCGGACCTCGGGCCCCACGCCGAGCTGGCGCAGCCTCACCGCCAACCCCGAGGCCCGAGCGAGGAGCTCGCCGTAGGTCATCCGCCGCGCGCCGTGCACCAGCGCCACCGCGTCCGGGGTCCGCCGCGCCTGATGGGCCACGAGGGCGTGCAGACCGTCGCCCGCGGGATAGGACCGGTGGGAGTCGTTCCACGCGAGCAGGTGCTGCTCGCGCTGTGATGCGGGCAGCAGCGACAGCCGTGCGATGGGCGTGTCCGCGTCGTCCAGGGCCGCTTCCAGCAGGTGCCCGTACTGCGCCGCGAGCCGCTCGATGAAGGCCGCGTCGAAGCGCGCCGGGTCGTACTCGAACGCGCAGGAGAGCCCCTCATCGGTCGGCGCGATGGCGAGCATGAGCTCGAAGGGGGACGCGGCGGGGGGCAGTGGCAGCAGCTCGACGCTCGTGCCGCCCATGCGCAGCCGGGCGGCGCCATCGCCCAGCGCGAACGACGACAGCGCGGGATGGCTCGAGAGGGGACTGCGCTGATGGACGAAGAGGGTCTGGAAGATGGGCGTGCGGTCGGCGACGCGTTCCGGATGCAGTCGTTCGACCATGAGGGGGAAGGGGAACTCCTGATGCTCCAGGGCCCCTCGGACGAGGTCGCGGGTGCGCCGGACAAGGGCGGCGAACCCGGGCCCATCCGCCAGGTCCACGCGAAGCGGCAGGGTGTTGACGCAATAGCCCACCAGTCGCGCGGTGCCCGCGGGGCCTCGCGTCGCCACCGGGGTCCCCACGATGAGGTCGTCCTGTCCGCTCAGCCGGTGCAGCAGCGCCTGGAACGCCGCGAGCAGCGAGACGAAGGGCGTCACGTCGTGGCGCTGGGAGAAGTCGTCGACGCGCCGTTGCATCCGCTGCCCCAGCGCGAAGTGATGAACCGGAGCTGGGGGGCGCGCGGAGGGGACGGGCGACGGGGGCGGCAGGTCCAGGAGAGGCAAGGGGCCGTCGAGCCGCTGTCGCCAGTATTCCCAGTCAGTCTGCTGGCGGGGACTGGACAGGTATTGCTGCTGCCATTGGAGCCACGTCGCGGGATGCCCGGGCGGGGGCAGCGCGCCCTCGCTCCCAGTCCCCTCGTAGAGCTGGATCAGCTCCTCCACCAGCACGGCGAGCGACCAGAAGTCCGCGATGAGGTGATGGAACGCCAGCAGGAGGACGTGCTCGTCGGCCGCCTTCGAGAACAACGTCGCGCGGAGCAGCGGACCCCGGGCCAGGTCGAAGGGTTGGAAGGCGGCTTCCCTCAGTCGGGCGTGGCTCGTGTGCGAGTCTTCACCCGAGACGTCGACGACCTGGAGGAGGTCCGCGCGCCGGGCGTGGAGTCGCTGGATGGGCTCTTCTCCGACGAGGGAGAAGGTGGCGCGCAGGGAGGGGTGGCGCGCGACGAGCACCTCGAACGCGCGGCGCAGCGCGGCCACGTCCAGGGGCCCTCGGATGTGGGCCGCCCTCGCGAGGATGTAGGCCAGGGAGGAGGGTTTGAACTGCTGGAGGAACCACAAGGCCCGCTGCCCCGGCGTCAGGAGCAGGTGGGCCTCCTGGTCGCGTGGGAACTCCTCGGCCCTCGGAGGTGGCGCCGCCGCGCGCAACGCCTCCAGCAGGTGGGTGACGAGTTCCTCCAGGGAGGGGGCGCCCAACAACAGCCTCAACTCCAACGAGACGCCCAGGTCCCGTTCGAGGCGATGCTTCAATTCGACGAGGGCGAGCGAGTCCAGCCCCAGCGAGTGGTGCGCGGCCTCGTGGGCAGGCAACCCCGGGGGGAGCTTCCCGGCCCGGGAGAGGAAGTCGATGAGCACGGCGCGCCGTTCGTCCTCGGAGCGCGCCATCAGGTCGTCTCGCGAGAGCCGGTCGGGCACTTCCCGCGTCTGGGGCGCGTCCGCGTGGACGGGGGCGAGTCGTCCCGCGAGCCAGGCCTCCCTGCACGCGGAACGTTGGACCTTGCCGCTGGAGGTCTTGGGCAGGGCGCCCGCGCGGATGAGGACGACAGAATCGACGCCCACACCGTGTTGCAGGGAGAGGGATTGCCGGATGGCGTTCGAGATGGCGTCCCAGTCCTCGCCCGGGTAGCGCCGGTCGAGCTCCTGGACGACGACGACTCCCGTGGTGGCCTCGTCACCGCGCGCGAACACCGCCGCGCAACCCGGACGCAGCGCGGGGTGGCTGCGCTCCACGGTCAATTCCAGGTCCTGGGGATAGTGATTGCGGCCCCGGATGATGAGGAGATCCTTGTGCCGCCCGGTGACGTACAGCTCACCATCCTGGAGGAAGCCAAGGTCCCCGGTGCGCAGCCACGGCCCGTCGTCCGAGCCCGCCACGTGGGCCGCGAAGGCCTGCTCCGTCGCTTCGGGTTGTCGCCAGTAGCCCTGGGCCACGCTCTGCCCCTGGACCCAAATCTCTCCCACGTGGCCCTCTTCGAGCCGCCGCCGCGTCCCCGGGTCCACGATGCCCACGTGCAGCCCCGCCGCCGCCTCGCCGCAGCTCACGTGCGTCGCGCTCGTCTGCCCGTCTTCTGGAGCGCGCTCCAGGGGAATGGCACGGTGGGCTTCCAGCGCTTCTCGTTGGAACGTCCGGACGCGGGCCCCCCGGCCCCTGGCGGGCCCCGTGACGATGAGCGTCCCCTCCGCCAGTCCGTAGCAGGGGTACAGCGCCTCCCGACGGAAGCCGCAGGGCTCGAACGCCCGGGCGAACGCGTCGAGTGTGTCCGCGCGCACCGGCTCCGCTCCACAGAAGGCCAGCTCCCAGGACGACAGGTCCAACGTCGCCTTCTGGGCCTCGGTGACCTTCCGGGCACACAGCTCATACGCGAAGTTGGGCCCGCCGCTGCACGTCCCCTTGCGGTCCGAGATGGCCTTGAGCCACGCGAACGGAGCCTGCAGGAACGTGAGAGGCGACATGAGGTCCACGGGGAGTCCACCGTGGATGGGCGCGAGGATGCCGCCAATGAGTCCCATGTCGTGGTAGGGCGGCAGCCAGATGACGCCCCGGCTCTGACGGGTGAGGCCGAACCGCTCGTGGATGGCCTCGAGGTTGTGGAGCAGGTTGGCGTGGGTGAGCACGACGCCCTTCGGCGTCGCCGTCGAACCGGATGTGTACTGCAGGAACGCCACCGTGGAGGCATCCACCTCCGGGGCGCGCCAGTCCTCCGCCACCTCCAAAGGCAGCTCGTCCGTCAGCTCCCACTTCAGCCGCTCCAGCTCGGGGAACTCGGCGAACAGCCCCTCCGCGACGCCGCGCAGCATCGCGGTCGTGAGCACCCACTTCGCCTCGCTGTCCCGGACAATGCCAAGCAGCCGTGAGAGGCTGCGCTCCGGGCGCGCCAGCTCCGGTGGATAGACAGGGACCGCCACCATTCCCGCGAACAGGCAGCCAAAGAAGGCAGCCACATACTCTGGGCCGGGGGCATAGAGCAGCAGCGCTCGCTCTCCCACCGCCCCCTGCGCCTGAAGCCTCGCGGCGATGGCCCGGGCCTGCCGCGCCAGCGTGGCGTAGTCGACGCGCTGCTCCACCTGGCCGGACTCACCCAGGAAGCTGAACGCCTCGCGTGTCGGCTCGGTCTCCGCCCGCTGTTGCAGAAGGGTGACAAGCGTGTGGCGGGGGAGCTGCGCGTGTTTGATTGAGAGGGATTTGTCCAATGCCACGGGAAGGCGCCCCCAGAACAACTCCAACCATGGTTGATGTAAGGGCTGGACCGTAAAGACTTAAAACCGGAATGTCAATTAAAGTTGTAAAGCCAAGAAAGTCGTGTCAATGTGCTGGTGTTTGGTGGGGATGCCAGTGATTGGCAAGGAGAAGGCACGTGACGGCGCCAGGCATCTATCTTTTGCGACCCGAGCGACTGCCACGCCTGCGTGGGGAACTCCAAAGGGAGGCTGCTCAGGTAGCGGTGCTGGAGCCCCTTGCCGCGCTGCACCGGAGGTCGGCCGAGGATCAGGCGATCTTCGCGGCGCGGGATTCCCTGTCAAGACTGGGGTTGGGGGATGGGGACTTCACCCCGGTGGTGGACGACCCCGAGGCCTCGCAGGGCAACAAGGATAATGATCAGGCATTTGCCATTGTCCGGGTGGAGGGACGGGTGGTGCCGCTGCTCGTCCACAGCACGCTCCACGGATTCGTGACGTTGTTGGATGAGGCCCTCACGAGCGGCACGGACCTGGAGCCCGAGGCGTGGGGGCGATTGCGGCATGCCTACAGCGTGCTCTTCGACATGCTCCTGGACCGGCCGGTGGACCGGGAGGGCGCCGCGGCGCTCTCGCCCCCGCGCTCGACGGCGTCTGGCGAGCGGGACGCGCTGCGTCGGTGGACGCGCGGGCACTACGTCTTCATGTCACTCGTGCAGGGGATGGTGGTGATCCTTCACGTCCTGCGTGAGGACGTGGAGGCGGGGAACCTGGAGGCCGCGCGCGCCGACCTGGAGCGCGTCACCGCCCTGATGAATGGCGCCGAGGTGGCGCTGCGCTTCACGGGCGACTATTCCTATACGGCCTACGAGAAGTCGGTCCGTCCCACCTTGATGCCGCCCGTGGCGCCTCCGGGCATGACAGGGCTGCGGTGGCGCGACCACGAATACATGGTGAAGGTGCTCGCCGGGCTGCGTCCCATCTTCGCGGGGCTCCCGGTGGAGCTGGAAGAGGCGCGCGAGGGCTTCTACCAATCCGTCGCGCGGGCCTATGACGCACACAAAACGGTGTGTGCCAGCTTCGTGGGGACCGAGCGCACCAGTCTGTTGATGGCCGAGCGGACGGAAAAGTCCGCCGTGGAGCTCCTGGAACACTTCAAGCGCGTGCGCCTCCACCTCATCAAGGAGTGAGCGCCGCATCGACCCGTTGGATGCTGGTTCCCTGGAGTTGGGGGGGAGGAACAAGACAATGGCTGCATTCCTGGGCAGTGACGAATCCGTGTCATGCAAGGTCGTGGTGAACCACGAAGGGCAGTACTCCATCTGGCCCGTGGAGCGCCCCAATCCTCCCGGCTGGCGAGATGAGGGATTCCACGGAGCCCGTTCGGACTGTGTGGCCCACATCGACAATGCATGGACAGACATGCGTCCCCTGTCTACCCGGAGTGAGCAGACGTCGTAGGGTTTTTGCCGTCTCCCAGAAGTCAGTCGAGGAAGAGGCCCCGTGGGGTCCTGGCGGAGCCTTGCCCTCGTGATGTGGCCGGTCGAACGACTGCAGTCTCTTGATGTGGAGGAACACCCAGATGAAGACCGACAACGCGCTTTTGAAGGTGGCGGCTCGGCCCGCCACGGGTCCGCTGACGCACGATGATCTGACGTTCATCCTGTTCGGCGCCTCGGCGGCCCAATATCTGAACGCGGCCTGCGAACTCAACCTGTTCGAACTGCTCGAGCACAAGCCGGGCCTCGCGAAGGAGGAGATTGCCCTGCGGCTGGAGTTGCAGCCCCGGGCCATCGACATCCTGCTTCTGGGCACCACGTCCCTGCGGCTGACGGAGCGGGTGGACGGGGCGTACCGCAACGCCGAGGTCATCAGCCGGATGTTCAAGGAGGAGACCTGGGCCATCTTCAAGTCGGTCGTCGGCTTCGAGCAGTACATCTGCTACGAGGGCCAGGTCGACTTCACGGAGTCGCTGAAGGCCAACCGCAACGTGGGGCTTCGCCGGGTGCGCGGGGCGGGACGGGACCTCTACCACCGCCTGTCCGAGAACCCCCACATGGAGCAGGTCTTCTACGAGTACATGCGCTCGTGGTCTGAGCTGTCCAACCCGCTCCTGTTCAAGCACGTGGATTTCTCGGGCGTGCGCAAGGTGCTGGACGTGGGCGGCGGTGATGGGGTGAACGCCATCGCGCTGGCCCAGGCGTACCCGAACGTGGAGGTGACGGTCCTGGAGATTCCCGGGACGGCGCCCCTGACGCGTCGGCGCATCGCGGAGGCCGGGTTGTCGGAGCGCATCAAGGTCCACGCGGGCGACATGTTCGCGGAGCCGTTCCCTCCGGGACATGACTGCGTCCTGTTCTCCCATCAGCTCGTCATCTGGACGCCGGAGGAGAACACCTCCTTGCTGCGCCGGGCCTACGAGGCGCTGCCTCCCGGTGGCCGGGTGGTCATCTTCAGCTCCATCTCCAACGACGCGGGTGACGGTCCGTTGATGGCGGCGCTGGACAGCGTGTACTTCGCGGCCATCCCCGCGGAGGGCGGGATGATCTACGCGTGGGAGCAGTACGAATCGTGGGTCAAGGCGGCGGGCTTCAAGCGCGCCGACCGCATCCCCTGCGGTGCCTGGACGCCCCACGGCGTCCTCCAGGCCACGAAGTAGCGAACTCTCCGCCCCATGTGCCTCGGGCACCGCCGCGCTCCGGTGTCGCCGGAGCGATGCGCGCTCGAGGCCGTGGAACGAAACCCCAGACAGGTGGGTCCATGAACATCCTTCAACACGCATACCGCAAGCTGAGCCTGCACGACTATCGCGTCCGCGCGCACTATGGCTTCCTGGCCCAGGGCGGCTCCCTCTCCGAGGAGAGCATGTTCATGAACATGGGCTTCTGGAAGGACGCCCCGGCCACGTTGGACGAGGCGGCCCGCGCGCTGGTGCGGCTCGTCGCACAGACGGCCAGGCTCGGTCCCGGGGACCGGCTCCTCGACGTGGGGTGCGGCTTCGGGGACCAGGACCTCCTGTGGATGGAGGAGTTCGGACCGGCGCGCATCGACGCGGTCAACATCAGCGAATCGCAGCTCAAGGTGGTGCAGGGGCGCGTCCTCGAGCGAGGCCTGGGCGAGCGCATCAACCTGTGGGCCGCCTCCGCCACGGAGCTGCCCTTCGAGGACGGCACGTTCGACAAGGTGGTGTGCGTGGAGGCCGCCCACCACTTCAACACGCGTGAGGCATTCTTCCGCCAGGCCTTCCGGGTCCTCAAGCCCGGGGGGCGCGTCGTCCTGGCGGACATCCTGCCGATGGCCGGGCAGAAGGTGGGCGCCTTCGAGCGGCAGAACATGCACATCAAGGGCGAGAACATGTACACCCGCGATGTCTACGCGCGGAAGCTCGCCGCCGAGGGCTTCGGCGCGGTGGAGGTCCAGTCCATCCGCGAGCACGTCTGCCCGCCCTATTCCTCCTTCCTGTTGCGTCGGGTGGGGGAGGGGGCCATGGCCGAGCGGATGAACCCGGTGGTGCGTTGGGCGGCCCGCGCCTACCTGAAGCGGTTCGGCACCTTCGAGAACCTGGACTTCGTCATCGCCTCCGCGGAACGTCCCGCCCACGCCGCCGCGCGGAGCGCATCATGACGACCGGGGCCGTGGCGGCGCGCGCCCCTCGCCTGCCGGGGCCGCGCTCGCTGCCGTTGATTGGCTGGCAGTTGGAGGGCCTGCGGATGCTGGGCGACCCTCCCGCGCACTTCATGCGAGCGTTTGAGCGCTACGGCCCCGTCAGCGCGTGGGACCCGCGTAAGCCCAGGCACGTGTACGCGCTCGGCCCCGAGTACAACCAGCTCCTCTTCACCCAGCCGGAGCGCTTCATCTCGGATGCCTTCCGTGAGAGCAACCTGCCGCGCGATTCGGCCATGGAGCGGCTGACGTTCGGGTTGCTCCGGCTGAACGGCGCGGCCCACCGCAAGCACCGGACGCTGATGCAGCCCGCCTTTCGTCCCCAGCGCATCGACGCCTGCCGGGACACCATCATCGGCTTCACCCAGGCGGAGCTGGACCGGTGGACGGTGGGGGAGACGCGGCCACGGCTCGACCAGGATCTGCTGCGGCTCATCATGCGCATCGCCATGCAGACGATGTTCGGCCTGGACCCCGCCGGTGACGGTGTGCGGCTTCAGTACCTCATCGCCCGGTTGCTGGAGCTCGCCTCCGCTCCCACCACGCTGCTCCTGCGTGTGGACCTGCCTGGCGCGCCCTACCGGGAGATGCTGGCGGTCGCGCGGGAGATCGAGGACATCCTCGGGGTGCTCATCCGGCGCAAGCGGGAGGCGGAGGCCGGACAGTTGGACGTGCTCTCCGCGCTCATCACGGCGCGGGACGAGAACGGGCAGGGGCTCACGGACGACGAACTCGTGGGCGAGGCCTACAACGTCCTGTGCCACTCCACGAGCGCGGCGTCCATGACGTGGACGCTCTTCCTGCTGGACCGACATCCCCAGGTGCTGGCCACGCTCCAGGAGGAGCTGCGCACGACCCTGGGCGGCGCGCCACCGACAGTGGAGCAGCTCAAGAAGCTGGAGTACCTGGATCTGGTGGTGAAGGAGAGCTTGCGGCTGTTCCCTCCCGCCTCGTTCCTGATGCGCTACACGAGCGAGGCGTGCCAGCTCGGCCCCTACGAGCTGCCCGAGGGCACCATGGTGTTCGCGAGCGCCTACGTGACGCACCGGCTGCCAGAGCTCTTCCCGAACCCCCAGCGGTTCGACCCGGAGCGGTGGAGGACGGCCACGCCCACGGTGCATGAGTACACCCCCTTCGGCGCCGGTCCCCACAACTGCCTGGGCCGCCACATGGCCCAGCTGGAGATGAAGCTCGTCCTGTCCATGTTGCTGCAGCGCTTCCGGCCGACGCTCGTCCCGGGGGCGCGCGTCGACCGGGCGATGCGCATCTCGCTGGTCCCCAAGCTGGGGCTGCCCATGGTCCTCCTCGCGCCGGACCACCAGCCGCGGGTCACGCCCGTGCGCGGAAACATCCACGCATCCGTGGAGCTGGTCTGAGTCCGGGGCACGTATCTCCCCATCCCTTCACCACACCACCGCCGTCCTCGTCAGGAGCCCCGTGTCGCCCGTCCCGAAGGTCATCGTTGTCGGTGCTGGACCGACCGGTCTGACGCTCGCCGCCGAGCTCGCCAGCGCGGGCATCCCCTGCCGCATCCTGGAGCGCCGCGCCCAGCGATCCTCGTGGTCCCGGGCGTTCGGCCTGACGCCGTACACGATGGAGCTGCTCGACATGCGCGGTCAGGCCGACGCCACCATCGAGAAGGGCCTGCCTTGGAAGCACGGCCCGTTGGGGGATGGGAAGAGCTACCTGGACTTCGGTCGACTCGATTCGCGCTTTCCCTTCATGTTGATCATGCCTCAGAACCGCACCGAGGAGGTGCTGGAGGCGTGGGCGCTGCGCGCGGGGGCCGAGCTGGTTCGCGAGGCCCGCGTCGTGGGGCTGCGGCAGGAGGACTCGGGTGTGACGCTCGACGTGGAGGGCGCGGACGGCAAGACGTGGAAGGAGCACGCCAGCTACGTGGTCGGATGTGACGGCGTGCGCAGCGCGGTTCGCTCCCTGTCGGGAATCGGTTTCGAGGGCATGTCGTACGACTGCTCGCTGGTCACCGCCGACGTGCGACTGAAACACCCGCCGGATCCGCCCGTGCACGCCATCACCGGCGCGCGAGGCACCGTGGCGGTGTTCC
Source organism: Myxococcus llanfairpwllgwyngyllgogerychwyrndrobwllllantysiliogogogochensis (assembly GCF_006636215.1). Taxonomy (GTDB): domain Bacteria; phylum Myxococcota; class Myxococcia; order Myxococcales; family Myxococcaceae; genus Myxococcus; species Myxococcus llanfairpwllgwyngyllgogerychwyrndrobwllllantysiliogogogochensis. The sequence goes on along the minus strand of NZ_VIFM01000135.1, from coordinate 2,412 downwards.
CCTACGGGGATGGCACCTTCCGGCTCATCGTGTTGGACCGCGCGCGCATGCAGGTCCCGCTGGAGCAGGCCGTCACGCTGGAGGAGGTGGAGCAGAGCGTGCGCGCCATCCTCGGCGTCGACCTGGGCATTCACGAGCCGCTGTGGATGTCTCGCTTCCGCAGCGACCAGCGCCAGGCGGACCGTTACCGCGCGGGCCGGGTCCTGCTCGCGGGAGACGCCGCCCATACGCATATTCCCTCGGGAGGGCAGGGGCTCCAGGTGGGCGTGCAGGACGCCATCAACCTGGCGTGGAAGCTGATCGCGGAGCTCCAAGGCTGGGCGCCGGAGGGGTTGCTGGACTCGTACCAGGAGGAGCGCCATCCCATCGCGAAGGCGACCCTTCGCAAGACGGACCTCGTGTTCAAGTATGAGATTTCCAGCGCCGCCCCGTTGCGGCTGGTGCGCTGGCTCATCATGCAGTCGCTGAAGGTGAAGGCGATCCAACTGCCCGTGGTGAAGGAGTTCGCGGGGCTGACGCTCCGTTATCCTCCACCGCGCGGCGCGGACGCGCACCCGCTCGTCGGGCGCCGCGTCCCAGACATCCAGATGGATCTTCCTCACGCGCGGCCGGTCCGGCTCTACGAGTTGCTGCGCCAGCGGCGGTTCGTCCTCGTGGACAGGACTCTCGAGGGGCGCTTCGCGAGCGTCGTGGGGCATGGCTGGGAGGACCGGGTGGTCGTGGCGCGCGGCGGCGCGTGGGACCGCATCGACCTGCCCCCCGCGCTGCTCGTCCGGCCCGATGGCATCGTCGCCTGGGGCGTGACGCGCGCCGGCGTCCCGGGCCTGGAGGCGGTGCTCCACAAGTGGTGCGGCGGACCGACCGAGGCCTCCGTGCCCGCGCGCGCCGCGGCCAGCGCCTGAAGACTTCACCCGGGCCCGCTGTCAGGGCCCCCTGACGCCACATCCGTGTCGAGAAAGAGAAGACGCTGTGCTCCTGGTGGATCGTCTCATGTCGCGGCCCGAGTCCTGGGGCCGGTGCGTCCTGCTGTCAGCGTTGATGTGCCTGGTCGCTCTCGCCAGTCCCGCGAGCGCGGAAGGTGGAGCGACTGGCGGGCGCTTCGCCTATGTGAGTCACTTCTATACGCATGACATCACCGGGCATGTCATCGACCCGAGGACGGGGGCGCTCGGCGCGCTGCCGTTCGCCCCGTTCGCGGCTGGCGAGCGCCCGTCGTTCATGCGGCTGCACCCCAACGGGCGCCTGCTGTACGCGTTGAACTACTTCTCGTCGAGCATCTCCGTCTACGCCATCGACCCGAGGACCGGAGCGCTGTCGCCCATCCCTGGCTCGCCGTTCTCCACCGGAGTGCGCCCCATCAACCTGGTGTTCACGCCGCAGGGTCGGTTCGCCTACGTGGCGAACTGGGGGGATGACACGCTGACGGCGTACTCGGTGGATGCGACAACGGGGGCGCTGACGCAGCTCGCGGGGTCCCCCCTCACGACGGGGCCTCATCCGCTGTCGCTCGGGATGAATCCCCTGGGGCGGTTCCTGTACGCGGTCAATGATGTCTCGAACACCGTCACCGCGTATGCCATCCACCCGGTTACCGGGGCGCTGACGCCCGTGCCGGGGTCGCCCTTCGGCGCGGGGACGATGCCCTTCTCCGTGGCCGTCCATCCGTTCACGGGGGCGGTCTACGTCGCGCACGGACTGTCCAGCGACGTCTGGGGCTACGCCGCGAATCCCATCACTGGCGCGCTGACGCCCGTCGCGGGCTCTCCGTTTCCGACGGGCGCGAACCCCGCGCAGATCAAGATCCACCCCTCGGGCCGCTTCGTCTACGTGGCGGATTGGGGGGACGGCACCGTGTCTGGCTTCTCCGTCGTTCCCGGCACCGGCTCGCTGGTCCCGGTGCCTGGCTCGCCCTTCGCGGCGTTGGTGGGGCCTCGCTTCATCGCGTTCGACCTGGTGGGCGGGCGCATGTACCTGACGAACATCGAGACGGAAGGCCCCAACGTCTCGGTCTACACGCTCGACGCCGCGTCGGGAGCGCTGTCTCCCATCGTCGGCTCACCGTTCCCCTCGGGGTCGAGTCCCTCGGCCATCGTGCTCACCGGGACACCCCAGTGAGCGCGCCGCCGGGGAGGCTGAGGGCCCACGTCGCCGCGGTCCTGCGCCCCCTGGTGGGTGGCCTGCCCCGGACCTTCTGGGTGCTGTGGTTGGGGACGCTGGTGAACCGGCTGGGAACGTTCATCCTGCCGTTCCTGGCCCTCTACCTCACCGGGGAGCGGGGCTTCACCGTGGAGCGGGCCGGGCTCGTCGCGTCGCTGTATGGCGCGGGCGCGGTGGTGGCCGGGCCGCTCGGTGGAATGCTGGCGGACCGCGTGGGCCGGAGGCTCACCGTGGCGGGGGGACTCTGGCTGGGGG
>NZ_VIFM01000134.1 GCF_006636215.1 Myxococcus llanfairpwllgwyngyllgogerychwyrndrobwllllantysiliogogogochensis | reverse complement strand
CCCACCCACCACGACGCCCAGGTTCCACGCCACGAACAGCATGCCGCCGCACAACCAGTAGGCCGCGCGTTTGCGCGCGGGCTCACGCTGCGCCAGGGCGAACGCCACCGACTCATCCACCATCAGGTGCGCGCCCAACAGCCGCGTGGGCCACCGCTTCCCCAACACGTCCGCCACCGACATTCCAAACGGCAGGTGCCTCGCGTTGAGCAACAGCCCCGCGAACACCGCCGCCACCGGCGTGGCTCCCGCCGCCACCATGCCCACCGCGACGAACTGCGCGCCTCCCGCGAACACCACCACCGACATGAAGAGGGCCATCCACACCGACAGCCCCGCCGCCACCGCGAGCGCGCCAAACGACACGCCCACCACGCCGGACGCCAGCGCCACGGCGCCCACATCCCGGACGAGGGCGCGATCCACATTTCCCATGCGCATCAATGTGGACAGAAGCCTGTCGTTCGTCAATAAGAACGACCATGCCGGTAAAACGAACGCCCAAGCCACCCCGTCCCCTGGATGCCATCGCCATCGCGCTGCGCCGGGAGCGTGAGCGCGCGGACGTGTCGCTGTCGGAGCTGGCCCGGCGCGCCAACCTCTCCAAGTCGACGCTGTCCCAATTGGAGGCCGGCACCGGCAACCCCAGCATCGAGACGCTCTGGGCGCTGGCCGTGGCCCTGGGTGTGCCGTTCAGCCGCCTCGTCGACCCACCCACGCGCGAGGTGCGCATCATCCGAGCGGGCGAGGGCGCGGCCATCCGCTCCGAGCAGGCCCACTTCACCGGCATCATGCTGTCCGCCTGCCCCCCGGGCGCGCGCAGGGACCTCTACGTCATCAACCTGGAGCCCGGCGCCGCCCGCCACGCCCAGCCCCACATTCCGGGCAGCGTCGAACACCTGGTCGTCAGCAAGGGCCGCCTGCGCGCGGGCCCCAGCGACGCACCCGTCGAGCTGAACCCCGGCGACTACGCGACCTTCTCCGGCGACGTGCCCCACATCTACGAGGCGCTCGCACCCCACACCGTCGCCGTCATGGTGATGGAGCACGTGTAGGGACACCCACCCCGGGTGTGGTGGAACGGACAGCTCGTGGGCGCAATAATCCGCGAGCCTGGAGAGCATGGAATCTCCGGAGCTGAACCGTTGCTCAGGACGTGGGAGAGTCAGGGGCGAATGAGCACGGCCCCCATCCTCGGAATCGACTTCGGGACCACCAACACGTCGGCGGCGTTCTTCGACAAGACGGGCAAGCTGCGGCTGGTGCCCGTGACGGACAAGAGCTTCACGCTGCCTTCAGTGGTGTGGTTCCACGCGGCGGACAAGGCCATCGTCGGCTACGCGGCGCGGCGGCAAATCATCGACGACCCTCGGCACACCGTCTTCGGCGCCAAGCGCTTCCTCGGACGCCGCTACCAGTCCGAATACGTGACGCAGCACAAGGACAAGTACGCCTTCGAGCTCGTCGAGGCACCCGACGGCTACACCGCGGTGAAGATGTACGGGAAGGTGACGTCGCTGACGGACGTCACCCAGCTGGTCATCCGGCAGATTCTCACGCTGGCGACCCACGCGGCCGGAGAGCCCTTCCGCGAGTGCGTGCTCACCGTGCCCGCGCACGCCAGCATCCGCCAGCGCGAGGCGGTGCGACAGGCCGCCGAGCAGTGCGGGCTCCAGGTGCGCGCCATCATCAACGAGCCGACCGCGGCGGCACTCTACTACGCCAACCTGCGCAACCCCGAACAGACGGTGATGGTGTTCGACCTGGGCGGTGGCACGTTCGACGCCACGCTGCTCGCGGTGCAGAACCGCATCGTGAAGGTGCTGGCCACCGGCGGCGACGCGTTCCTGGGTGGCGCCAACTTCGACGAGCGCATCGTCGAGATGCTGGTGGCGGACTTCCAGCGTCAGCACGGCATCGACCTGCGCGGCAACCAGGTGGTGATGCAGCGGCTGGTGTTCGCCGCCGAGTCCGCGAAGATGACGCTCAGCTCGCGTGACTCCACCGTGCTGCGCGTGCCCTGCATCGCCCAGAAGGACGGCGGCTTCGTCGACTTCGACTACACGCTCACGCGCAAGCAACTGGAGTCGATGGTGTTCCAGCTCATCGAGCGCGCCGCGTCCGCGTGCGACGACGTGCTGGAGCGCGCGAAGCTGAAGGCCGAGCACGTCGACGAACTGGTGCTGGTGGGCGGCCAGACGCGCATGCCCGTCATCCGCGAGCGCTTCTCCCACTTCAAGCGCCTGTCGTCCGACAAGGAGGTCAACCCGGAGCTGGGGGTCGCCGTCGGCGCGGCCATCCTCGGACGCAACCTGGCGCGAGGCATCAACGGGCTGGCGGACGTGGTGCCCATGCCCATTGGCATCATGGTGCCCGGCGGCGCGCAGCACGAGGTCATCCCCGCCAACACGCCGGTGCCCGCGACGAAGTCCGTGACGCTGGAGCTGCCGCTCATCCCCGGCCCCATCTCCGTCGCCCTCTTCGAGTCGCTCGACACCACCACCGTGGAGCGCGAGCTGTTGGGCACCGTGCGCATCGAGCTGGACTGGCGCACCACGCACAAGGGGCCCACCACCCTGGAGCTGCGCATGGGCCAGGACTTCATCCTCAACGCGGCCCTCGTCTCGCCCCAGGGCGCGCGCCACCCCCTGGCCATCACCGACCTGCGCGCCCCCAAGCGTGCGTCATAGCGCCAGGGTCTACTGGAGGCGGCGTCACCCGCCCCTTCCGGCGCGGGCTCACTGGTACTGGCTGGGCAGGACCTCCGCCGCGATGGACTCGCCCTGTCCCGGGTCCATCACGATGATCTCCGCGGCCGTGTGCACGCCTCCGGCGATATAGAAGCCCACCCGGACCTGGGCCGCGTCGGTCAACTGCCCCCGGTAGCGCGAATCCGTCCAGCCGTAGGTGGTGCGGTCGTCGATGCGCAGCGTGAGGTCCTCGCCCGCGCCGATGTCGTGCACCGTGAGGTGGTCCGGCCCCGCGTCGACGATGTTCCCACTCACCGCCTCGTCCACCTTGTCCAAGTCCAGGGTTGGGTTCTCGGTCTGCATGGCGCTCCCGTTCCGGAGGCTCCCCGCTCGGCTGCACCCTGACCACCGGGCGAGCCCGAGCCCCTTTGCCCGGCCGACACGGTGAGAGGAGGCCCCCATCCAGCCTTCAACCTGACCTCGACGCGTGTCCTGGGCCAGCCATGGCCCGCGCCCCTGCCCCGACACCCTCCGACAGAGCACCCCGACAGGGAACGGGCCCGCCTTGCGCCCGCTCCCCGCCCCCGTCACGCGGGGCGACTACATGCAGTTGGCGTTGTAGCCCGGGCCACCGAAGTAGAAGTACCGGCCCCAGCCACCGGGGTTGTTGTACTGGATGATGTCGTAGCAGTTGCTGTCATTGCGCCAGGCGCCCAGCGAGGTCGGCTCCCGATAGACGTTGGTGGTGTCCACGTAGAGCAGGTTGCGCGTGTAGGCGGCATTGGCCCAGCCCACGCCGGGATAGGCGCCGCCGCCCATGTCCGTGGACGTGTGGAGGTTGCCATTGCGGTTGTCGATGATTTCGCCGCCGAAGTCGATGACGTCGGCCCGGTCCATCAACCCCGCGGCGTCGAAGCGCGTGCGCGGGTAGTAGCCCACCCAGATGTCCTGGAACTTCAGCCACCAGGCGCCCGTGGTGCCATCCTTGAACCACATCAACTTGAACTCGTACTGCGCGCCGTTGGTGACGCTGTAGTTGTTGAAGCCTCCGCCGATGCTGACGGTGTTGTTGACCTGGACGAACGCGCCGCAGCTCAAGTTGTAGCAGCCGCCGCTGCCGTAGTTGTCGGGTGTGAAGTAGATGAAGAGGCGCGCACGGTCATCGCCGTAGAGGTCGCGGTACTTCTGCCAGCCCGCCTCCACCGTCTCCAGGTTCGAGCCCGAGCCACGGACGACCCACATCTGCGACAGGCTGAACTCGCTGGACAGCTCCGTGTACGGGCTCCAGATGTTGAAGATGGCCTCCGCGCCCCAGTTGCTCACCCCTTGCGCGGTGTGCGCGTACTGGTGCAGGTCCGTGGGGCCCGAGCGCGCGGACGGCGTGGCGCTCGCCAGCGAGCGGAGCTTGTCGGTCTCCACCGAGACGTTGCCCCGCAGGTGACCGGGCACCTTCTGACGGAAGTCCTCCAGCGACTCGAAGCGCTTGAGCGTGTCGAGCGTCAGTCGGACAATGGGCACGGAGCCCACGGGGCAGCGGCGCAGCGCGCCGGTGGCGTCCAGGTCGTCTGGAGCCGTCTCGAGGCCCTCCAGCGCCGCGGGCTGAGCCCGCCACTTCTCAGAGGGCGCGGTGGGGGACGGAGCGAGGCGCTCGGGCGGGAGCACGGGCTCGGTTCCCGGAGCGAGCTGGATGCGGTGATTCTCCATGCCAGGCTGCCGCAGCGCGGGCTGTGCGTACAACGGCACGCAGTCGATGCCATCTCCTCCCTTGCTGGTGAAGCGGTGCACCACGGACTTCGCGTCGTAGAGCGAATCGACGTAGTCCCGCATCTTCGCGAGCTCCGCCGAATCGCGCACGCGCTCCACCTGCATCGCGGACGCGGAAGACGACTGCTCGGGCCCCGCGACTTCGGGCTCAGAGACGCCGCCACAGCCCACCACGCTCAGACACAGCCATGACATGAGCCCCAGTCGCATCCCCTTGCGCTGGACACACGACGACCTTCGCTGCTCGCTCATAGGGCGCCCCTTTTCCTTCTGGAATGTCCGCCGCGATTCGCGACGCGACAGGGAATGAACGCCTCGCTGGGAATCCTTCGGTTCGAGGCACGACGACGTCATGCGAGGATGCGGCAACGCTTTGGAGGACTACGACATGGTGGGAAGAATGGCGTTGGGCTGGACGCTGGTGCGGGCTGTATTTGGGCTCGCGCTGGGACTGGGGCATGGGTTGCCGAAAGTCACCGGAGACATGTCCCGATTCGCCGCGGGCGTGGCGGAGCTGGGGTTCCCCTTTCCGCTCTTCTTCGCGTGGTGCGCGTCGTTGGCGGAGCTGGTGGGCGGGGTGCTCGTGGCGGTGGGGCTCTTCACACGGCCGGCCGCGGCGATGGCGGGCTTCACCATGCTGGTGGCGTTGTTCCGCCACCGCGCGGACCCGTTCGGGCGCATGGAGCTGGCGCTGCTCTATCTCACGGTGATGGTGGCGGTGGCCCTCATCGGCGGAGGGCCCTGGAGCCTGGACTCACGCGTGCGGCGCAAGGCGTAGCGGCACTCGCGCTATGCGGCCACGCGCTCCACACACGCGGGCACGTCGTTCGTGGGGATGTTGACCACGCGCGAGACCTCGTAGGCCTCCATCCCGCCGTCGACGGCGGGCACCAGCAGCGGCAACAACACCGCCGCCTCCTGGGGTTCCGGACGCAGCCATACCTCCTGCGCCTGTGGCGAAAGGATGACGGGCATCCGGTCGTGAATCGGCGCCATCAGCGCGTTGGGGCCCGTGGTGATGATGGTGCACGTGCGCAGCACCTCACCCGTGTCCGGCGCCGTCCACTCCTCCCACAACCCGGCGAGCGCCAGGGGCTTGTCGTCCTCACGGTGGAAGAGGAAGGGCGTCTTCGGCTTCGTGGACTGCTTCCACTCATACCAACCGTCCACCACCACCAGGCACCGCCGCCGCTTGAGCGCGCTGCGGAAGCTGGGCTTCTCCGCCACCGTCTCACCGCGTGCGTTGATGAGCTTGTTGCCGATGCTCGCGTCCTTCGCCCACGAAGGGATGAGTCCCCAACGAAACGCATCCAACATCCGCGCGCCGTCATTGGGCACCACGGGCATCAACTGCGTGGGCGCCAGGTTGAAGCGCGGGCGATCCACCGCCGCGCGAATGCCAGCAAGCCCCAGCTCCACCACGAGCTGGTCTGGAGAAGTCCGAACGGTGACACGGCCACACATGGGCCGGGAGTATCGCCCTGTCCACGGCGAGACCCAAGCAGTCCGTGCAGGGCCGGCCCGAAAGCAACCGGCCGGCCGACGCGGTAGACTGCGGGAATGAGCGAAGACAACCGTTCGAACTTTGGCGGGCCGTCGGAGCCGAAGAAGAACCCGAAGGTGTTCGGCGTCCCCGTGAAAATCGACCCGTACACCTCCGTGCGCCCGGAGCACCCCACCGGCGAGTACGGCATGCCCAACACGTCCACGAAGAAGAAGAGCGACAAGCCCTTCGACCCCTTCGCGGTCGTCATCGAGTCACCAGAAGGCGGCAGTTGAACGACACGGCGCACTGAAACCGGACCTTCGCCCGCCGCCCCTGGTCTACATAGGCGGGCCATGAACCGGTTCACGCTCCTGTCCGTCTACGCCGCGGCCTCGCTCCTCGCCTGTACCCCGCGCGCCTCCACTCCGCCGTCGGGGGAGGATGCCAGCACACCTCCTCCGTCCACGGAGACTCAGCCCCCCGCCGCGCCCGCGAGTCCTCGAGCCGAGGGTGATGGGACTGTCGCAAGCTCCGACTCTGGCTCGCGCGTGGAGGACGCGGGCACCACGGACGCGGGCCTCCTGGCTGGGAGTCCTGGCGATGCGGGCGCCGTGAAGTGCTCCGCGATGGACCTGCCTCTCCCGGAGCCGCGCACGGGCCCGCCGCCGCCGCCGAAGGCCGTGGAGGACATGCGCCGCCGCATCATCGCCGCCGCCAGGGCCTGTGACTACGCGCAGCTCTCCAAGCTGGCGGACGAAAAGGGCAAGAGCGTGCGCTTCACCTTCGGCGATGGCGACGACGTCGCGGCGTACTGGAAGGAACGAGAGGCCGAGGGCGAGCCCATCCTCGCGCGCCTCGTCAACGTGCTGGACCTGCCCTACGCGCTGCAAGGCGGCATCTATTACTGGCCCTGGCTTCACGTGACCGGCGTCAAGAACCCGGAGGACTGGAAGGCGCTTTCCGACGTCTATTCGGAGGCGGAGTTGAAGGGCATGCGGGAGACGCGCGACAGTTACTACGGCCTGCGCGTGGGCATCAGCAAGACGGGTGACTGGCAGCTCGCCGTCTCCGGAGACTGAAGCCCGCGACGCCGTTCGCCGCACCGGGCTCACCACTCGCCGCGCGTTTCACGCCATTCCCTGCACGCCTCGGAAGGGCGATGCGCGCGGCGACATCCTGGCGGGCATGAGAAGACTTCCACTGTCACTCGTGCTCGCCACGCTGCTGTTCGCCTCCACCGCGCGCTCCGCCGAAGACACCGCCCGGCCCCGCGTCCAGGCCGCCCTGGAGGCCATGGGCGGTGAAGCACGGCTGCGGGCCCTCTCCAGCCTGCGCATTCACGGCATCGGCCACTGGAACCTGCTGGAGCAGTCCGAGCGCCCCGCCGCGCCCTGGCTCGTCATGTACGAGCAGCTCGAAGAGGTTCGGGACCTGCGCCACCGGCGCCTGCGTCAGAAGACGGAGAGCCGAGGGGCCGCGGGCCTCGACTCCTGGCAGGCCGTGACGATGATGCTGGCCGACGGCGTCGTGGCGATGGAGCGCGGTGGAAAGCTGTTCCCCGCCGGCGCCGCGCAGCTCCAGGACATGGAGGAGCGCCTGGACTTCGCTCCCGAGCGGGTCCTCTTCACCGCGCTGGAAGCCGCCGACCTGCGCGCTCTTCCCGACACCGTATTGCAGGACGTGCCCCACCATGTGGTGACGTTCCACCATGGGAGCGCGACGGCGAAGCTGTTCCTCAATGCCCGGACCGGGCTGCCCACTCAGGTGGAGACCGTGGACGCGCACCCTGGTGACTTCTTCTGGAGCGTCTGGGGTGACGTGCGCACCCGGCTGTCGTTCCAGTCCTGGTCCCTGGAGTCAGGGGGCCTGCGTTACCCCCGACACTGGGAATGGGAGCGCAATGGCAACGCCTATCACTCCTTCACGGTGACGCGGCTGGAGCTGGAGCCGAAGTTGTCCGAGTCGGACTTCTCCATTCCCGAGGACGTGCGCAAGGGCTTCGCGGCGCGGAGCAAGACCACGGCGGAGACCGCTCCACTGGGCCGGCCCGACCGGCCCGCCGTCGAGCTGGTGCCTGGCGTGGTGCACCTGCCCGGCGCCTGGGACGTCGTCCTCGTGAAGCAGGACGACGGTCTGGTCATCATCGAGGCACCCTTGTCTTCGGGCTACTCGGCGCGAGTGATGGATGAGGCCCAGCGGCGCTTCCCGGGCGTGAAGGTGAAGGCCGTGGTGACCACCAGCGATGCGTGGCCCCACATCGGCGGACTGCGGGAGTACGTCGCTCGCGGGGTGCCCCTCCACGTGCTGGACCTCAACCGCCCGCTGGTGGAGCGCCTGTTGAAGTCTCCCCGCACCCTCACTCCGGATGCGCTCGCGAAGTCGCCTCGCTCCAGTGCGATTCGTCCCGTCGGCACGCGCACCACTCTGGGCTCCGGGAAGAACCGCCTGGAGCTGGTGCCGGTGCGCACCGAGACGGGCGAGCGCATGCTCTTCGTCGGACTGCCCGAGCACCGCCTCCTGTACACCAGCGACCTGGTGCAGCCGATGCCGGATGGCTCGTTCTTCAACGTGCAACAGCTCGCCGAGACGGTGGAGGTCGTCGCGCGCGAGAAGCTGGAGGTGGGTCGCGTCTTCGGTATGCACCTGAGCGCCAGGGAGTGGTCCGACGTGACCACCGCCGTGGAGAAGGTGCGCGCACCGGCCCCGTGACGCTCCACGCCCGCCGGCCACGGGTGTGCGAGGACTGACGCCACCTGGAAGAACTTGGGAGACCGCGCAGCCCATCCCCTCGTGGATGGGGGCGCTGGATGCCAGGGTCGAGACCTTCCTTCGTAAGCGCGGCGTCTTCCAGGAGCGGACCGTGACCGTGGATGACGTCGCGGCGCGGGTGGAGTTCTACGGCCTGGGGCTCCGATTCAGTAGACGACCGGTCTAATGCGCCGTTATGATCGACGCATGACCGCGCCCGCCGCCGCGACCGACGTCCGCCAGCACATCCTCGATGTGGCCAAGCCACTGTTGCTGCGCAAGGGCTTCACGGGAGTCGGCCTGACCGAGGTGCTCACGGCGGCGCAGGTGCCAAAGGGCTCGTTTTACCACTACTTCGGATCCAAGGAGTCGTTCGGGCAGGCGGTCATCGAGGCTTACTTCACCGACTACCTGGGGCGAATGGACGCACTGCTATCGCAGCGGGGCACGGCCGCACGGCGGTTGACCGCCTACTTCCGCGATTGGCTCGACTCGCAGACTGGCGACGACGCGAAGAGCCGGTGCCTCGTGGTCAAGCTCGGCGCGGAGGTCAGCGATTTGTCCGAGAGCATGCGCGCGGAACTGGAACAGGGGACGCGTGGAGTCGTCGAACGCCTGGCTCGCTGCATCGAAGCGGGCAGGACGGACGGCTCTCTGTCTGCCCCACTGGACTCGCACGCTGTCGCGGCCTCGCTCTACCAGAGCTGGCTTGGCGCCAGTCTGCTCGCCAAGATTTCTCGCGACCGCGCGCCACTGGACGCGGTCATGGCCGCCACACGGAAGCAGCTGGGTCTCACGAAAGCCCGCTGAAGGGGAACGGGGCACGGGTGTGCCCCCTTTTTTTGCCAGTTCACTAGACGACCGGTCTATTCCTGTCCACACACCGCTCTCGCGACGTCCGTGCATGTGCATGCGGCGGCGCCAGAGCGCTCCAGCAGAACGTCTCGCCACACCCCAGGAGCAAGCCCATGAAGCCAGATGCCGCCGTCAATCGCCGTGTCGTCCTCGCCGCGCGTCCACGCGGGTCGCCTACGCCCCGGGACTTCCGTCTCGACGAAGCCGCCGTACCGACGCCCGCCGAAGGACAGGTGCTGCTGCGCACGCTGTACCTGTCGCTCGACCCGTACATGCGCCAGGTGATGGACGAAATCCCTCCGGTCTACGCTCCCTCGGTGCCGCTGGGTGACCCCATGGCGGGCGGCACGGTCAACCGCGTCGTCGCGTCCAGGCATCCGCGATTCCGCGCCGGTGACCTGGTGCTCGGCAGAGCGGGCTGGCAGGACTACGCGCTGTCGGACGGGCAAGACCTGGTCCCGCTCGGCGCGCTGACGCAGCCGTCACTGGCGCTGGGCGTGCTCGGCATGCCCGCGTTCACCGCCTACGTGGGCCTGCTCGACATCGGCCGCCCCCAGCGGGGCGAAACCGTGGTCGTGGCCGCCGCATCCGGCGGGGTCGGCGCGGTGGTCGGGCAGCTCGCCCGGCTCAAGGGCGCGCGCGTGGTCGGCATCGCCGGCGGCGCGGACAAGTGCCGCTACGCAGTCGAGGAGCTCGGCTTCGACGTCTGCCTCGACCGCAGAGACCCTCGGCTGGCCGAACACCTCGCGGCCGCCTGCCCGAACGGCATCGACATCTATTTCGAGAACGTCGGCGGCGCGGTGTTCGAGGCGGTGCTGCCACTGCTCAACGTCGGCGCGCGCGTGCCGGTGTGCGGTTTGATTTCGCACTACAACGAAGAGACGCCGCCGGCGGGGCCGAACCTGCTGCCTGGGGTGATGACGGCCGTGTTGCAGAAGCGCATCACCGTGCAGGGCCTGGTCATCCTCGACCACTACGCCGACCGCTTCGACGCCTTCTTCCGCGACATGGGCGAGTGGGTCGCCGCCGGACAGGTGAAGCTGCGTGAGGACGTGGTCGACGGCCTGGAGAACGCGCCGACAGCGCTCATCGGCCTGCTCCAGGGACGCAACTTCGGCAAGCTCGTGGTGCGTGTCGCCGACGTCTGACGTCGCCCCAGGCAGGTCACCGGGGTGGCATCGCGGCGGACAGGTCGATGGGTTCACCTGTCGCCGCGCCCGCTTCGGAGACTGAATGACCACCCTCCCCTGTTGCCCCGGAAGAATGCCGCAAGCGTTCGCGTGAAGGGTCCGCTCAGCGGGCCCGGCCGAGCCTGCGCTCCAGCACGTCCTTGCGAGTGCGGCTCACCCGCAGCCTCTGGCCAGTGCTCAGCACCACCACCGTCTCCGTGGGCGAGTCGTGGTGCAGCTCACGGATGCGCTCCACGTTGACGATGACCGAGCGGTGGATGCGCACGAAGCGCTCCGCATCCAGACGGGACTCCAGGGCCGCGAGGCTCTCTCGCAGCACATGCTCCCGGTCCCCGACGTGCAACGTGACGCAGTAGTCGTCAGCCCCAATCCAGTCGATGTCCGCCACCGGCACCAGCACCGAGCGCGTGCCCACCTTCACCAGCAACCGATCCATGGGCTCGCCCGGACGCGCGGGCTCCGAAGGGGGTGGCTCGATGGCCCCTGCCCCTTGCGCGGGCACAACGGGGCCCGCCGCGTCCGCCAGCAGGGCCGCGAGCTTCCGCCCCAGCTCCACCGCTTTGCCCTGCCGCAGCCGCTGCCGGGCCCGCTGCAGCGCCTCGTCGAAGCGCTCGTCCGCGAAGGGCTTCACCAGGTAGTCCACCGCGTGCATGTCGAACGCGCGGACGGCGAAGGTGTCGTATGCGGTGACGAAGACGACCGCGGGCATCCGCGCCGCGCCCACTTCCCGGATGACGCCGAAGCCATCCAGCTCCGGCATCTGCACGTCGAGCAACACCAGGTGAGGCCGCAGCGAGTGGATGGCGGCCACCGCCTCGCGTCCGTCACGACACTCGCCACACACCGTCACGTCCGCGTGTCGGCTCAGCGCCTGCCGCAGTCCCCGTCGGGCCAGCGGCTCATCGTCCACCAGCAGGACGCTCAGCTCAGCCACGCGCGGCTCCCGCCTCGGACACCGTGACGACGGCGTGGAAGGGCAGCGTGACAGTGGCCACCGTGCCCACGCCCTCCCTCGGTGGAGCCACGACGACACGCCCCGCGTCGCCATAGAGCTGCGACAAGCGTGCCCGCGTGTTGGACAGGCCGATTCCCGGGCTGCGCTCCAGGTCGAAGCCAGCCGGGAGCCCCGGCCCGTCGTCCTCCACCTCGAGCGACAACGCGTCTCCCTGGCGACGCGCACGGATGCGCAGCACGCCCGCCGCCGTACGCGCGGAGACCCCGTGGCGGATGGCGTTCTCCACCAGCGGCTGGAGCACCAGGTGCGGCACCCGCGCGTCCAGGAGCGCATCGTCCACGTCCCAGTCGACGCGCAAGCGGTCCTGGAAGCGAAGCTGCTGGATTTCCAGATAGCGCGACAGCACCGCCACCTCTTCTCGCAGCGAGACCTCTTGCGTGGCGCCCTGCTTCAACAACCCGCGCAGGATGTCACCGAGCAGCACGAGCATCCTCGCAGCCGTGTCCGTCTCCTGCGCGCGCACCAGCACGACGATGGCGTTGAGGGTGTTGAACAGGAAGTGCGGATGGAGCTGGACCTGGAGGGCCTGGAGCCGGGCTTCGGAGAGCTCGATGGCCAGCGCCGCGGCCTGACGCTCCTTCTCCCGAGCCCTCTGCTGGGAGGCAAGCGACTGCGCCACACCGACCACCGCCGCGTAGGTCATCGCCATCATCGGCAGCCAGCCCAGCGAGTAGCGCAGCAGCATCATCGCGAAGGAAGGCCCACCCGCGCCCATCGCTGGCACGAAAGCGCGCTGAAAGACGGTGTACACGAGCGCGAAGAGACACCCCACGCTCAGGCAGGCCAACAGGTGGCTCGCCCAGGCGCGCGCACGAAAGGGCCGCCCCAGCCGCCACCTGCGCGCGAGGTGGAAGACGATGGGCGTGGCGGGCACCCACACGTACCAGGCTGGCAGCTGTGACACGAAGGCGCGCCAAGGCTCCAGCGGCTTGGGGCTCGACAGGCTGAAGAAGTACGTCTCCAGCGCGGAGAGCGTCCCGGGCACGGTCCACACCGCGACCTGGCTCAGCCATCGCCGCCATGAGGAGGACGGCGTCTCTTCTTCCAGCGGTGTCACGATGCCGCCGAGTGTAGCGGAGCCCCCAGGAGAGACCTACGTCGACGTCGCGCCAGGGGTACCCGGGAGACGCACCTCCCTCGCCACCTCGGAGAGCCGGGGCTCGGGCGGGGGTATCGCTTGCGAGCCTCGCGCCTGGTGCCCACCTGTCCCGGAAGGAGGCTCGAGGCCCATGGGACTTGGACGAACGAAGGCGGTGCCCACCCTGGCGGTGACGGACCTGAAGACGGCCCGGCGGTTCTACAGCGAGGTGCTGGGGTTGGAAGAAGTATCGGAGTTGGGGGAGGAAGGCGCGGCCATGTTCCGCTCGAGCGGGGATTCCTACCTGTTGCTCTATGAGCGCTCGACGCCCTCCGGCTCCACCGCGACCGCGTGCTCGTTCGCCGTGGAGGACGTGGAGGCGACGGTGGACAGCCTGCGGAGCGCCGGCGTGAAGCTCGAGGACTACGACATTCCGGAGATGGGCATCCAGACGCGCAATGGAATCGCCACCATGGGGGACATCAAGTCCGCGTGGTTCAAGGACCCGTCGGGCAACATCCTGGCCATCGACAACTCGCTCTCCCAGTTGGAGCAGCGCGGACGTGAGCGCCGCGCGGGGGCACGCTCGGAGGACTTGCACGCCTGAGGCACGGCGAGGGCGCCGCTAGGTCGGCAGCTTGATGCCGGACAACCGCTGGTACAGCTCCACCGCGAAGCCGTCCGTCATCCCGGAGATGTAGTCCGTAACGCACAGGAGCCGCTGGTACATGGACAACCTCGCGAGCGCCTCACCGATGTCCTCGCTCTTCAGCGGATTGTCTGGCCGCTGAAACAGCTCCAAGGGGAGAAGCTGTCGCAGCTTCTTCTCCTCGCGATTGGGCGTGTCCGTCACCACCGCCCCCGCGAACATGTCGAGCAGGCCACCCAGTGTCTTGAAGCCCGCGCTCTCGATTTGCAGCACGCGCTCGCTCTCGTAGCCCTGGCGCCGCGTCAGCTCCTTGATGACCTTCAGCGGCACGCGGACCTCGTCCCGCGCGGAGACCAGTGGCGTCTCCCACTCCCCCGCCTCCATCGCCTCCACGTGCTCCAGGAACACGCGCACACACGCCTGGATGAGCACGCCAATCGCCCGAGCCCGCGCCTGCGCCATCCGCGTCTCCGGGTGCGCCGGAGGCGGCCGGACCTCGCCCTTCACCGGCGACGGCAGCACCTTGTCCAGCAGCTCGCAGGCGTCCTTTGTCGGAATCAGGCCGAGCTTCGCGGAGTCCTCCAGGTCGATGACCGCGTAGCAGATGTCGTCCGCCGCCTCGACGAGGAAGGCCAACGGGTGCCGGGAGAAGACTCCCTCCTCGCGCTCTCGCAGGCCCGCGGCGCGATAGGCCTCCAGCGCCAGCACACGGTCGTCCTGGAAGTAACCGAACTTCTTCTCCGACACGCGCCCCTTCACCGGCTCGCGGCCGCCTGGGAGGACGGACGGGCGCGGGTACTTGCTCATCGCGCCGAGCGTCGCCGCCGTGTAGCGCAACCCGCCCCGCCGCTCGCGCGACTGGAGCCGGTTGAGGATTCGAAAGCCCTGCGCGTTGCCCTCGAAGCTCTCCAGGTCCTTCCACTCCTCCGGAGAACCGAAGGGACTCGGGCGGTTTGAAGGCGCGCTGCCCGGGGCCGTGAGTCGCTGCTCCACCCAGTGCTGGATGGCCGCCTCTCCGGAGTGGCCGAAGGGCGGATTGCCGATGTCGTGCGCCAGGCACGCCGCCGCGACGATGGTGCCCAGGTGCGAGGGCTCCACCTTCACGTCCTGCATCTTCAGGCCGCGGCCCGCGAGCTGGCCCAGCGAGCGCCCCACGCAGGACGCCTCGATGCTGTGGGTCAGTCGCGTGCGCGTGTAGTCGCTCGACGAGAGGGGGAAGACCTGCGTCTTGTCATGCAGGCAACGAAACTCGCTGGAGAAGACGATGCGGTCGTAGTCCACGTCGTACGGCGTGCGCTCGTCCAACGGGAGATGCTCGTAGCTGGTGGGCGCCTTCTCCACCAACGCCTCCACCGGCTTCACGTCCGAGCCCACCCGGTGCCCCGAGAGGAACTGCCGCCACCGCTCCGTCCGACTGCCGCTGCCCACGGATGCCTCACTGTCGCTGCGTGGAAGGACTCCGGGTGTCCATGCTGCTCCGCCCACACGCCGAGGCAAGTTTTCCCGGGACCTCCAGCCCGAGGGTACTCCCTCCCACCCCGGCAGGCGGGCGGCGGCTCCACCGGTCGGGAGGCATCGTGGTGCTGGACGGGAGAGGACTCCCTGGGCAGCCTGCGTCCCCGGTTCCCTTCCCCATTGGAACCCAAGGAGTCCCACGTATGAAGCTCAAGGCGTTGTGCATCGCCGTGTCGCTGCTGGCCGTCCCGAGCGTGGCCGCCGCGCAGAGCCCCTTCGATTCCATCAAGAAGGCCGCGGGCGACGCGGGCAAGTCCACCGTCGAGAAGAAGGTCAACACCAAGCTGACGGACGAGGCGAAGAAGAACCAGTGCAGCTTCAAGACGGGCACCGCGGAGCTGGCCCCTGGCTGCGACGCGAAGCTCAAGAAGCTCGCCAACGCCCTCGTCGACGCCAAGAAGCAGCTCACCGCCGCGGGAGTGAAGACCTACAAGTTCGAGGTCTCTGGCCATACCGATTCGACGGGTGACGCCGCGAAGAACAAGCAACTCAGCGAGCAGCGCGCGGAGGCCATCGTCAAGGAGTTGGTCGCCCGAGGCATCTCCCGGAGCGAAATCACCGCCGTGGGGCTGGGCGCCGATCGCCCCCTGGTGAAGCCGGACAACACCGAGGCGAAGAAGGCGAAGAACCGCCGCTACGAGCTCCAGGTCCGCCTGTAGCCGTCGTCAGCGCATCAGTTGCGGGAGGTCGGCGCCGTCACTCCATCGACGGCGCTGTCGTCCGCATGCACTGCCGGGATTGATGCAACCTTCAGCACACCAGTTGCTGAAGGTCGGCGCCGTCACTCTCTGCTGCGCTGTCGCCCGCGTGTAGCCGTCTTCAGCGCCTCAGTTACGAAGGCCGGTGCCGTCACTCCACCGACGGCACTGTCGTCCGAATGCACTGCCGGGATTGAACCCAAACTCAGCGCGTGAGCTGCGGCGCCGTCTCCGACACACCCGGCGACACGGTCCTCTTCACTTCGTCGCCTGCGTGCGCGGCTGGGATGAACGTCATCGCGCGCTCGGCGAGCGCGGTGATTGTGAGCGAGGGATTGACGCCCGGATTGGCGGAGATGGCCGAGCCATCCACCACGTACAGGCCCTCGTAGCCGAAGACGCGGTGGCGATGGTCGATCACGCCCGTCTCCGCCGAGTCTCCCATGCAGCAGCCACCCAGGATGTGCGCGGTGGTGGGGATGCCCAGCACCGTCTCGCTCACCATCGTCATGGGATACCCGTCGAGCTTGTCGGACACGCGCTTCGCCAGGTCGAACGCCTCCGGCATGTTGGAGGTCGGCGCGGGGCCGGACTGGAGGCCCGTGGTGAGGCCCCTGCGCAGGCCGGTGGTCAGCCCTCTCGCGCGCCGCATGCGCAGGTGCCCTTCCAGCGTGCGCATGTAGAGGAGAATCATCGTCCGCCGCGCGAAGTCCGGAACAAACCAGGCCTTGAGGAAGCGCAATGGATGCCGCGCGAGCAGCGCGAAGAGCCGCGCCACCCGCGTGAGCATCGTCGTCCCGCGCACCTGCGGCGCCATCAGCAGGCGGAAGAATCCCGAGCCCGCCGAGTAGCGCACCGGCTCCAGGTGCGAGCGCTCGTCGGTGTGCAGGATGGAGCCGATGGCGATGCCCTTCGAGAGGTCCTGGTCCTTGTGCCCACTCACGATGCCCACCAGCGCCTCGGAGTTGGTGCGCACGCTGTCACCCAGTCGCTCCGACAGCCGGGGCAGTCCGTCCGGACGCTCCTTCAAGCGCAGCAGCAGGTCCACGGTGCCCAGCACGCCCCCAGCGAAGACGACGTTGCGCGCGGTGAATCGCAGCGTCTTCCGGGAGAACAGGCCGGTGCCCTGGCGCGCCTCCACTTCGTAACCTCCCTCCGGCAGCGGGCGCACCCACGTCGCCTCGGTATCAGCGTGCAGCGTGAGGCCGCGCTTCTCCGCGAGGTGGAGGTAGTTCCGGTCCAGCGTGTTCTTCGCGCCGTGGCGACAGCCAAGCATGCAGCCGCCGCAGGCGATGCAGCCGGTTCGCTCCGGGCCCTCGCCTCCGAAGTAGGGGTCCTTCACGGTGACGCCCGGCTCGCCGAAGTAGACCGCCACGGTGGCGGGCTCGAAGCCCTGACGGCCGATGTCCTTGCCCACCTCCTCGAGCACCCGGTCCGGCACCGTGGTGAGCGGATTGAGCGTGGCGCCAAGCATCCGTCGCGCGGTGCGGTAGTGCCCGGACAGCTCTTCCTTCCAGTTCGCGAGGTGCCCCCACGAGGTGGCCTCGAAGAAGTCATCCTTCGGAACGGGCAGCGTGTTCGCGTAGACGAGCGAGCCTCCGCCCACCCCCACGCCGGACAGCACGGTGACGTGGCGGAAGAACGTCATCTTGAACAGGCCGCGCCAGCCGAGCTGTGGCATCCACAACCAGCGCTTCAGGTCCCAGTTCGTCTTCGGGAAGTCGGCGGCGAGCAGACGCTGGCCCTTCTCCAGCATCACCACGCGGTAGCCCTTCTCGGTCAACCGCAGCGCGCTGACACTGCCGCCGAAGCCCGAGCCGATGATGAGCCAGTCGCAGTCCATGCGTCTCCCGTCCTCATGTTCCGATGCGCCACCATCCCGAACCGTCGCGACCGGGGCGACCTGCTCGGGCGGCAGCACTCTATGCGAAACACCTCCACCTCCAGGGCCCCGAGAAGCAGGCGTACCTCTCCGCGCTGCCCGCCCGTCTGGCAGGTAGGAGACATAAATCGGGATTTCTCGGTGCGCTTTCCGTGGGACCCGGCGGCTCCTGGCGCGCCGCTCGTCGCCTGCGAGCACCGTCCGGCGGTGTCTGACGCCGTTGGAAGAAGCGCGCTGTGCGGACAGGCGAGTCTCCGTTACCCCTGTCGCCGACACCTCGACGCAAACAGGAGACACCCATGAAGCAGCACCTCAGGAACGCGGTCGCCGTGGGCTCGGTCATCGTGGGAGCGGTACTCACTTCGGGCAGCGCGCTCGGCACGCCCGCCCCTTCGGAAGACGAGGCTGGCGCGCGACGCGCCGTGGAGCTCTATCTGAAAGGCCACGCCACCGGACAGGTGGCCCCCTTCCGGGAGGCCATGCACGACGAGATGAAGATGTTCCTCAACCGGGATGGAGCGCTCGTGAGGAAGACCACCGCCGAGTACCTCGCGGGCGTGAATGGGAAGCCCGCCGCGGACGAAGCGAAGCGCAAGCGCCGATTGGTCAGCCTGGACGTCACCGGTGACGTGGGCGTCGCCAAGGTCGAGCTCGACCACCCCGACGCGTTCATGACGGACTACCTCACCGTCATCAAGACCGACGGCGCCTGGAAGATCATCAACAAGGTGGTTCACATCCAGAAGCGCTAGAACCCCGAGCATGCGGCTTGGTGCTCGGTTCTGGAAGGTCCAGCTCTGGGGCTGGGGGGCGTACGCGCTCGCCGGCTATGTCCTGTCCATCCCCAACCTGGAGCATGGCGGCACGAAGGAGCACCTCTTCGTCATCGGACTGAAGCTGGTGCGCTCCCTGCTGGGGTTGGGCATCAGTCTGACGATGGCGCGGGTGCTCTCACGGCTGTGGGCGCGGCGCGCACCGGCCTGGGTGCTGGGCACGGTGGGCCTGACGCTCTCTTCGCTGCTGGCCGTGGTGTGGCTGGGGCTGTTGCGCTGGAGCTTCGGGCTGGTCCCCGTGTTCCATCCGGCCTTCACTCACGATGCGCTCAACTGCACCATCGTCCTCCTGGCGTGGAGCGCGCTGTTCCTGGGCAATGCCTACCGGCTCGACCTGGAGGCGGAGCGGGAGCGCGCGCTGCGAGCCCTGTCGCTCGCCACCGAGGCACGCTGGCAGATGCTTCGCTATCAGGTGAACCCCCACTTCCTCTTCAACGCGCTCAACTCCATCCGCGCGCTCGTGGACGAGGAGCCCGGACGCGCGAGGCAGATGATCACGGAGCTGGCCGACTTCTTCCGCTACTCACTGTTGGAGACGCGAGAGCGGGAGGTGCCGCTCGGAGAGGAGCTGCGCGCGATTCGCAGCTACCTGGAGATTCAGCGCATCCGCTTCGAGGAACGGCTGCGCGTCACATT
The DNA here is from genome assembly GCF_006636215.1 of Myxococcus llanfairpwllgwyngyllgogerychwyrndrobwllllantysiliogogogochensis. GTDB lineage: Bacteria > Myxococcota > Myxococcia > Myxococcales > Myxococcaceae > Myxococcus > Myxococcus llanfairpwllgwyngyllgogerychwyrndrobwllllantysiliogogogochensis. The sequence continues at coordinate 10,760 of NZ_VIFM01000134.1, read as the reverse complement.
CGAAGTGGGGCCCGGCGCGGAAGAGGCACGGCTGCCGGGCTTCCTGATTCACCCCCTGGTGGAGAACGCGGTGAAGCACGGACTCGACAGTCAGAAGGGACCGCTGGAGCTGCGCATTCGAGCGTCGCGACAGGGCGACACGCTGGAGGTCGAGGTGGCCAACACCGGCTCATGGCGCGAGCCGACGTCTCGGCCCGAGAGCACCGGCACCGGCACAGGCCTTGCCAATGTCCGCGAGCGACTGGAGCACGCGTACCCGGGCCGGCATCGCTTCACCGTGGGCGCGGATGGCGGCTGGGTGAGGGCCTCCCTTCATGTGGAGCTGGCACGGCGGGAGGCGGCGTGAGCGCGAAGCTCGGAGTGCTGCTGGTGGATGACGAGCGACTGGCGCGCAACGAACTGCGCAAGCTGCTCAAGCCCCACCCGGAGCTGGAGGTGGTGGGCGAAGCGGCGGACGCGGACGAGGCCGCGCAGCGCATCGCGGAGCTGGACCCCGACGTGCTCTTCCTCGACGTGCAGATGCCGGGAGCCTCGGGCTTCGACCTGCTGTCGCGCGTGGAGGTCCGTGCCCAGGTCGTCTTCGTCACCGCCTACGACGCGCACGCGCTGCGAGCCTTCGAGGTCAACGCCCTGGACTACCTGCTCAAGCCCGTCCACCCGCAGCGCCTGCGTGCCACGGTGGACCGGGTGCTCCAACGCGTGATGCCCGCGACACCAGAGGAAGCGCCTCGGCCGCTGGCGCTCGATGACCACCTCTTTCTGTCCGGGGAGCGCCGGGTGCGCTTCATTCAAGTCTCGGACCTCTCGGCCGTGTGCAGCGCCGGGGACTACTCGGAGCTGGTGACGCGTGACGGCCAGCGCCATCTGCTCCCCCGCCCGCTCTCGGAGTGGGAAGCGCGGCTGCCGGAGAAGCACTTCGTCCGCATCCACCGGGGCACCATCATCAACCTGGGCTGCGTGGAGCGCGTGGAGAGCGAAGGCGACGAGGGCTTTCGCGTCCACGTCCGGGGCGCGGGGGCGCCGCTCTCCATGAGCCGTCGATATGCGGCGCGGCTCAAGTCCCGGCTGACCTGAAGCGCCACCTTCCCGGCACAGGAGGAGCCTCAGGGACTCCCGTGGCATGACGACATATGTTCCGGCCATGCCCCACGACGCCTTCATCACGAGTCTCGGGAAGTTCCTGCCGGGCGAGCCCATCTCCAACGAGCAGATGGAGGACTATCTCGGCAAGGTTCGAGGACGTCCCTCCCGCGCCCGCGCCCGCGTCCTGTCGCAGAACGGCATCACCCAGCGCCACTACGCCATCGACCGTGAGCAGCGCAGCCTATTCAGGAACTGGGACCTGGCGGTCCACGCCATCCATGATGCGCTGTCGCGCTCGCCCATTTCATTGAACGAGATGGACCTGCTGGTCACCGCGACCACGCAGGCAGACCTGGTGCTTCCCGGCTTCGCCAGCCAGGTGCACCGCGCGCTGGGCGGGCCCGCGTGCGAGGTGGCCTCGCTTCAGGGCATCTGCTCCAGTGGGATGCAGGCGCTGCGGGCGGCCACCCTTCAGGTCGCCAGCGGAGAGGCTCGACGCGCCATCGTCTGCGCCAGCGAGTTGGTGAGCCGGCTGCTGAAAGCCAGCCACTACGAGGAAGTCACGGGTGAGGACACCGTGCCGTTCGAGGCGGAGTTCCTGCGCTGGATGCTCTCCGACGGCGCGGGCGCCGCGGTGGTGCAGGACCGACCGCACCCCACCCGGCCCAGCCTCAAGGTGGAGTGGATGGACATCCGTTCCCATGCGAACCGGCACGAGCTGGGCATGTACGTGGGAGCGAACCGAGGTGCCGATGGAGGCTTCGGGCCGGGGTGGATTGACTCGCCCACGTTCGCCGAGGCCGCCGCGTCGGGGGCCTTCAACATCAAGCAGGACATCCGCCGGCTGGAGTCGCTGGTAGGGCTGGGCGTGGATGGGTTCTTCGCGTTGATGGACCAGGGCCGGCTCAAGCCGGACGAGGTGGACTGGTTCTGCATCCACTACTCCTCGCACTTCTTCAAGCAGCCCATCGTCAAGCTGCTGGAGCGGGGCGGCGTGCGCATCCCCGAGGAGCGGTGGTTCACCAACCTCTCCACGCGCGGAAACACCGGCTGCGCGTCCATTTTCCTCATGCTGGAGGAGCTGGTGAACGAGGGCCGCGTGCGCCCGGGTCAGCGCATCTTCTGCATGGTCCCGGAGAGCGGCGGCTTCATCGCCTGCTATGCGATGCTCACTGTCGTTGCTCCGGGCCGAGCCGTCGTCCCCGACGTGGGCGTCACAACTCCGGCGGCCAACACGCAGAACATCGTGTCGGGCCCCGAGACACCGGCGAACGGAGCCACCGAGGAGCTGGGGCCGTTGCCCCTGAGCCCCAAGGAGGGCGGAGACCCGGTCCGAGAGAAGCTGGTGCGCGAGCTGACGCGTGTCTGGGTGGACTTCGAGGCGAAGCTCCAGCGTGTGTCGGTGCTCGACAAGCTGTCACGTGGCGTCTTCACGGTGGAGGACTACCGCGAGCTGCTCATCAACATGCGGCAGCAGGTGGTGGAGGGCTCGCGCTGGATTGCCCGCGCGGCGTCGAGCATCACCGCCGAGCACCTGGCGCTGCGCTCGTCCTTCATCCGCCATGCACGGGATGAGCATCGGGACTACGAGATGCTGGAGCGGCACTACGTGTCGGTGGGGGGCACGCACGAGGCCATCACCCGTGCGCCGAAGAACATCGGCAGTGAGGCCTTGTCGGCGTGGATGTTCCATCGCGCCAGCCAGGAGAATCCGTTCGACCTGCTGGGCGCGATGTTCATCATCGAGGGCCTGGGCAGTCGCGTGGCACGGCGCTGGGGCATGGCCATCCGGGAGCAGCTCTCGCTGGAAGACGAGCAGGTGCGCTTCTTCCTCTACCACGGCGACAACGACGCCACGCACCTGGACAGGCTGGACGGAGCGCTCGGCTCGGGCATCCTCACTCCGGAGCTGGCCGCGCGCATCGTGAAGACCGCGAAGGTGACAGCGCGCCTGTACCTGCTTCAGCTGGAGGAGTTGGGGAATGTCTGAGGCACGGAGGGGCTCCGGCGCGGGCTACTCCTTGTCCCGGAGCCAGAACCACCTCTGGCCGGAGCAGAGGGTCTTGCGATGTGGACCCTCCACACATGCAGCCAGTCTATTGTGCGGGCCCAACGTGTCCCGCTGTCCCAGTGAGCCATGGACCCCATCGAGCTGCTGAACAATCAACCGCATGACCCGAGGGACCCGGACCCCTGGGTGGCGCTGTTCCTGGACCGCAGCCTGCCCATGCATGAGCGCACCAAGGCGGCCCTGCTCGTGGACCAGCGCTCGCGCTCGCGACAGTTCCTGCTGCCCGTCGTCCGGCCACTCGCCCGGATGTACATCGTCCTCTTCCAGGTGATGAAGATCTTCATCCCCAACCGCTTCACCTCGTCGAAGTGGCTGCACCGGCTGCTCGCCTGGGGCCTGCGCGTCTGGGTCAGCCCCGAGGCGAACTTCCTCATCCTGCGTCACTTCCACGTGGGCTCGGAGATTCTCGACTTCATCGCCCGGAACACGAAGGAGCTGAACGTCCCCACCAGCCCCATCCGTCCGACGAACCTGGAGCACGTCAAGGATGAGATCTTCCTCAACCACGACCTCAACCTCTTCAACTTCGTCATCCGCCTGAACCGCGCGCTCAGAGACCAGGGCAAGACGCTCACCCCTCCCACGCGGCTGGACTTCAGCGGCGTGTCGGACGAGTTCCCCCTGGAGGAGCTGCCCGACCGGTGGACGAACTTCCTCGACCTCCAGTCAGCGATTGAGGTCTTCACCCCCGTCTACCAACTGTTCCTCACCGACCGGGACTTCTGGCGCGCGAGCAACTCGCTGCAACTGGACGAGACCATCGCCATCTACGTGGCCACGCTGCTCCAGGCCCCGGGACTCGTCGCGCTGGTGAACAACCGCCACCCCATGGTGCCCCTGACCACGCTGCGCGCGGGCTTCCGCCTCATGCTGCACGGACTGTCCGCGGAGTCGCTCCACGCGTTCCTCGTGGAGTGCAAGCACGGCCGGATGCCCCAGCTCGCCCGAATCGTCGCGCCGAACTTCCAGCCCTCCTCACCCGAGGCGGCCTGAGGCTCCACGTCCGCGAACAACACGGCCGCTCGGAGGACAAGTGGAGAGAGGCCAACACGCCTCCTCCCGAAGTGGCACCGCGCCCGTCGCCTCGGGTGGCGTTACCAGGGAGCCTCGTGGCGCTGCTGCCAGACCGGGAGCCCGCCGTGCATCTCCCACGGCGGGACCCCTGGGCGTCATCGCCGTGACGCCATCTTGCGAGCGCGACGCGCGGCAGGCGTGTTCGCCACGTACTGTTGCCCGCGACGCGATGCCATCCGCTTGCGGCGGTCCGTTGCCTGCTTCTGCCGCGCGCTGAGCCGGCCCCACGCCTCCTTCGGCAGGTAGCGAGCGGTGGTGGCCCCGCGACGCGCACGTGTGCCGCCGGTCCGAGTCCCCCACGCCTCGCGGGTCCACGCCACCATCGACTTCTGGGTGCCCGTCTTCCGGCCGCGATAGCCGCCCCCGGCCTTCTCGTACTCCGTCGCCAGGAGCTGCGCCTTGCGAGCGCTCCACTGGCCCGCGCGTCCGCCTCGGGTGCCCGCCATGAGGCGCTTCTTGATGCGCTCCCTCAGCGCGGGCCGCGTGTACCTGCTGCTGGCCGTGGTGACTCGGGCCCCCACGCGGCGCCGACTCGTCGCATTGACACGACGCGGCTTGGCGCGGCTCGTGCGGGAAACGGTCCGCTTCTTCCGGGGCGTCATCGTACGGGTGCGCGTCGAGGCGCGCGTGCTCTTCCTGGCGACCATCAAGTCCCTCCTCCCAGTGACTGGACTGCGCGCCACAGTTGGGGACGGCCAGAAGCACTCGCAATCACCCTCCTCGCCCACCTGCCCGCGACAACAAGGGCCTGCTCCCTCCGTTGCCCTCATCCCTTTCAACTGGGATTGGATTCCGCGGGGCGGAAGAGCGCGCAAGCCCGCACCGGCTGCGGCGGATACTTCCCAGGCAACAGCGGGCACATGATGAAGACGGATGTCCGCGTCTGGACATAGCGCGGAGGCGCCGCGCAGCGATGGCAGAGGCTCTCCGGAAAAGGGAGGGGCTCGGGCGGTGGCGTCGTCATGGACTCACACATCTCACAATTTGAGGAAACAAAGCGGAGGCGACTTCAGACAATTCAAATGACTCAGCCCCCCTCCCCAAGAGGAGTCACGCGATGGCCCCTGTTCGTATCGAGAAGCGACAGCCTGTCTACCGCCGGCCCGAGGAAGAAGTAGCGCCCAAGCCGCAGGCGAAGCCGGTGGCGCAGTCGGTGACCCGGAACATCGTGGATGACTTCATTCCCTCCGTGCCCATTCCCGGCAAGGAGATCCTCAAGAAGGTCCAGGATGCGGCCGACAAGGTCGAGGGTCAGGCGCTGACGGACGCGCAGAAGAAGGACTTGAAGGGCGTCTTCGGCGACAGCGTGGACCTGGACAAGGTCAGCGTGGTCAACGGCCCGGCCGCGCTCTTCGACAACCTCACGCGCTACACGCCCGCCTTCACGGTGGGGAACAAGATTCTCGTCAACCCGACGAAGCAGGACGGCTCGTCCAACTTCCCGCCCTCCAAGGACCTCCTCACCCACGAGGCCACCCACGTCTGGCAATACCAGAACCATGGCGCGGACTACGCGGCCAAGGCCCTGGTCGCCCAGAGCGCGGGGCAGGGCTACAACTGGGAAGAGGGCATCAAGTCCGGCAAGAAGTGGGGAGACCTCAACCCCGAGCAGCAGGGCGAGCTCATCCAGGACGCCGTCAAACAGGGCTACTTCGACGGCAAGCGTCCCTTCGTCGGCGAAGGCGGCAAGGACCACACCGCCTACCTCGACGACGCGGTGAAGCAACTGCGCGAGGGCAAGGGCGACCCGAACTGGGACTTCTCCAAGGCCACGGGGGAGTTGAAAGAACTCAAGGACAAGATTGTCGACGGCGTGAAGGACGCGGGCAAGGAGGTCTGGGACAACGTGACGGAGCCCTTCAAGCGCGCCAAGGATGGCCTCCTGGACTGGGTTCGTCCGAAGTGGCTGTGAGCTGAACGGAAGCCCCGCCCGTGAGTCACTCCGCGCTCACGGGCGCGGTCGTCTCGCGAAGCCATTGCGCGGCGACACGGAGCACGTCGGCGGGAAGAGAGTGGCCGCCCGCGAACTCGTGGTAGCGCACGTCGAAGCCCGCGGCGCCCAGCTCGGCGACGATGCGCCGGCCCGCCTGCTCGACGGGGAGTACCGCGTCCTTGTCCCCGTGGGAGATGAAGACGCGCGGCACACCCCGAGGCTCCGCCGCGTGAACGAACCCGGGTGAGAAGGCGAGGATGCGCGGGAACAGGTCTCCGTTGAGGATGCCGAGCGCCAGCGCATACGACGCCCCATCCGAGAAGCCCGCGACGGAGAGGCGTTCCTTCGCCACGGCATAGCGCGCGAAGACGTGGGCCAGGGCCCGGTCGAGGAACGCCAGGTCCGCGCCCGGGGTGGCCAACTTGTGGTCCCACGTCACGCCTCGCGACTCCGGTATCAACAGGATGAGGCCTTCGGCGTCCGCGAACGCATACGTCGCCGCCAGCATCTGTCCCGCGTTTCCCTTCGCGCCGTGCAGCAACAGCATCAGCGCCGCGGGCTGCTCCGGGCGATAGGAGCGGGGCACGTAGAGCAGGCCGTCACGCGCGCCACCGAGGCCCAGCGGATGCAGTCCCAGCGGCCCTGGCTCTGTGGTCGTCGCACTGGGACGGGCGTGCACGCGGCCATCCGAGGCCACGGTCGGCGTTTCAGGGGCCTGTGGCGGTGGGGCCGTGCGCGAGGTTGTGGGTGAGGTCGCGCAATGGGTGAGGCACAGGGCCAGCACTCCGCCCACGAACACGCGCACCCGCCGCCCCGAGTCCTCCCGAAGCGCCCGGCGCACCTTCGCGCGGCCAGTGCCCTCACACAGGAGGGCGGGCTCTCCGGGCGAGGGACTGCTCGCGCTGGAGGAAACATCGCGGGGTGCGGCTCTCAGCGGGCGGCGCGGGACATGATTCAAGGGAGACTCCTCACCGTTCGAGGCGCACCCGTGGCGCGTCACGAGTCGAGCGTGGCTTCTATTGAGCGCACTCCCCATCTTGGACCACCCGCGGCGCTTCCTGCACGGGTGCTCGCCGTTCAAGTGGCGCATCGAGCGCGTCGCTCATCCTGGGCGCCGCACCGCGATTCAGGTGCGACTCGTTGCCCCTTGAGGGACTCGGCCGGGCCTTGACGCACCGCACCTTGCCGCGAAGCCCGCTTGGGAATCGCGGCGCACCTCGACGAAGGAGGCGACGCCGCTGTCGACGGGGCTCGTGGCCGCGCTCACCAGAGCGGGGTCATGTTCTCCACGTACTTGAAGCCCGTGCCCGTGTTGAAGACCACCACGGATTCGTCCGGCGCCACCTGGCCCGCGGACTGGAGCTTGCGCAGCGCGGCCACGCAGGCCCCGCCCTCGGGCGCCGCGAAGAGTCCCTCGGAGGCCGCGAGTTCCTTCGTGCCCTGCACGATTTCCTCCTCGGTGACGGAGATGGCCGTCCCTCCGCTGGCCTTCACGGCGCGGAGGATGAGGAAGTCGCCCAGCGCCTTCGGCACGCGAAGGCCGTGCGCGTGCGTCGTCGCCCCGGGCCACATGGGCGCATCCGGCTGGCCTTCCGCATGCGCCTTGACGATGGGCGCGCAGCCCTCCGCCTGCACCGCGACCATCCGGGGACGCTTCGAGCCGATGAGTCCCATGGTCTCCATCTCCTCGAACGCCTTCCACATGCCGATGAGTCCGGTGCCTCCGCCCGTCGGGTAGAGGATGACGTCCGGCAGCGTCCAATCCAGCTGCTCCGCCAGCTCGTAGCCCATCGTCTTCTTGCCCTCCACGCGGTAGGGCTCCTTCAGCGTGGCGCACTCGTACCAGCCATGCTCACGCGCGAGGCTGGCGCACACCCTGCCCGCGTCGGTGATGAGGCCGTCCACCGTCTCGACGTGCGCGCCGTAGGCACGGGTCTCCATGAGGAAGAGGCTCGCGATGTCCTTGGGCACGAAGACATGCGCCTCCAGGCCACCCCGCGCCGCATAGGCCGCCAGCGCGCTCCCGGCGTTGCCCGCGGAGGGCAGGCACACCGCCTTCGCCCCCAGCACCTTCGCCATGGACACCGCCGCCGACAGGCCGCGCGCCTTGAACGAGCCGGTGGGATTTCCGCCCTCGTCCTTCACCATGACGCGCTTCAGCCCCAGCCACTCCGACAGGCGCGGCGCATGGAGCAGCGGCGTGTAGCCTTCGCCCAGGCTGAGCCGCTGCGCGGGGTCCTCCACGGGCATCACCTCGTGATAGCGCCACATGGAGCGCTCCCGCGTCGCCAGGGCCTCGGGCCGAAGCGTCTTCGCCGCGCGCTCCAGGTCGTAGCGCGCGAAGAGGGGAGCACTGCAGGACGTGCACAGGTTCAGCACGGCGCCCGGCGCAAACGTCCGGTCGCACTTCGTACAATCGAGTCGGATGACGGGCATGGGGCGCCGACTCTAATCCAGGCCGGGAGTGAAGGCGGGGCGCTCTCGGCGGTCCCCCGCGACAACGGCCCTACCGCGCGGTCTCGGCGGCCACCGGAGGCAGCCACTTGCGCAGCAGAGCCGGCGCGGTGGACCGGTAGATGTTGTCGTGGCGGAGGTCCGGCCGAGGCTCGACCTCCCACTTCAAGCCCGCGGGCGCGCTCACCCGGAGGACCTCGCGCAGCCGCTCGACGGCGGGGACGATGTCATCCACCTCGTTCGCGGAGGACACGTACAGCGCGGCCTTCAGGTCCGAGCGCGCCGTGAGTCGCTCACCCGCCTGACGCACCAGCGACTCCGCGTTCCACCAGATGCTGGGGCTCAGCGCGAGGTACGTGCCGAACAGCTCCGGCTCCAGGAAGAACGTCTCCACGATGAACAGCCCCGCGAGCGATTCCCCAATGATGGCCCGCTCCTCCGTCACGCGATAGCGCTGGCGGACCTCCGGCATCAGCTCGTCGCGAAAGAACGCCCGGAACGCGTCCGAGCCTCCCGAGATGGGCGCGGCCTCCTTGTCGGTGGCCACCGTGGTGGGGCCCGTCATGTCGCGCCGCCGCACCGTGTTCTCGACGCCCACCACGAGCAGCGGCCGCAGCTCGCCCGCGCGAATGGCCGCGTCCACGGCGGAGGCGACGTGAGGGAAGTCCTCCTTGAGCCCACCGTCGGGCATGTAGAGCACCGGGAAGCGCGTGTCCTTCGCCGTGTCGTAGCCAGGAGGCGTGTAGACGGCGATGTGGCGGACCTCCTTCAGCTTCGCGGACTCCAGCGTGAAGGTCTGGTGCGCGGGCACGGGCTCGGGCGCCTCCGCGGCCTCGGGCGGCTTGCCCGCGGACGCACAGCCCACGAGGAACATCCCCAGCCCCACGCACAACATCGGCCATCGCAGCTGAATCACGCCTGTCCTCCCCACTTCAGTCCCGCAGTTCCAACCACACCGGCGCATGGTCCGAGGGCTGCTTGCCCTTGCGCGCCTCGCGGTCCGTGTCCGAGCCCGTCAGCCTGGGCACCAGCGGCGCCGACACGTAGAGGTGGTCGATGCGCAGCCCCAGGTTCTTCGGGAAGCCGAGCATCCGGTAGTCCCACCACGAGAAGCGCTGCGTGTCCGGGTACAGCTTCCGGTACGCATCCGTCAGTCCGAACGCGCGCAGCCGCTGGAGCGCATCCCGCTCCTTCAGCGTGAAGAGCGTCTGGCCCTCCCACAGCTTCGGGTCGTAGGTGTCGATGTCCTCGGGCGCCACGTTCCAGTCGCCGCCGAGCACCAGCGCCTCGTCGGGCTTGTGCCGCGTGTCCAGGTAGCGCCGCAGGCGGCCGTACCACTCGAGCTTGTACTCGTACTGGGGCGAGTCCACCGTCTGGCCATTGGGCGCGTACGCGCTCACCACGCGGATGCCGGCCACCGTCGCGGCGATGAGGCGCGCGTGCGTGTCATCCACGCCGTCCGACAGCCCCTTCACCACGTCGCGCGGCTCCTCCTTCGCGAGGATGGCCACGCCGTTGTAGGTCTTCTGCCCGTGGACCGCCGCGTGGTAGCCGGCGTCGCGCACGGCCTCCATCGGGAAGTCGTCCTCCGTGCACTTCAGCTCCTGAAGGCAGAGGATGTCCGGCTGCGCGCTCTTCAGCCACTCGAGCAGCCGCTCCTGACGGGCCCTCACCGAGTTCACGTTCCAGGTGGCGATTTTCATCGCGGGCACCGTCGCACGACACCCACGCCCCCGCCACGGTTTTCCCCTCGCGTGCGGCCCCAGGGACACACCCTGTCTCATGCCCTCGGGGCAGGCCCCTGGCACGGCCATCGCAATAGCCCCGGGTGGGAGGACGCCCACAGGTGTCCGCCCGGAGCGTCCTTCTCGGACGCCCCGCCTGGAGTCGAGGTCGCCATGAGCCCGAGGACGAGGAAGGCCACCCGCCGCACCCTGGGTTTCACCCTGCCCCCCGCGCTGAAGAAGTCCCTGCTGCCCACCTGCCTCGCCGCGCTCGGCCTGGCCGCGTGGAGCGACGTGCCCCTGCCGGCCACGTGGCGCCCGTGGCTCGCCCTCGCCGACCAGCACGCGGCGCGCACCCGCGACGCGGGCACGGGCCCCGAGGCGGTCCAGGGCTTCACCGAGGCTCCCCGCCCCATTCCCC
>NZ_VIFM01000133.1 GCF_006636215.1 Myxococcus llanfairpwllgwyngyllgogerychwyrndrobwllllantysiliogogogochensis | reverse complement strand
GGGCTGGGAAGGCGCGGCCGGGCGGTTGAGCTGACCGAGCACGTCCTCCTTGGTGATGCGGCCGGCGGTGCCGCTGCCCTTGAGCTGGGTGACGTCCAGCTTGTTGTCCTCCGCCATCTTCCGGGCGGTGGGCGTCATCCGCGCGTCCGCGCCAGCGTCGGCGGGAGCGGCGGCGACAGGGGCCGGGGCAGCAGCGGCGGCGGGAGCCGGAGCAGCGGCGGGCTTCGCGGCGGGAGCGCCGGCACCAGCCTCGATGAGGCCGAGCACGTCACCCACGCGCACCTTGTCGCCCTCCTTGAAGGCGACGCTGGCCAGGGAGCCGGCCGAGGGCGAGGGCACGTCGATGGTGACCTTGTCGGTCTCCAGGACGACGAGCGGCTCGTCCGCGGACACCGCGTCACCCTGCTTCTTGTTCCACTTGCCGACGACCGCTTCGGTGATGGACTCGCCCAGCGGGGGCACTTTCAGTTCAACGGCCATTCTTGGTCCCTCGGAAGATGGCTTCCTCGATGATGAGCTGTTGCTCGATTTCGTGAGTCTTGGGGAAGCCGGTTGCGGGGCTGGCGGCCTCCGCGCGGCCGATGTAGCCCAACTTCACCTGCTGCTGCGAGCGCGACGAAGCCAGGTCGTGCAGTCGCGGGAACATGAAGTGCCACGCGCCGGCGTTCCGGGGCTCCTCCTGCACCCAGAAGACCTCCGCGAGCTTCGGCAGCTTGCCGACCAGGTTGGCCAGCTCGTCGAAGGGGAACGGGTAGAGCTGCTCCAGCCGGACGATGGCGATGCTGTCGTCCTTGCGCTCGTCGCGCGCCTTCACCAGGTCGTAATAGACCTTGCCGCTGCAGAGCAGCAGCCGCGTCACGCCTTCCGGGGCGACCTTGTCCAGGATGACCTCCTGGAAGGAGCCCGTGGCCAGCTCGTCCAGCTTGCTGGTGGCCTCCGGCCGGCGCAGCAGGCTCTTGGGCGACATGATGACCAGGGGCTTGCGCACCGGGCGCAGCACCTGACGGCGCAGGAGGTGGAAGATCTGCGCGGGCGTGGTGGGGTAGCAGACCTGGATGTTGTCCTCGGCGGACAAATCCAGGAAGCGCTCCAGGCGCGCGCTGGAGTGCTCGGGGCCCTGGCCCTCGTAGCTGTGCGGCAAGAGCAGGGTGATGCCGCTGAGCCGGCGCCACTTGCTCTCCGCCGCCGCGATGAACTGGTCGATGATGATTTGCGCGCCGTTGGCGAAGTCACCGAACTGGGCTTCCCAGATGGTGAGGCCGTCCGGCACGTCCAGGCTGTAGCCGTACTCGAAGCCCAACACGCCCATCTCCGACAGGGCGCTGTTGACGACCTGGAAGCTGGCGCGGCCGGTGGCGAACTGCTTGAGCGGCGTGTACTCCTCGCCCGTCTGCACGTCGTGCAGCACCGCGTGGCGGTGGCTGAACGTGCCGCGCTCGCAGTCCTGACCGGACAGGCGCACCGGGTGGCCCTCGGAGAGCAGGGTGGCGTAGGCGAGCGTCTCGCCCTCGCTCCACTGCAGCTCCTCGCTGTCCAGCATGCCCAGGCGCTTCTTGATGACGGTGCGCTCCACGTCGCGGTGGACATGGAAGCCCTCGGGCACCGTGCTCAGTTGCTGGAGCGCGCCGCGCAGCTTCGCCTTGTCCACGCGGGTGGCGACCTGGGGCGCGTTCTTCACCGAGCCGCCCTGGTAGGGCTTCCACAGGCCCTCCAACGCGCTGGGCTCCTTGAACTGGCTCTCCTGGCGCGCGCGGACGAGCGCCGCGTCGAACTCCTGGAGGCAGCGCTGCTTGATGGCCTCCGAGTCCTCCGCGGAGATTCGCGACTGCTCCGCCAGCGCCTTCGCGTAGAGCGTGCGCACCGTCGGGTGCTTGCGGATGAGCTCGTACATCGCCGGCTGGGTGAAGGACGGGTCGTCACCCTCGTTGTGGCCGTAGCGCCGGTAGCAGATGAGGTCGATGACCACGTCGCTGTGGAACGTCTGCCGGTACTCGGCCGCCAGCCGCGCCACGTGGACGCACGCCTCCGGGTCATCCCCGTTCACATGGAAGATGGGGATGTCCAGCATCTGCGCGATGGCCGTCGCGTAGATGGAGGAGCGGGAGTCATGCGGGTCGGTGGTGAAGCCGACCTGGTTGTTGATGACGACGTGGATGGTGCCGCCCGTCGCGTAGCCCTTGAGGCCGGACAGGTTGAGCGTCTCCGCGACGACGCCCTGGCCCATGAAGGCCGCGTCGCCGTGGATGAGCAGGGGCATGACGCCCACGCGCTCGGTGTCCCCGCCGCGCTCCTGCTTGGCGCGCACGCGGCCCTCCACCACTGGATTGACGGCCTCCAGATGGCTGGGATTGAAGGCCAGCGACAGGTGCACGTTCTTGCCCTGGCGCGTGGTGTGGTCCGACGAGAAGCCCATGTGGTACTTCACGTCGCCGCGACCCAGGTACGCCTTGGGGTCCTTGGGGCCGTCGAACTCGCTGAAGATTTGACTGGGCTGCTTGCCCAGGATGTTCGTCAGCACGTTGAGGCGGCCGCGGTGGGCCATGCCGATGACGATCTCCTTCAGGCCCATGCCCGAGCCGACCTCGGCGATGGCATCCAGCATGGGGATGAGCGCCTCGCCACCGTCCAGGCTGAAGCGCTTGGCGCCCACGTACTTGGTGTGGAGGAAGTTCTCGAAGCCCTCCGCGTAGGAGAGCTTGGTGAGCAGGTGGCGTTGATCCTCCACGGTGAAGTCCGTGCGGTTCTCGCTGTGCTCCATCCGCTGCATCAGCCAGCGGCGGCGCTGGCTGTCGAGGATCTGCATCACCTCCACGCCGATGCTGCCGGTGTAGGTCCTGTGCAGGCGCGTCAGGAGGTCGCCGAGCTTCACGCGCTGCTGCGGGAAGGTGTTGCTGCTCTCCACCTCCTGCTCGCGCTCGCGCGCGGAGAAGTGGCTGTCGTCCACCATGCCCACGTCCGCGACGTGCTCCAGCGCGGGGCGCGGGCGGCCGAGCGGATCCAGGTTCGCGCGCAGGTGGCCGCGCAGGCGGAAGGCGAACAGCGCCTGGTCCACCTTCGACTGCAGCTCCAGCGCCTGGGCCTGGGCCGTGCTGGCGGGAGCCACGGGGGCAGCGGCGGCGGGCGCGGGCGTCTGGGCCGCGGCCGGAGCCTTGCCATTGGCCTTGGCCGCGGGTGCGGCCGGCGTGGGGGCCTCCAGCAGCTTCGCGTTGAAGATGGGACGGCCGGCACCATCGTTTCGCTCGAACACCTCGCGCCAGCTTGAATCCACGCTGGCGGGGTCCTCGAGATAGCGGGCGTAGAGCCCCTCGATGAAGTCGATGTTGGCGCCGGAAAGGAACGTGTCCTGGAAGTTCGCCATGGCGGTGTCGTCTTTTACTGGAAGGGCGCCCCGTTGGGGGTTTTTCGCGGCATCTTTGTTGAGCCTCGGGGGGCACCCCAGGGGTATGGCCGCTTCAGGGGAGCAGGAGGATTCATGCCCCTGTTGAGCGCAGCTTCACCCTTGGAATTCCCACGGACCGAAACCCTGCTTCCTCCCCGGGATGGGAAGACCCGGACACCCGGGGACTCCCATCGCCCGTTTCGTCCCGTTTCGGGCGAAAGGAGTGCTAGACAGCCCGCTCCCCACCCCTTCCTCTCCCACGAGGCCGCCGCACATGCTGCTCCAGGGTAAGAAGCTGCTCATCACCGGGGTCCTCACTCCCCAGTCCCTCGCCTTCGGCATCGCCGAGCACGCGCTCGCGCAGGGCGCGGACATCGTCCTGACCGGCTTTGGCCGGGCCAAGTCGCTCACCGAGCGCAGCGCCAAGCGCCTCAAGGCGGGCACCGAGGTGTTGGAGCTGGATGTGACGAACCCCGCCCACTTCACGGCGCTCACGGAGTCGCTCAAGCAGCGCTGGGGCCGGGTGGACGGGGTGCTGCACAGCATCGGCTATGCCCCGGACGACGCGCTGGGCGGCAACTTCCTCAACACGCCCTGGGAGAGTGTCCAGACGGCGTTCCGCATCTCCGCGTTCTCCCTGAAGGAGCTCGCCGTGGCGTGCATGCCGCTGATGCCCCCGGGCGGCTCCATCGTCGCGCTGGACTTCGACAACCAGAACGTGGCGTGGCCCATCTACGACTGGATGGGCGTGTGCAAGGCCGCGCTGGAGTCCACCGCGCGCTACCTGGCCCGCGATTTGGGCCCCAAGGGCATCCGGGTGAACATCCTGGCCGCGGGGCCGCTGGCCACCATGGCGGCGAAGGGCATCCCCGGCTTCAAGGCGCTGGAGCAGGGCTGGGGCAAGCAGGCCCCCCTGGGCTGGAACTCCAAGGACAGCCACGACATGGTCTCCAAGACCGCGTGTGCCTTGTTGTCCGACTGGCTGCCCTCCACCACGGGCGAAATGATCCACGTGGACGGTGGCTACCACGCGATTGGCGCACCGCCGGTGGACCTCAAGGCGGACGAGGGGGCACAGCCCGCAGCGTCCAAGCCGGCGAGCGAGTAGGCCGGAGGGGGCGAACCCCGAGGTCATCCGACACCTGCCCGCCCGCTGTCACGGCGGGCGGACCCCCCCGCTATCTACCGTGTGAGGCCTCACGGTAGAGTCTCCAACGTTTCGCAGGGGTATCCCGCCGCGTGGGCGAGCCTTTGCGCAGGAGCCGTGGCACCGTGAGCACCAACAGCACCAAGGTCTTGCTGGTGGACGACAGCCCGACCGTTCGGAACATCGTCAAGATCTACCTCATGAACCTCCGGGTGGAGGCGCTGGAGGCGGACGATGCGACACGCGCACTGAAAATCCTCCAGCTCGTCCCGGTGAATCTGGTCATCGCGGACATCAACATGCCGGGGATGGATGGCATCACCTTCGTCAAGGAGGTGAGGGCCAGCCGCAACGCGCAGCTGCGCACGGTGCCCATCCTGCTGTTGACGGCGGAGAAGAGCGTGGACCTGCGCCAGCGCGGCACGGAGGCGGGCGCCAACGCCTTCATCCAGAAGCCGGTGTCCCACCACGAGCTGACGGAGACCGTCCGTCAGTTCCTGTCCAAGGCCTGATGCCGTGAGCCTGCCGTCCCTGCTGCTCGTCGACGACAGCGACGCCATCCTGGCGCTCGAGCGCGCCATCCTCTCCGGCCACTACACCATCCACACGGCGAGCAACGGCCGCGAGGCGCTGGAGAAGGTCTCCCGCCTGCGGCCCGCCGCGGTGTTGCTGGACCTGTCCATGCCGGAGATGGACGGCGACGAGGTCCTCCAGCGGATGAAGTCCGACTCCGCCACGGTGGACATCCCCGTCATCATCATCTCCTCGGAGAAGTCCCGCGCGGAGGCGTGCATCGGGTTGGGGGCGGAGACGTTCCTGGCCAAGCCCTTCCGCGCCGACGAGCTCCTGCTCGCGGTGGGAGAGGCGCTGGCCAACTCGCGGCGGCGCGCGCGCACCGGCTCGCTGCTGGTGCTGCGGGTGACGGTGGGCACGCTGGAGTTCGCCATTCCCCTGGACTCGGTGCGCGAGGTGCTGCTGCACCCGGCGACGCGGCCGTTGCCCACGGCGCCTTCGTACCTGCGTGAATACGTGGAGGTGCGGGGCGAGGCGCTGTGCGTGCTGGACGTGGCGCGGCGGCTGAGCGTGGAGCACTCGATGCCGCGCGTGGAGCGCATGCTGGTGGTCATCCAGGTGGACGGGGTGGCGCTGGCGCTCGCGGTGGACACGGTGAAGGACCCGGAGGAGTACGCGGCGGCGGACATCGACCGGCGCGAGCGCGTGGGCGGCGCGGACCACGGCCCGCTGCGCGAGGGGCTCATCGGCATGTTGCGCTCGGGCGGCCACCTGCTGCCCATCCTGGACCCGCGGGTGTTCGTCGCGCGCGGCCTGCTGCGGGAGCTGCCTCGGATGGTCGAGGCCGCGGAGGCCAGGCGGAGCGCATGAGCGCAGAGCTCGACCCGCGGCTTTTGACCCGAGCGCGGGAGGTGGTGTCATCCATCACCGGCTTCCGCGACGACGCCATCGCCAACGAGGCGATGGAGCGCGTCGTGCGTGGAGAGCTGGCGCGCGGACGCTCGTCGGCGGACCTGCTGGGGGAGATGCTCTTTCCCCAGTCGACCCTGTCCGGCACGTTGGTGCGCGCGGCCCTGGTGGGGGAGACGTACTTCTTCCGCCAGCCCGAGCACTTCCGCTACCTCTCCCAGGTCGGCGTGCCCGCGGCCCTGCGCCGGGGCTCGCTGGCGCTGCGCGGCTGGAGCGCGGGCTGCGCCACGGGCGAGGAGGCGTACTCGCTGGCCGCCGCGCTGCAAGCCTCCGTGCCCCACGGCTTCCCGGTGGAGGTGCTGGGCACGGACCTGCACGAGGCCAGCCTGGAGACGGCGCGGCGTGCCTCGTACGGCACCTGGTCCCGGCGCGAGTCGGCGCCCCGCCTCTTCCCGCTCTACCTGGACGGCGTGGACCGACAGGTCACCATCCTCCCCGTCGTCCGGCGCATCACCTCCTTCGCGCAGTCCAACCTGCTGGCGCCGCTGCCCGAGCGCTTTGGCCGCTTCGACTTCATCTTCTGCCGCAACGTGCTCACCTACTTCTCCCTGTCCGCGCGGGAAGCGGCCATCGCCCTGCTGGCCCGGGCGCTCAATCCCGGCGGGTTGCTCTTCCTGGGCGCCGTGGAAGCGGACCGGGTGCCCGCGGGCATGGTTCGCGAGGGCACGCCGGAGCTCCAGACGTTCCGTCTGCTGGGGCCGGGCGAGTCCGCCTCGCCCACGCCCGTGCCCCGCTTCGTGGAGCGCGCCGCGCCGCCCGCGCCCCTCATCCGTCGTCCCATGGCCACGCCCGTGCCGGTGCGCGCGCAGGTGACGCCGCCGCCGCCGCCCGCGCGACTCCACCTGGAGGCGCTGGAGCGAATCGAGGGGGGCGACGTGGACGGTGCGTCGGCGGTGCTGGAGTCGCTGGTGCGTCAGGCGCCCGACTATCTGCCGGGCCTGTTGGAGCTGGCGCTCCTGCGCGAGCGCTCCGGGGCTCGCGAGGCGGCGGTGCCGCTGATGCGGGCTCTGCGCATGCGCGCGGAGAGACTTCCTCCGGACCAGCTCGTGGACGGGCCCGAAGCCCTTCCGGCGCGGTTCTATCAGGCGTCCGCTGACGCCTACCTCAACCTGGGGGCGCTCGAATGAAAATCCTTCCTCGGAGCATGGAGGAGGCTCAGGAGCAGGAGGCGGTGGAGCTCCTGGAGCGGCGCGCGTCCCGGCTGCGTGAGCAGGCGGAGACGACCGTCGAGGAGGCGGTGCATTGGATCGCCGAGTTCCCCCTGGGCGAGGAGCGCTACGCGCTCTCCCTGGAGATGCTCCGCGCGGCGCTGCCGCTGCGCATGGTGACGCCGGTGCCGCTGTCCGCGCCCCATGTCGTCGGGGTGCTGCGCTTCCAGGGCCAGGTGCTCTCCGCGCTCAGCCTCGCGTCCATGCTGGGGGGCCATGGCTGGCGGCAGGACCCGGCCGTGCTGCTGGTGGTGGACCGAGGTGACGGCGAGCTGTGCGCGCTGGACTGTGAGGCCATTCCCCGGCCCACCACCCTGCCCATGAGCGTGGTGGAGGCCGCGCGCGTGCGCGCCGAGGGGCCGGTGATGGAGGTCTTCACCCAGGACCGCCAGCTCATCCACCTCATCGACCTCAAGCGCCTGTTCACCACGCGCTCGACGGGAGGACGCAATGCCCGTTGACCCGATGCTGCAGGGGCTCGTCACGGGCTTCGCCGTGGAGGCCCAGGAAGTCATCCAGAAGGTCACCATGGACCTGCTGGAGCTGGAGCGAGAGGGCCTGGATGCGGGCGCGCTCGCCAGGCTCTATGTCCGGCTGGGCCGGCACCTGCACACCCTCAAGGGCAGTGCCTCCAGCCTGGGCCTTCAGGATTTGGGCGACATCGCCCACAAGCTGGAGGACGCGCTGGCTCCGCTGAAGGCGAGCACGCGCAAGATGCCCCGGTCCGTGGTGGACGTGCTGCTGCACGGCCTGGACCTCTTCATGCTGCGCGCCCAGGCCCACGCGGATGGGCGGGGTGACGCGCTGCCGGACCCGGCCGCCGCGCTGGCGCAGTTGGTGGCCGAGGGGCCCCCGCCGGAGACGGTGGGAGCGCTGCTGGCGGGCGCGGCCACCGCGTCGGCCCCCGTCGAGCCCTCCGCGACGCCCGAAGAGAACGCGCTGGTGGAGGCCGCGTCGGCGCTCAATCCGCAGGACGCGGTGCCGGAGTCGGCGGACACGGGCTGGCGGGTCAGCGTGCGGCAGGTGACGTCGCTGATGCGCGAGGTGGAGCGGCTGCGCGAGGTGCGCCTGCGGGTGGAGGAGCGCGGCCGCGAGCTGGACCGCGTGGTGACGGTGCTGGCCAAGCAGGGGCTGCTGGCGGAGACGGCCGAGGCGCGCACGCTGCTGTCAGGCACGTCGCGCTCGCTGCGCACCGATGGCGAGGAGACGAGCGACATCGTCGACGCGCTGGAGGACGGCCTGAAGGCCATCACCACGCGCCCGGTGCGCACGATTCTGGACCCGCTCCAGCGCATGGTGCGAGACCTCTCGCGCCAGCTCGGCAAGGAGGCCCGGCTGTCCGTCGTGGGCTCGGAGCTGTCGCTGGACAGGCGCCTGTTGGAGAAGCTCCAGGGCGCGCTGGTGCACCTGCTGCGAAACGCGGTGGACCACGGCCTGGAGATGCCGTCCCAACGCGAGAAGGCGGGCAAGCACCACGAGGGCGCGCTCACGCTGCGCATCGAGCAGCAGGGCAACCTGCTCTTCCTGGAGTGCTCGGATGACGGCGCGGGCATCGACGTGATTCGCGTGCGCAAGGTGGCCGAGTCGCGCGGGGTCGTCACCTCCGACGAGGCGGAGCGGCTCAACGAGAACCAG
Source organism: Myxococcus llanfairpwllgwyngyllgogerychwyrndrobwllllantysiliogogogochensis (assembly GCF_006636215.1). Taxonomy (GTDB): domain Bacteria; phylum Myxococcota; class Myxococcia; order Myxococcales; family Myxococcaceae; genus Myxococcus; species Myxococcus llanfairpwllgwyngyllgogerychwyrndrobwllllantysiliogogogochensis. The sequence goes on along the minus strand of NZ_VIFM01000133.1, from coordinate 21,117 downwards.
GTGCGCGACCTCATCTTCCGCCCCGGCTTCAGCACCCGCTCCGACGTGACGGACACCTCCGGCCGCGGCGTGGGCCTGGATGCGGTGCGCGCGTCGGTGGAGGGGCTGCAGGGCCGCATCGAGGTGAACAGCACGCCGGGCCAGGGCACGCGCTTCGTGATGACGCTGCCGGTGGACCTGGGCAGCTCGCCGGTGCTGGTGGTGCGCGCGCTGGAGCAACTGGTGGGCCTGCCGATGCTGGCGGTGGAGGCCACGCAGCTGGCGCGCGCGGACTCGCTGCGCATCGGCAAGCGCAAGGCGCACCTGGAATACCAGGGGCAGTTGTTGCCGGTGGTGGACCTGGGCGCGCGGCTGGGCCTGCGGGCCCTGGCGCCTCCGGTGGAGGGACAGCCGCTGCTCATCGTCCAGAGTGGTGGCAAGCGCGTGGCGCTGGGCGTGGACGCCGTGGTGGGAGACCGGGACCTGGTCATCCGTCCGCTGCCGTCCGAGGTGCGGGACGTGCCCGCATGGCAGGGCGCGGCGACGCTGAGCCGGGGTGAGCTGTTGCTCATCTGCCGGCCGGACTGGCTGGTGACGGAGTCGGGGCAGGCCGCGGTGGCCGCGCAGCGCCGGGCGCTGGTGGTGGATGACTCGCTCACCGCGCGCGCGCTGCACCGGGCCATGCTGGAGGCGGGTGGCTTCAGCGTGCACCTGGCGGCCAGTGGCGCCCGCGCCCTGGACCGGCTGGCGACGGACACGTACGACGTCGTCATCTGCGACCTGGACATGGAGGAGATGGACGGAACGCAGCTCATCGCCCGCCTGCGCGAGAAGAAGGAGACGTCGTCCTTGCCCGTCATCCTCGTCTCCGCGCATGACAGTGCCGCCGCGCGGGAGCGGGGCATGGCGGCGGGCGCGGATGGCTATCTCAGCAAGCGCGAGTGTGCCGCGGGTCGGCTCCTCGCCGAGGTGCTCGACGTGATGAGTCGCAGGGGAGGGCGCGCATGAACACCCGTCGCCCGATTCGCGTGCTGGTGGTGGACGACTCGCCCACCATGGCCAATACGCTCACGGCCCTGCTCACCGAGGACTCTCGCATCGAGGTCGTCGGTCGGGCTGGGGATGGCAACCGGGCCGTGCAGCTCGCGCGCCTGCTCCGTCCAGACGTCATCACCATGGACCTGCTGTTGCCGGGCCTGGACGGGCCGGCGGCCATCGCGGCCATCATGTCCCAGTCCCCCGCGCGGGTGCTGGTGGTGAGCGCCGTGGCGGAGCAGCGGGGCGTGGACCTGGGCTTCCAGGCGATGAGCGCCGGCGCGCTGGAGCTCATCGGCAAGCCCAACGTCACCAACGTGGAGGAGCTGCGCCGGTGGGGGCGCGACCTGGCCCACTCGGTGTGCCTCATGGCGGAGGTGCCCGTCATCTCCCGACGCCAGCGCACCAACTCCGTCACGCCGCCGCCCATTGGCGCGCGGGTGGACGTCTTCGGCGTGGTGGCCTCCACGGGAGGCCCGCCCGCGCTGGCGGAGCTGTTGTCCAAGCTGCCCCGCGACCTGCCGGTGCCGCTGCTCATCGCCCAGCACATCACCGTGGGCTTCACCCAGGGCATGGTGCGCTGGCTGTCCCAGGTGACACCGCTGACCGTGGACGTGGCCCGGGACGGCGAACGGCTGGAGCCGGGCCGGGTGTACTTCCCGCAGGACGGGCAGGACTTGCTGGTGGACTCCGCGGGCCTCGCGCGCATGCAGCGCAGCCGGGGAGGGCCCTGCCCCAACGGAGATGTGCTGCTGTCGTCGCTGGCCTCGGCGTTCGGCCGGCGCAGCGGTGGCGTGGTGCTCACCGGCATGGGCGAGGACGGCGCGCGGGGCCTGTTGGCCATCCGCAACGCCGGGGGTGTCACCTTCTCCCAGGACGAGGCCACGTCCGTCGTCTATGGCATGCCGCGCGCGGCGCTGGAGCTGCGCGCCACGGACCAGGGCGTGCCGCTGGCCTCCGTGCCGGACCTCATCCTCCAGAGCTGCATCCCCCCCAACTTCCGCTCCGGTGGGCGCGGAGAGGGGGGAGTGGGCCGATGACCTCGCCCGTGCATGCTAGTCCCGAGTCGTTCGCATTCGCCCCGCGCTCGCGCGGGCGTCGTCCCGAAGTTTTCCGGGTGGTGATGCCGTGAGCACCGAACAGACCTCGTTCACCACGCAGCTTGGCCAGCAGTTCCGTCAGTCGCTCGGACTGGCGCCGAAGCTCGTCCTCGTCACCACGCTCGTCAGCGCCACGGTGGCCGCCATCCTCACCGGCATCGCCACGCGGCGGCTGGAGAGCGACCTCATCGACAGCCACATGGGCGAGGGGCAGCTCTTGTCCCGCAGCCTGGCGGTGGCCGCCGAGCAGGGTGTGACGGCGGGTATCGCCGCGCTCCAGCCCATGCTGGACGTGTCGCGCACCAGCGAGGACATCACGTACGTCTTCCTGACGGACGCCACCGGCAACGTCCTGGCGCACAGCCTCCCTGGCGCCTTTCCTCAATCGCTGAAGGAGGCGACGGCGGCGCAAGGCGAGGTGAGCGCGGAGACGGGCTGGGGCGCCGTGCTGGAGGTCGAATCCGAGGGGAAGACGCTCCACGCGATGAACGTGTCGGCGCCAGTGGCCGGTGGCCGGCTGGGCGCGGTGCACGTGGGAATCTCCCGGGACCACATCGACGACCTGGTGTCCGCGCTGCGCTGGCGGATGATGGGCTTCGCGCTCCTCCTGGTCGCTCTGGGCGTGGCGGTGGCGGCGGCCTTCGGGCGCAGCATCGTCCGGCCCATGCGTGAGCTGACGGAGGTCGCCGGCCACATCGTCGAGTCCGGAGACCTCACCCGTCCCATCCAGGTGAAGAGCGGCGACGAGGTGGGCCGGCTGGCCAACTCCTTCGCGCAGATGGTGGCCCGGCTGCGCGAGGTGACGCTCAACCTCCAGCAGGCCGCGCAGGCGCTCACGCAGTCCACCGAGCACCTCAACACCTCCTCCACGGACCAGGCGCAGACCATCTCCCGTCAGGCCGCCGCGCTCCAGGAGACGCAAGTCACGGCGCAGGAAATCAAGCAGACCTCCATGCTGGCCGCGCAGAAGGCGGAGAGCGTGCTGTCGGTGGCGGAGCGCGCGGATGCGCTGGCCCGCTCGGGCGAGGCCGCGATTGAGCAGACGATGGCGGGCCTCAACGACATCCGCGTCCAGGTGGGCGAGATTGCCCAGAAGATTCTCGAGCTGGGCGAGCGCACGCAGCAGATTGGCGGCATCACCCAGACGGTGAAGGACCTGGCGGACCAGTCCAACATGCTCGCGCTCAACGCGGCGATTGAGTCGGTGCGCTCGGGTGAACACGGCAAGGGCTTCGGCGTGGTGGCGCGAGAAATCCGCGCGCTGGCGGACCAGTCCATCCAGGCGACCACGCGGGTGCGCGAGCTCCTGGACGACATCGCCAACTCGGTGACGGCCGCGGTGCGAATCACCGAGCGCGGCGCCGAGCGCATGGAGGCGGGCCTGGCCCAGGTGCGCACCAGCGGACAGAACCTGCGCGAGCTGTCGTCCATCGTCCAGGACAACGCCGCCGCAGTCCGTCAGATTGCCGCCGCCGTGAGCCAGCAGAACGTGGGCATCAATCAAATCACCCTGGCCGTGAATGACCTCTCCAAGATGATGGATGAGACGGTGGCCCGCATCGGCTCCACGGGTGAGGCGGCCACCACGCTGCAAATCATCTCCGAGCAGCTCTCCAGCGCCGTGAAAATCTACCGCGTCGAGTAGCGCCGCCCAGCGGCACCCTGGATGCGAAGAGGCCCCGACTCCCTCACCTGGGAATCGGGGCCTCGTCATTTCCGGACGTCCGCGCGCGGGCTGCTACGCCAGCGCGGGCTCGGGCTGCACCGCAATGGCCTGGAGCTTGAGCCCCTCGCCACCCGGGTCCACGTCGTAGCGGGCGGTGCCGCCGTTCTTCAGGTCACCGAAGAGCAGCGCCTCCGCGAGGAGCTTCTTCAGCGCGTTGTCCACGAGGCGCGCCATGGGCCGGGCACCGAAGGCCGGGTCATAGCCATGCTCGGCCAGCCACGCGCGGGCGGCCGGCGTCAGCTCCAGCTTCACCTTCTTCTCGTCCAGCATCTTCTGGAGGAGGCGGACTTCCTTGTCGACCACCTTGAGGATGATTTCAGGCGGCAGACCGGAGAAGAGAATCCACCCGTCCAGCCGGTTGCGGAACTCCGGCGTGAAGGTGCGCTCAATCGCCTTCTTCGCGCGCATCGCATCGGCCGGCTTCGTCAAATCGCCGAAGCCGATGGACTTGGTGCTCATCTCCTGGGCACCCGCGTTGGTGGTGAGGATGAGGACGATGTTGCGGAAGTCGGCCTTGCGGCCGTTGTTGTCCGTCAGCGTCGCGTGGTCCATCACCTGGAGCAGGATGTTGAAGAGGTCCGGGTGGGCCTTCTCGATTTCATCCAGCACCACCACGGCGTACGGATGCTTGCGCACCGCGTCCGTGAGCAGGCCGCCCTGGTCGAACCCGACGTAGCCCGGAGGGGCGCCGATGAGCCGGCTCACCGTGTGCTTCTCCGAGTACTCGCTCATGTCGTAGCGCAGGAACTCCACGCCCAACGTCTGCGCGAGCTGCTTGGCCAGTTCCGTCTTGCCCACGCCCGTGGGGCCCGAGAAGAGGAACGAACCGATGGGCTTCTCCGGCGCACGCAGACCCGAGCGCGCCAGTTTGATGGCGCCGACCAGGTCCTTGATGGCGCTGTCCTGCCCGAAGATGACCGCCTGCAGCTCCTTCTCCAGATTCTGGAGCTGGACGCCTTCGCTCGCGGACACGCTCTTGGCGGGAATCTTCGCCATCTTCGCGACGACGGTCTCCACGTCCGCGCCGGTGACGGTGTTGGTGCGCACGCCCTCCGGCTTGAGCTTCTCCGCCGCGCCCGTCTCGTCGATGACGTCGATGGCCTTGTCCGGCAGGAACCGGTCATTGATGTGCTTGGCCGCCAGCTCCGCCGCCGCGCGAATCGCCTCCGGCGTGTACTTCACTCCGTGGTGCTCCTCGTAGCGGCTCTTCAGTCCCTCCAGGATGAGGACGGTGTCCTCGACGGAGGGCTCGGCGACCTCAATCTTCTGGAAGCGCCGCGACAGCGCGCGGTCCTTCTCGAAGGACGACTTGAACTCCTGGTACGTCGTCGAGCCGATGCAGCGCAGCTTCCCGCTCGCCAGCGCCGGCTTGAGGATGTTGGACGCATCCATGGAGCCGCCACTGGTGGCGCCCGCGCCGACAATCGTGTGGATTTCGTCGATGAAGAGGATGGCGTCCTTCTGCTCCTGGAGCGCCTTGAGCACGCCCTTGAGCCGCTCCTCGAACTGGCCGCGGAACTTGGTGCCCGCGAGCAGCGAGCCCATGTCCAGCGAGTAGACGACGGCGTTCTTCAGCGGCTCCGGGACGCGGCCCTCGTGGATGTAGAGCGCAAGCCCCTCCGCGATGGCCGTCTTGCCCACGCCCGCCTCGCCCACGTAGAGCGGGTTGTTCTTCCGGCGGCGGCTGAGCACCTGGATGGTGCGCTCCAGCTCCTTGTCGCGGCCGATGAGCGGGTCGATTCGCCCCTCCTTGGCCTCGATGTTGAGCTGGGTGGTGTACACCTCCAGCGGGTTCTTGCGCGGAGCCTCTCCCTCGTCATCGTCACCCGCGGGCGCGTTGCCACCCGGGGCGGCCTCGGACGCGTCGTCGTCGCCGGCCTCCTCGTCCTTGGAGATGCCGTGGGAGATGTAGTTGAGCAAATCCAGCCGGGTGACTCCCTCCTGCTGGAGCAGGTAGAGGGCCTGGCTCTCCTCCTCACGGAAGAGGGCCACCAGCACGTCGCCCCCGTCGATGAGCTTCTGCTCGGCGGACAGGGCGTGCATGGCGGCGCGGTGGAGCACTCGCTCCACGCCAATCGTCTGCTGCGGCTCGGCCTCCACCCCGTCCGGCAGGCGTTCGACCGTCTCCTCCAGGAAGGAGACGAGCCGTTCCTGGAGGCGCTTCACGTTGGCCCCACACGCCTTCAGGACCTCGCGCGTGCGCGAGTCCTTGGTGAGCGCGAGGAGCAGGTGTTCCAGCGTCAGGTACTCGTGGCTCATCTTCCGCGCCTCTTCCAGGGCGGTGCGGAAGCTGGCCTGCAACTCTTTGGCAATCAGCGGTCCTGCCACGGTTCAACCTTCCTCGGGTTCCATGGAGAGCCGCAGCGGGAACCCATTGTCCCGAGCCGCGGCCTCCACCGTCTTGAGCTTCGTCTCGGCGACCTCGAACGTATAGACGCCGGCCACTCCGACTCCGTTGTAATGAACGTGCAGCATGATCTGCACGGCATCCGACTCCGACTTGTGGAAGACCTCCCTCAGGACGGCCACCACGAACTCACGCGTCGTGTAATTGTCGTTGTGCAGAAGCACTTTGTAGAGCGTCGGTTTCTTGAGCTTCTGCTTGGGTACGGTCTCCGTGACGACGGAGCTATCGTGCTCGTCCTTCTGCGCCATAGGTTCTTCGGACTCCCTTTGATGACCGCGGAAGCGGGCCGTTTCAGGCCTCTCCCTTGAAACCTGTCTCCGCCCGCCACTGAGGCAGCCCTCCCCGGACGGCTGCCCGCTCGTGCTCCAGGAAGCCACGCACCGCCCGCTCCAGCCCGGGGTGGAGGAGCAGGTGGGCACTGTACGTGAGGCGAGGCTCGAAACCCCGGGTGAGCTTGTGCTCACCCCCCGCGCCAGGTTCGAAACGCGTCAGCCCCTGTCCAATCGCCTCCGTCACGGGGTGGTAGAGGCAGACGTTGAAGTGCAGGAACGGATGCTCCTCGAAGCAGCCCCAATAACGGCCGTAGAGGACCTGGGGCGCCCTGAAGTTGAACGCGCCGGCCACCAGCGCCCCTTCCCTCCGGACCTCCACCAGCTCGCAGCGGTGCCGGAAGTTGGAGAGCATCCGCGCGAAGAAGTCGCGCGTGAGGAAGCGCGCGCCCCACGGGTACTTGTCCACCGTGGAGACGTAGAGGCGGTATAGCGTGTCCACGTCCACCGACTGGAGGGCCTCGCCTCGCAGGGTGCGCAGCGTCAGGCCCTGCTCGGCGGGGGCGCGCATCTCCCGCCGCAGCTGGTTGCGCCGCTTGGAGTGGAAGCGGGCGAGGAAGTCCTCCATCGACTGGTAGCCGGCGTTGCGCCACTGGTACTGGACGCCCAGCCGCAGGGCGAAGCCCTGGGCCTCCAGCGCGGGCAGCTCCTCCTCGGTGGGAAAGAGGACGTGGATGCCGGAGAGGTGCTCGGCGCGGGCGAACTCCAGGGCGCCGGCATACAGCTCCGCCTCGCGGGCCGCTCGGTCCTCGCCGGGCGCCACCAGCACGCGCCGGCCGGTGGCGGGAGTGAAGGGGACGGTGAAGACGAGCTTCGGGTAGTAGCGCAGGCCCGCGCGCTCGGCGGCGGTGGCCCAGGGCGCGTCGAAGATGAACTCGCCCTGGCTGTCGTCCTTGAGATACGCGGGCGCGGCGGCGACGAGGCGCGAACCCCTCCACAGCGTCAGGTGCCGGGGGTGCCAGCCCCGCTCCGGCACCGCGCTGCCGCTGTCCTCGAGCGCGGCCAGGAAGGCCCACTCCAGGAAGGGCAGGGCCGCCTCGTCCACGAGCCCGTTCCACAGGGACGCGGGCACCTCGTGGATGGAGGGCAGGATGCGCAGGGTGGTGGGCAGCGGGGTGGACATCGGCGTCGGCGCACGGTGGGTTCGTGGGGTCAGCCTATAACGACGGCGGGCCCCCCTTGCCACGGCCGGCCGGCCCCTACTTCCCGCGTGTCAATTCGGCGGCAAGGAAGCGGCCTGCTTCGGCCAGGCCAGCGTCGCCTCGTCGACGTCCCTCCTCGGTCTCCATGACCCGGCGGGCCGCGTCGCTGGCGGTGCCGGCCTCCAGGTCCGCCAGGACGAGGAACGCGCTCCATGCGGGTGACGCGGGCGCCACGCGGCCCGGGCGGGTGGGGCGGTCCGACAGGGTGGTGGCGACCTTCTCCAAGAGCCCGTCGTCATTGAGCCGCTTCGCGGTGCCCTTCATGGAGGCCCACGCGGACTCCAGCAGCGCGGGCAGCATCCTCCCGGCGAGGGCGGCGGAGAGCCGCTGTCCGGCCTCCTCCTCGTCGATTTGATGCGCCTGGGCGTAGGTGGGGGCCAGCTTGGCGATCACCACCGCACGGGTGGCGAGATGGGCAAGTCGGGGAGGGTAGGACATGGGCGCTCCAGTGGGCGCCGTCGACGACCCGGGCGCGAGTTACCAGCGGACCAGCAGACGGTAACCGTCCGCGCTGCGCTCCTCTACCGTGATTCGCGGCTGGGCGTTGGCCAACTCCAACATCCGCTCCAGGCCACCGGCCATCAGGTCCGGTCGGTTGTAGCGGTCGGTGATGTGCAGCCGCCGGCCTCGCTCGCCCACCTGGGACATGGTGATTTCGATGTCCGCGCGGCCCATCATCGCCAGGTAGCGGGGGATGCGCTCCGCGGCGCGGGCGGGGCCAATCATGGGCAGGGCCACCGCCGCCACGCGTCCCACCAGCGTCTCCGCGAAACCGTTGACGAGCGTGCGGCCGACCTGCCGGTAGCCCTCCTCGTCATTCAGCTCTCCGAAGGCCTCCTGCCGGGCGAGGGCCGCCGCGCGCTGCCAGACCTGGACGGGGTAGTCCATCTCCGGCCGCTTGATGTCGTAGCCCAGCGCGGCCAGCTCCTCCACCAGCCGGCCCGACGCCTTCAGGCCCCGCACGAACAGGCCCTCCAGCACGCTTCCAGGGATGCGGGGCGGCGGAGGCTGGACCTGCTCGACGGGTCGGCGCAGCGGACTGATGGCCATGTGAAGCTCCCAGGGGAGCAGAGGTCCGTCCACCATAGTGGAGTTCCGTTTCTGCCGCGAATTCGGGCTGTTCTTTTATTTCCCGATGAGTCACGGGAAGCGGACGTGGCGGGGAGGGGGGCGGCGGTTTGATTCCCCGAGGGTCGGGTTGCTATGGGGCCGCGAGCGCCTTAGAGGAGAGGACCGAGGAGAACTGCATGTCGGTGAACATCCAGCTGGAATGGACCCCCAACCCGAGCACGCTGAAGTACGTGGTGGATCGGCGACTGTTGGCGGGCGGCGCGGTGAGTATCACGAATCCCCAGGATGCCCAGGCGAAGTCGCCCCTGGCGCGCAAGCTCATGGACGTGCGCGGCGTCACGGCGGTGATGATTGGCACCAACTTCGTGACGGTGACGAAGGGTGACGAGGGTGAGTGGGACGAGCTGAATGACCAGGTGATGGAGACGCTGGATACGCACCTCACGGCGAACGAGCCGGTGGTGGACGAGGAGGCCATCGCGGCGGCGCGTCAGGCGACGGCGAGCGATGGTGGCGGTTCGGTGGAGGCCCGCATCCGGGACATCCTGGACGCGGAGATTCGTCCGGCGGTCGCGATGGACGGTGGCGACATCACGTTGGACCGCTTCGAGGACGGCATCGTCTACCTGCACATGAAGGGCTCGTGCGCGGGCTGTCCGTCGTCGACGGCGACGCTGAAGATGGGCATCGAGGGGCGCCTTCGGGAAATCATTCCCGAGGTCCTCGAGGTGGTGTCCATCTGAGGCGCAACGTCAAGGCTTCACAGGTCCGGCGGGAGCTCCTGCCGGACCAGTCGCAGGCGCTCCTGCGTGAGCTGCACCTGCTCACGCGCGAGGGTCACCTCAACGCGGATGCGCTGCGCAAGCTCAAGCAGGTCAACCACCTGATGGGCTTGTTGCGTCCGGCGGTGGAGGACGTGAAGGCGCGTCATCCCGAGTCCTCCGTGTTCGTGGACGCGGGCAGCGGCAATGCGTACCTGGGGTTCGTGCTCTACGAGCTGTTCCTGAAGGACGTGGCCACGGGCACGTTGCTGTCGGTGGAGGGGAGGCCGGAGCTGACGGAGCGCGCGAAGGGGCGCGCTGAGCGGCTGGGCTTCTCACGGATGCAGTTCCAGACGGCGCACATCGACCAGGCGGCGTATCCGGAGCGCGTCCATCTGGTGATGGCGCTGCATGCGTGTGACACGGCCACCGACGACGCGCTCATCGCGGCCGTCCGTCATGGCGCGGACCACGTCGCGGTGGTGCCGTGCTGTCAGGCGGAGGTCGCCGCGCAGCTGAAGGAGCACCGGCAGGCGGCGCACGGGAGCATGGGCCTCCTGTACGCGCATGCGTGGCACCGGCGCGAGTTCGGCTCGCACCTGACGAACGTCATCCGCGCGCTGACGCTGGAGTCGTTCGGTTATCAGGTGACGGTGACGGAGCTGACGGGCTGGGAGCACTCGTTGAAGAACGAGCTGATCCTCGCCAGGCGTGTGCACCGGGACAACCGGCGAGCGCGCATCCAGCTCGAGCGACTGCTGGCGGAGACGGGCGTGAATCCGAAGCTGACGCGGGAGCTGGGCGTGAAGCCCGCCGCGTCGGTGGGCGTGCCGTTGCCCGCCGAACCGCTGCCCGAGGCGCCGCAGGCGGCGTCCTCCGAGGAAGCCGCACAGACCGCTGAGAGCTGAGCGTGTGACGAGGAGGCTCGTGAAGGGCCTCCTCGTGGCACGTGGCCGCCGCGCACGGGTGTAGAGCGTGCGCGGACCCGAGGTTTGCCTCGTGCCTCATGTGAGACTAAGTTGTCTCATATGAGACGGACAAGAGCCGCCGCTCCTTCCCCCGTAGCGTCTGGCTCGGATACTCGAGCGAGCATCTTGAGCGCGGCGGCTCGTGCGTTCGCGGTGGACCCCTCCGCGTCACTCGTCGATGTGGCCCGGTCCGCGGGAGTCGGACGGGCGACGCTTCACCGGTACTTCAGCTCCCGCGAGGAGCTCATCCGCGAGGCAGGGTTGGACTCCCTGGTGCAGCTCGAACAGGCGTTGAAGGCGCACCGGTTCGAGCGGCTGGCTCCCGATGTGGCCCTGGAGTCCCTGGTGGGCGCGCTGACCCCCTGGGGCGACAGGCTCCGGTTCCTCCTGGTCGTCTCCGAGCTGAGTCAGGAGCCTTCGCTCAAGGCCGCTGAAGCCCGGGTGGATGAACAACTCATGCGCATCCTGCTTCGCGCCAGGGACGAAGGCGTGCTGCGCCAGGACCTGCCGAGCGCGTGGTTGTTCGCCACCTTCGAGGCGCTTCTGTATGCGGCCTGGACGTCGGTCGCCCAGGGTGACCTCGCCGCGAACGATGCCGCTCGAACACTTCACGAGACGCTGCTCCACGGCCATGGCACCGGGCGCCCCGCTGGCTCCAAGAAGGCGCGCCCACGATGACTCCGAAGCCCACGGAGCGGCTTCGCGGCATCGATATCGCTCGAGCCTGCGCCATCTGCGGGATGTTCGTGGTGCATGCGTTCCTCGTTCTCGGGCCTCCCAGTTCTGGCCTTTCGGGCTGGGAGCGCATCGTGTTCAACCTGACCGAAGGGCGCGCCGCCGCCACCTTCGTCCTCCTGGCGGGCCTGGGGGTGGGGCAGCTGCTCTCGCGACGGGAAACCACCGACTCACGTCGCGTGCTGTGGCGTCGAGCCCTCTTCCTGGGGGGGCTGGGAGTGCTCAACCTCATCGTGTGGCCCGGCGACATCTTGCGGCTCTACGGCGTCGCGCTCTTCGCCGCGCCGTGGTTGCACCGCTGGTCATCCAAGGCCCTCTCGGGGCTCGTGGCCGCGCTCATCCTCACCTTTCCGCTCGCGGCCGTCCTCGTGGACTGGGATGCCCGTTGGGACTGGGCCACGCTCACCTACCGGGGCCTTTGGACTCCCTCCGGTTTTGTCCTCAACCTGGGGGTCGATGGCTTTCGTCCCTTGCTCCCCTGGTTGGCGTTCTTCGTCCTGGGCCTGCGGCTGGCCCGGCTCGACTGGCGCGACAGGGCCACGCAGCGGCGAATGCTGTGGGCGGGCATCTGGCTGTTTGTCCTGGCGGAGCTCGCCTCGGCGGGGCTGGTGCGGCTCGCGATTCAAAGCGCGATGGGTGAGCGGTTGGGGGCACAAATCGTGACGGCACTCCTCGGTACGCACTCCATTCCGCCCATGCCGTTGTTCATGCTCTCCGCGCTGGGCATCGCCTGCCTGGTCCTGGGTGGCGGCTTCGTGCTGGGGGACCACCTCCCGCGACGCCTTCAGGAGGCGCTGGTGTCCACGGGGCGCCTGGCGTTGACCTGGTATCTGGGCCATGTGCTGCTGCTGGTGGGGCTCGCCCTCGCTGGATACGGCAACCGCCTCTCCGCGCTTGCCGCCATGGGGGTGGCGTTCGCTGGGTTCGCGGGTGTCGTCGCAGTGTCGACCTTGCGAGGTGGAGCACCCATGTTGCTGGAGCGAATGCTCCGGCGCTTCTCCACACCGAGCCCCCGTGCTGACAAGGCGATGGAGTCACCTCCCGAATCGCCTCGCGAATGAGTCAGAAGGGCGCGGGGCAGTCGAAGGTGATGCCTGCCCCAGTTCCTGGATGCTGGAGGGTGAGCGACTCCGCGTGGAGCATGAGTCGCGCTCCCCCGCGTCCGTAGAGCCGGTCGCCGACGATGGGCGCACCGAGCCCGAGCGGGTGCGAGGCATGGACCCGGAGCTGATGAGTCCTTCCCGTGAGCGGAAAGAAGGCCACGCGGGTTCGCCCGTCGCGCCGTTCGAGGACTCGCCACTCCGTCACGGCGGGCTTGCCGTGGACGGTGTCGTGAATCTGTCGAGGGCGGTCATTCAGGTCGACGCGCATCGGGAAGTCGATGCGGCCCTGGTCCTCCTGGATGAGCCCCTCCACCCACGCGACGTAGCGCTTGCGCACTTCACGGTGCACGAACTGGCTCTGCAGTGCCGCATGCGTGCGTGAGTCGCGCGCCGCGACGAGCAGGCCCGACGTGTCCAGGTCCAGTCGGTGTACCAGGAGCGGGCCGGTGGCCTCGGGATGACGCGCTCGAAGCCGCGTGAGCACGGAGTCCGTGAGCGACTCTTCGCGCCCAGGCACGGACAGCAGCCCGTGGGGCTTGTCGATGACGACGAGCCACGGGTCCTCGAACAGGACGGTCAGCGCGCCAGGGGCCGCGGGTGGCGGCACGAAGGTGCGTGGCGGGGAGACCTGAAGTCCTTCCAGCATGAAGGGGAGCAGGGGACCGCACTTGTCGCGACAGGCGGCGTAGTACGCGCCGGAGACACGTCCTCCCGCTGGAGGCGGTGCGCCCCACCAGAACTCCGCGAGCGCGATGGGGCGCAGCCCGTGAGCATGCGCGTATGCGAGCAACTTGGGGGCGGCGCAGTCGGCGGCACCGGAAGGCGGCTGGCCGCGCTCGTAGAGGGCTCTCAGGAGGCGACGCTCACCGCGCGCGCTGGTGATGGCGTAGGTGTCGTGGATGCGCCGCATGAGCGCGCGACTCACCATGTGGCGCAGGCGCTCCAGGGCGCGGAGTCGTCGTTCCCGTCGCGCGAGCTGCGGCTCGATTCGCTGTCGCTCCTCCGCGTGGGTGGCTTCCAGACGACGTCGCTCGGCCTTGTCCCCTCGACTCTCCTGGTCGAGCGCATGGAGCGCGGCGCGTTGCGCGGCCTCGTCCCGCGTATCCGGTGCGGTGGTGTCCATCGAATCGGCTGAACCCCGCCGCTCCCGCGCGGCCGTCTCATCCCGAGCGGGCCCCGCGAGAGGCCGCGCTGAATCGGCCGGGCCTCCTCGCTCCCCAGGGGGATGGGAGTCCATGGGAACTCCTGGATGCTCCGGAGATGGCCGCGTCCTCGTGAGCTCCGCCCGACGTGCATGACGCTGCTTTCGACGCGCCTCGTGTCGCTCACGCAGCGCCGAGAGCTCCGCCGCGTGTCGAGCCGACTGGGCCTCATGGGCGGCCCGAAGCGCGATGAGCTCGGGCTCGGACCCCAGTGCTTCGGAGCGAGCCAGCAGCGCCTTCACCGTCGCCTCGCCCTCGGGCTCCAGGCGTGCTCGGGCCTCACGGTCGAACAGCGGTGGGACGAAGCCCTCGATATCCCAACGGCCGGCGAGCATCCCCGAGAAGGCTCGCAGGAACCCGACGCGTCCATCGGGCCGGCGCACCACCAGCACGCCGAACATCTTCCCGCCTTCGGGACTCTCCAGCAGGGACAGCGGCACGTCCGCGGCGAGGTGCCGCGAGCGGAGCTCCGCCTGGAGGACCTCCGCGGCCTGCCTCGCGAGTGCCGGAGGCCCCAGCTCATCGAAGGGGCTCGGGAAACTTCCCGGTTCATCGGGAAGCTTCGTCCGGGGCTCGAAGAGGGTGACACGCGGGTCCACGTGTCCACCGCTAACATGAAACCCGGGCCCACTGCGAACGGGCCCGGGAGCCGAGCGCTCCCTGCGTTACTGGAGCGCGACCTTCCCATCCGGCTTGCGCTGGAAGCGATACAGCACGAAGCCGACAGCGAGCGCGATGGCTCCCGCGATGAGGTTCTTCCGCTGGGCGCTCAGCGCGAACACGACACACAGCGAGGCGGCGGCGATGGGAATCACCGGCCCTCCTGGGATGCGGAACGCATTGGCCGGCTGCTGGAGCTTGCGCCGCAGCACGGGCACGGCCACCGCGGTGCCGAAGTACGTCGCCAGCCGGGCCACCACGGAGAGCGTGGCGAGGAACTCGAACGACCCGGTGAAGGCCAGCGGGAGCGCGATGGCGGTCTGGGTCACGATGGCGACCATCGGCGTGCGGTAGCGCGGGTGCAACGTGGCGAGCGCCGCCGGACCGAAGCCATCCTGCGCCAGCGCGTAGAGATAACGAGGCCCCGCGAGCACCGTGTTGCTGTTGGTGCCGAGGATGGACAGCACTCCACCCACCGTCATCAGGAGCCCTCCTCCGTTGCCCAGGAAGCGCGCGGCGGCATCCGCCAGCGGCGTCTTCGAGTCCACGACGCCCGGCAGCGTTCCCAGGGCGACCCACTGCACCGCCGTGTAGATGAGCGTGACGACGCCAATCTGGACGATGAGCGCGAAGGGCACGTCCCGGCGCGGATTCTTGAACTCACCGGCCGGCGCCGCGGTGTTCTCGAAGCCCGCGTAGGCGAACAGGAGCAGCAACACGGCGGCGCCCAGGTCGCCGTCACTCTTGGCCACCACCGAGGTGGCCAGCGGCGCGGACACGAAGAAGATGCCCACGGTGATGAAGACGAGCAGCGGCACCGTCTTGGTGATGGCCAGGAAGACGGCGGTGCGCGCGCCGCCCTTCACGCCGACGACGTTGATGGCGGTGAGCGCGAGCAGGGGAATCGCGATGGCCAGGCCCTGCCCCACGCCCTCGTTGGCTCCAGGCCACAGGTAGCCGAGCGCGCGGGAGAAGCCGACGGTCAGCGAGGCCACCGAGGAGACTCGGGCGAGCCACGTCATCCACCCCACCTGGAAGCCCACCAGCTCACCGAAGGCCTCGCGCGTGTAGAGGTACGCGCTGCCGGGCTTGTCGAAGTAGCTGGCGGCTTCCGCGAAACACAGCACGAGCAGCAGCACGGCCAGTCCGGCCACCACCACCGCGCCCGTGCTGGCGGAGCCGAGGTTGGCCGCGGCGGCGGCGGGCAGGAGATACACCCCGCTGCCGATGACGTCGTTGATGGAGAAGCCCACCAGCTCCCAGCGGGAGACAGCGCGCTTCATTCCAAGGTCTTGGGGAGTCGAATCGCTACCAGTCGTCATGGTGGGGTGGGGGAGGCCGGGGTGGACCTGACAGGGAGGACCACTGGAGCATATGCGGGGAGAAACCGCGAATTCAGGGACTCCCGAGCCCCACGCGAGCCGTGACTCCGGCGCGCGAACCTCACCCCTTCAAATACGACTCACGCCGTCAGCAGCAGCCGACACCGCAGCCCGCCATTGCGCACGGGAAGACTGCGCGCGCCGGGCAGCTCCAGCGCCTTCACCAGGGCGGAGTCCTCCGGAACCAGCAGCGCCGCGCGCCAGCCCGCGAAGCCCTTGCGAACCAGGGTGCCGAGCGCGCGGTAGAGGCCGGGCAGGTCCTCCCCTTCGCCCAGGCGCTTGCCATAGGGCGGATTCGCGACCAGCAACCCGGGCCCACCCGGGGGCGCGGTCAACGTGCGCAGGTCCTTGCGCTCCAGCGCGAGCGTCATGCCCGCGCGCCGAGCGTTCCTGCGCGCCGTGCCCAGCGAACCCGCGTTGATGTCATAGCCATACACGGCCGCGCGCGGTGCCGTCAGCGTCTCCGCCTCCGCGCGCGCCTTGCGAGTGGCCCAGGCGCCCGCGTCGAAGCCCGGGAAGGACTCGAAGGCGAAGCCATGCAGCAACCCCGGCGCGCGGCGCATGGACATCCACGCGCCTTCCACCAGGAAGGTGCCCGAGCCGCACATCGGGTCCACCAGGGGCTCCGTGCCGTCATATCCGGCCAGCATCAGGATGCCCGCCGCGAGCGTCTCCCTCAGGGGCGCGCGGCTCACCTCTTGTCGATAACCCCGGCGATGCAGCGGCTCCCCGCTGGTGTCCGCGCTCACGGTGAAGTCATTGCCCTCCACGCGGACCAGCAACGTGAGCCCCGGGCCGCCTTCGTCGTCGAGCGGCCCCGCCCGGCCCACCTCGGCCAGTCCCCACGCCTTCGACGCGGCCGAGAAGACAACGCCCTGGCTCGGGACACCCGCGCGGTGCAGCGTCACCGAGAGCCGGGGCGGCGCGCCCCTGTCCCACGTGCGTGACAAATCCAACGCGCGCAGCCCGCGAATCAGCGCGCCCTCGTCACTCGCGTGGAAGGAGCCCAGCCGCAACAGCACCCGGCTCGCGGTGCGCAAGCGCAGGTTGGCTTCCTGATGCAGCCCCGTGGGCCCCTGGAGCTCCACCCCGCCTTCGACGAGGGAGGGCTTCCAGCCCAGCGCGGAGCACTCCGCCTCCAGCGCGGTCTCCAGTCCGGGAAGGGTGGACACGTAGACTTGTTCTTCGGCGCGGGCGGTCGTCACGGGAGGCCCCATTGTCCGTGCTCCTGCGGCGACCGCAACGCTTCATTGCGGAATCACGGCGGCGATGCGGCCGGCGACTCGGACTCCAACGGCCTGGGCACCCGGGGCGGGTCGTCCGCGTAGACGCCCCGATACTCGGGAGGCAGCAGCTTCGCCACCCGGCGCATCATCGCGTCCACCAGCGCCTGCCGCGTGTCCTCCGCGCCCGCGACCTCCGCCTCCAGGTCCTCCATCCGGAACGCGGGGCCCACCCGCACGCGGACGTGGGCGTTGTACAGCCGCTCGCCGCCCATGTCCGAGTCGTTGATGGGCATCAGCTTCTCCGTCCCCATCAACGCCACCGGTACCACCGGCGCACCTCCGCGTTTGGCGATGAGCGCCACGCCCTTCTTCGCCTGGTGCAGCGCCCCATCCCGACTGCGCGCGCCCTCCGGGAAGATGAGCACCGAGTCGCCGCCCTTGAGCGTCTCCACCGCCCGGCGCACCGCCTCGATGTCCGGCGAGTTGGGCTTGATGGCGATGGTGTCCATCACCTCCGAGGCCAGCCGCGTCATCACCGTGCTTTGCAGCTTCACGCCCGCCAGGAAGTACAGCCGCCGGGGACGGAACGCGCGGAACAGCGTGAAGCCGTCCGCATTGGACAGGTGGTTGCAGATGTAGAGACAGGGCTCGTCGGGGATGTTGCCCCGGCCCTCCACGACTTCGTCGGCCAGCGCATCCCACACGCCGTCCATCAGGGTGCGGACCACATGTCGCCGGACACCTTCCGGCAGTCGGGCCATCAGGGAAAAGAGAATGCGGAGCACGCGTCGGTCGCCTCCACCTCGGGACGGCCCGAGAGCATGGTCCGGTCGGAGCCCACGCGTCCGACCGTTACCGCCAGGGCTTCAGCACCGCCACTGGCCACCAGAAGATGTAGTCCTGCGGGGGCTCCAGGTCAGTGCTCGCGAGGAGTCCGCCTCCTGCCCGCAAGCCGTCCCGTCGTGCAGCCAACGCTCCGGACCGACTCTGGGACGGGGCAAAACCGTCCATGTCACCCACCCGTGCCCCCCTGGGCGTGCGCGAACCCATCGGCGAGCACCCCGGGTTTGCGCTAAGGGAGGAGCCATGAGCGCCGCCGAATCCACCCTCTCGCGCAGCAGGAAGCCCGTGGAGTACGAGGTCACCGTCGCCCACGTGCGGATGGACACGCACGACACCGCGACACTCTTCCTCGACTTCGGCGAGCCCCGTCCGGACTACAAGGCCGGCCAGTTCATCAACATCGACCCGCACCAGTTCCACGCGCTCGGGCGCCTGTCCGCCTACCTGCAGGAACAAAAGGGGCGCAAGGAGCCCCAGCGCTCGTACTCGCTGGCCTCCGCGCCCCATGAGCCCCATGTGGCCATCACCGTGAAGGACGAGGAGTTCATCCCCGGCCTCACCCGCTACCCGCCGCTCCTGTCCCCGTTCCTCGTCCACGGGCGGCTCACCGGCGCGCGACTCAAGGTGCTCGGCTTCATGGGCCCCTATGTGCTGCCGGACGACGTGGACCAGCGCACGGACCACGTCGTCCACATGGTGGCCGGCTCCGGCGCGGTGCCCAACTTCGGCATCATCAAGGATGCGCTCCACCGGAATCTCAAGGTGCGCCACACCCTGCTCATGTCCAACAAGACGTGGAGCGACGTGCTCTACCGGGACGAACTGGAGGCGCTGGAGCGCCAGCACCCGGACCGCGTCCGGCTGGTGCACACCCTCACCCGTGAGCTGGACGAGTCGCGCTTCGGCGCCAACGTGCGCAAGGGCCGCGTCCACCAGGCCCTGCTGGAAGAGCTCATCCCGGACCGGGCCACGTGCCTGGTCTACGCGTGTGGCCCCGCGATTACGCCGTGGGACCGCCGCAAGGCGCTGGAGACGCGCACTCCGGCCACGCCGCGCTTCATGGAGACGGTGCTCGGACACCTGCACGCGCTCGGCATCGACGACAAGCGCATCAGGCGGGAAACGTACGGGTAGGCCCCAGCGGGAGCACCACCTCGAAGCGCGCGCCCCGCTTGGGCCGGCCGCTCGCGCGCACCTGTCCTCCGTGCGCGAGCACCACGCGCTTGACGATGGCCAGCCCCAGGCCCCGTCCGTTGGCGCGCGTGAGGAAGAAGGGCTCGAAGACGCGGCGCGGGTCCACGTCGGGAATGCCCGGGCCCTCGTCCTCCACCACCAGCCGCACGCCGCCCTCCACGCGCTCCACGTTCAGCCGCACGCGCCCGCCCGGCGGTGAGGCCTGCACCGCGTTGCGCACCAGGTGCGTCGCCGCGAGCTGGAGCAGCGTCTCATCGCCCATGATTTCGGGAACGTCTGGCGCCTCGTCCACGGTGAAGCGCAGCGTGGGCGCATCCGGTGGACCATGCAGCTGGCCCAGCGCGCGCCGCACCAGCTCACCCAGGTGCACCAGCCGCGGGCGCGGCTCCAGCGGACGCACCACGTCCAGCAAATCCCTGACGATGTCCTCCAGCCGGATGGCCTCTTCCTCCAGCATGCCCACCGCGGCCTGTCCCGTGGGGCCCAGGTGCGCCTCGCGGCGCAGCACCGCCACCGCGTTGAGGATGGCGCCCAACGGATTGCGCACCTCGTGCGCCACCACTCCCGCCGCCTCGCCCAGCACCGTCAGCCGCTCGTGCGCGACCAGCTCCTCCTGGAGCCGGGTCACTTCGACCAGTCGCTCCGCCGCCACGCGGTGGTGACGCACGTTCTCCAGCGCGCCGCCGAGCAGCTGCGCGAAGAGCTCCAACGTGCCCGCGGCGGCCGGCGTGAGGTCCAGGCCCTGCGCGGAGAGGATGCCGAAGGGCTGGCCCTCCACGAAGATGGGCGCATCCAGGGCGCGGATGCCGGGAGGGTAGGCGCGCTGGATGTCCTCGAAGACCTCGCTTGTGTGGACGCGATGGGCCGCGCCGAGCGCGTCCTGATGGAAGGCCGCCTTGCGCCGCGCGAGCACCTCCGCCAGGTGGGGCAGGGTGCCGAGGGGAAGGCGGACCTCGGAGATGGGCATGCCGTATTTGCGCTCGGCCAGCGCGACGATGGCGGGCTCCTGCCGCATGGGGCCGTGCCGGAACGTGTCTCCTTCGACCAGGAGGATGGCCGAATAGAAGCCCTGCCGGTGGACGGCGTCGATGGCCGTCTCGAGGACCTCCTGCTCGTCGCGCGCGCGCAGCATGTCCGCGGCGGCCGCGCCCAGCGCCTCGGTGAGCCGGCGGGTGGTGTCCACGCCCTCGGCGTCGTGCAGCAGCACCACCGTCTCTTCCTGCGTGGCGCCCGGTGCATAGGTCGCCGCCACCGTGCGCTCCTTCCCGTCGGCTCTCCGGATGCGCAGCCACAGCGGGTGCTCCGGCCGGGTGCCGTCCCGGGTGAGGGCCTCGTGGAACGCCTCCACCCAGCCGCGCTCGGCGGGGATGAAGCGGGCGATGAGCGCGGTGACGGGCGTGGCCTTCAGCTCGTCGAGGGGAATTCCCAGCAGCGAAGCCAGGGCCGCGTTGGCGACCACCACCTGATCGCCTCGGGTGACCGCCGCGGGAGTGGGCAGCCCGGCAAGCAACCAGTAGTCAGAAGGGGCGGCGGAGGCGTCGGGAGGCACGGAAGTCATCCTGGCGGACGGCGCGAGGGGGCCGGGAGGGGGATGCAATCGATTTCGGGGTGTCCCGTAGGAAAGGGGGAGGGGACACAACGAAGGATGGACACCATGAACTTCATGAACGTGATGGGCCGCGATGACCTGGAGCTCAAGGCGGTGATGGCGGTGATGGCGGCTTTCGTCATGACCGGGGCCGTGTTCCTCGGTCAGCTGCTGTAGCAAGCCACCCCGAGCGGGCTCACCCGCTCAGGGCTTCTTCGGAGGCTTGCGGCTCACGAACTGCTGGATGAACTCCCGCTCCTCCTTGCGGAGGCTGCTGAGCCGCAACCCATAACCTCGCGGGTTCTTGCCGTCCTCCAGCGAGTTCTCCCAGATGACGGAGCTTCGCAGCGTCATCACGCGCGAAGGGTCATCGAACCGCAACGTCAGCTCCACCAGGGTGCCCAGCCGCAGCGGCTTGTCCGTGGCGATGAAGAGGCCGCCGGAGGAGAGGTTGATGATGCGGTGGTCCGTGAAGATGCCGGTGTTCTGCATCGACACCTTCACGTCCGCGTGGATGCGATCATCCGCGCGGCGCTCCAGTCCCACGAACTCCGCGCTGGAATAGGTGGGCGCGGCGACGGCCTTGCGCAGCGGCACCGCCGGCGG
>NZ_VIFM01000132.1 GCF_006636215.1 Myxococcus llanfairpwllgwyngyllgogerychwyrndrobwllllantysiliogogogochensis | reverse complement strand
CCGCCACGCGTCACCACTCCCGCCCTCTCTCCGAGGGACCTCATCGACGTGGACGACGACGAGGCCCAGGCAGCGCCCCCGCCCAAGGCCGCTCCTCCTCCCGCCGCGCCCGCCCCGGTGGCCCGCGCGGTGCCGCCGCCGGCTTCGACGCCCCTCGCCGCCACGCCGGTGTCGCGCCCCGCGCCCGCTGCTCCGGCGGCCCGAGGCACGTCGCTGGCGTTGGACCCCAAGGCGTTTCCGATGTTGACGTCGCTGGGTCGCAACCTGAGCCAGCTGGCCCGCGAGGGTCGGTTGGATCCAGTGGTGGGCCGCGCGCGGGAAATCGAAGAGGTCATCGACGTCCTGGGCAAGCGCCGCACCAACAACCCGTGCTTGCTGGGTGAAGCCGGCGTGGGGAAGACGGCGGTGGTGGAGGGCGTGGCGCAGCGGCTGTTGAGCCTGCGCGGGAGCCTGGCGGAGAAGGTGGTCGTCGAACTGGACATGGCCTCGCTGGTCGCGGGCACGCAGCTGCGGGGTTCCTTCTCCGAGAAGCTCAACACGCTGAAGGAAGAGGTCCGCCGCGCGGAAGGCCGCGTGATGGTCTTCATCGACGAGATTCACACGCTGGTGGGCGCGGGCTCCACGGGTGATGGCCCGCAGGACGCGGCCAACGAACTGAAGACGGCCATGGCACGGGGCGAGTTCCCCTGCATCGGCGCCACGACGCACGACGAGTACCGCAAGTTCATCAGCGCGGACCCGGCGCTGGAGCGGCGCTTCACGCCGGTCGTGGTGCACGAGCCGTCGGTGCCGGACACGGTGGAAATCCTGCGCGGCATCATCGGTCGCTACGAGGAGCACCACGCGCTGCGCTACCGGCCGGAGGCCCTGGAGGCCGCCGCGTCGCTGGCCAGTCGGTACGTGACGGACCGGTTCATGCCGGACAAGGCCATCTCCGTGGTGGACCTGGCGGGCAGCCGGTGCCACCGCGAGGGGCGGGACGTGGTGGAGGTCTCGGACGTGGCGCGGGTGGTGGCGAAGCTCGCGGGCGTGCCGGAGGAGCGGCTGTTGATGAACGACTCGTCGCGCCTGCTGCGGCTGGAGCAGGACCTGAGCGAGCGGGTCATCGGGCATGAAGAGGCGATTGCGCGCATCGCGCGGGTCATCCGCCGCAACTACGCGGGCTTCGCTTCGCGGCGGCCCATGGGCAGCTTCCTCTTCCTGGGCCCCACGGGCGTGGGCAAGACGGAGATGGCGCGCGGGCTGGCGGAGGTGCTGTTCGGCAATCGCGACGCGCTCGTGCGGCTGGACATGAGCGAGATGTCGGAGGCGCATGGCGTGTCGCGCCTCATCGGCTCTCCCGCGGGCTACGTGGGCTTCGGCGAAGGTGGCCAGCTCACCGAGCCGGTGCGTCGGCGCCCTTCGTCCATCGTGGTGCTGGACGAAATCGAGAAGGCGCACCGCGAAGTGCAGATGCTGTTGCTCCAGGTGCTGGAAGAGGGACGGCTGACGGACGGCAAGGGTCGGCACATCGACTTCTCCAACACCGTCATCGTGATGACGACCAACCTGGGCGCGGAGGCCTTCTCTCGCACGGGTCGTCCGCTGGGCTTTGGCTCGGAGGGCTCGGCGACGACGAACGCGCTGGAGCTGGCGGCGTCCGCGGCGCGCAAGGCGCTGCCCCCGGAGCTGTGGAATCGCATCGACGAGCGGCTTCCCTTCCGTCCGCTGGAGGAGGAAGAAGTCGCGCGCATCGCCACGCTGTTGCTGGAGGAGAGCAGCAAGCGGCTGTCCACCGAGCGCGGCATCGAATACGTCGCGGGCCAGGACGTGGTGGGCCACCTGTTGAAGTCGGGCGGCTTCGACCCGCAGCTCGGGGCGCGGCCCATGCGGCAGATGGTGCAGCGGCTCGTGGAAGGACCGCTCGCCGAGCGCATCCTCTCGGGTGAGTTCGGCGCGGGCGACAAGGTGCGCGTCGCGCTGCTCGCCGGTCAGCTCGCGTTCCAGCGGGTGCGATGAGCCCCCGCGTCTCACGGACGCGCGGCGGCAAGGGGACGGGGAAACCCGCTCCCGGGACAGGCACGGGCTCCTCTCGGAAACGTGCCGTCCGCGCATCACCTCGCCGCGAAACGCGGCCGTCCCTCGTCATCGTCGGCACGGGGAGGCTGGGCGGTGCGCTGGGCCTCGCGCTGAGCGCCTCGGGCTGGCCCGTGCGCATGCACTCGCGGAGCGATGAGGGACGCCTTCGCACCGAAGCCCTCGGCCTGAAGCCCGCGACTCCCGAGGACTTGAGGCGCGCGCGCCTCGTCCTGCTCTGCGTCCCGGACGCGGAGGTGCCCCACGTCGCGGAGACACTCGCCACCACCCTGCCCCGCTCCGTCGCCCTCGTGCACACCGCGGGCGCGCTCTCCCTGGGCGCGCTGGGCCCACCACGAGGTCGCGCGCTGGGCTCGTTCCACCCACTCTGCGCGGTGTCCTCCGCGCGCGACTCCCTCGCGGGACATACCGCCTCCATCAGCACCCGCTCACGCACGCTGAGAGACGTGCTCCGTCGCATGGCCGTCGACGTGGGACTGAACGCCATGGAAGTGCCAGAGGGACACCGGGCCGCCTACCACGCGGGTGCGGTGATGAGCGCGGGACTCATGGTGGCCCTGGCGGACGCGGCGGTCGCGGCGCTCGGTGCCGCGGGCATTCCACCGAAGGACGCCCTGCCGGCGCTGCTGCCCCTGATGCGCTCCGCCCTGCGCGGCGTGGAAGCCCGGGGCCTCGCGGGAGGCCTCACCGGCCCCATCGTCCGGGGTGACGCGGGCGTGGTGGCCGCGCATCTCGCGGCGCTCCCCGACGACGTCACCCCCATCTACCGACTGCTGTCGCGGCGCGCCTTGAAGCTGGCCTCGGAGCGTCTTCGCCCCGAGTCGCGCGCCGCGCTGGAGAAGCGGCTCAGGTGATGATCAACGAGCCCTGAAGGCCCTTGCGCACGGAGCCGAGCGCCCGCTCGGAAGCGGCCTCCGCCTCGGTGAGCCGGCGCAGGCACAGCTCGCCCTGACCCGACGCCACACCGCGCTGCAGGTCCGACAGCAGCGTGAGCGAGGCCTGGAGCATCTCCTTGCCCTGCGGCGTGTCGTTGACCGGCTTGCCAGCGGCCTTCGCCACGGCCTCGCCGAACGCCTTGATGGTGCCGCCGAGCTTGGCCGCGTCGAAGCTGGCCAGCAGCGGCTTGATGCGCGCGGGGTCGATGCGGATGAGTCGCAGCGCGCCCACCCGAGCGAAGCCCGGGTGCAGCAGACCGATGTCGCTCATCTCGAACGCGCCCAGCAGACCCTCGTCCGGAGCGGGGTGCGCGTGCGGCACCACGTCCACGAACAGGGGCAGCGCATCCGCGCCCTGGCGGTACAGCTCCACCTCCTCGTCATCCAGCGGCGGGAAGGAGGTCGGCGCGCCGATGAAGAGCAGCGGCAGGACGATGTCGTGCCAGAAGTCCTCGGGCGCGGAGCCCGTGCCATTCACCGTGGCGAACAGGTGGACCATCAGCTCGGCCAGACGCGGGGCGCGCTCGGCCTGCTCGATGAGCGTCTTCGTCGGATCCAACCGCTGGAGGGACTGGACGATCTGCCCCTCGAACTGCTGGCGAGCCTCCGCCGGAAGGTCCTGCGCACGACCCAGCGCGTTGCGCACGTCGCGGGCGAGCACGTCCGGCTTGGTCTCCAGCGTCGTCGTCGCCTTCTTCGGGTCCACGACGACGAACTGGAGGAAGCCCGGGTCGAACAGGCGCTGGTAGTCCACCGGCGTCAGCTTCGGCGCCTGACCGCCCAGGGCCTGGGCCGGGTTGGTGCCGAAGCGGGCCTGCCCCAGCGAGCGGCGGATGTCCGCCGCCAGGTCATCCAGCCGGCTCAGCTTGCTTTGACCCAGTGCGTCCATCGCCGCGCCAAAGGGCGACAGCATGATGATGGCCTCGGGAAAGCCCAGCGTGGCGCCTTCCGGAGAGTCGCGGTTGGGGAACCAGAACGCGTTGTGCTCCACGATGAGGCGCATGGCGAACGCGCCAGCCAGACCCAGGGCCACCGTCTGGTGCTCGGGCTTGTTCACCTGGAAGGGGCCACCCAGCACCTTCGCGACGGCCTTCTCCACGTCCGCCCAGGGCGCCTTGACCAGGTCGATCGGCTTGCCCTCGGCCTGTTCGAGGGCCGCGGCGACCTGGAGCTGCGCCTGGTGGACATGCTGGGGGACAGGATGCGCCTGGGGTTCCGGTTGGGACATGAAGGAATCCGAAATCGAAAGGGAAGCGGTGGGCCTCCCCTTACCGTGAAAAACGCGTTCGTGGCTACGATTTGTGGCCAGTAGGATGGCCCGCATGCCTGCTTCCCGCTGGCGCCTGCGCTGGCATGCCGTAGCCGTCTGTCTCCTGCTGACATCCTGGGGGTGTGCTTTCGTCACACCTCGTTTTCCCCAAGACATCCAGACGTCGTTCGCGCGCGACCCGATGCGCAAGCTGACGACCGCGTCACTGGAGCTCTACTACCCGGAGCAGTTGCGAGGCCCCGCGCTGCGGATGGCGGCGCGGCTGGAGGGCTGCGTGGAGCAGTTGCGCGCGCAGACCTGGCGCAAGGAGCCGCGAGCGCGAGTCCTCGTCTACATGACGAGCGCGGACTTCAACAACGCGTACGTGGTGCCGGACTACGCGAGCATCCCGCAGCAGATGGTGGTGCCCGCGAACGTAACGCTGGAGCTGTTCCACCTCTTCGGGTTGGGCGAGGTGGATATCGGCGACGTGGCCTGCCACGAGGCCGTGCACTACGTGCAGCTCCAGCAGACGAACGGGCTCTGGGGCTTCCTCAACGACTTCACTGGCGGCCTGTTCCAACCCAACACCTTCACCGAGTCGTGGTTCCTGGAAGGCCTGGCCACGTACTACGAGGGCCGCTTCGGCAAGGACACGGGGCGTCCGCACAGTCCGGTGTGGCGGGGCTGGTTCGACTCGGTGGTGCAGGCCCGGGATGGGCGGATGGACCCGGGGTTCCTGTCACCCGAGAACCGGGCATTGGACCCGTTCGGCGGCAACTACCTCACGGGCATGCACTTCGTGGAGTACCTGGCCACGAAGTACGGCGAGGCGAAGCTGTGGAAGCTGGTGGACAACCAGGGCACCACCGTCATTCCACCCATCGCCGTGACGCTGCGATTCAAGGGTGTCTATGGCAAGGACATCGGCTCTCTGTTCGCCGAGTACACCAAGGACCTGCGTGAGCAGCTCATCGTGCGGGAGCGGCCGCAGTCGCAGCGCGTCTGGATTCCCGAAGCGGGGTACTTCTCGCGCCTCGCCTCGCATCCGTCTACCGGCGTGACGGCCCTGGTGAGCGTGGGGCGGGAACAGTACTCGCGATTGACGGTGCGTGAGCCGGATGGACATGTGCGGTTCGAGCGGCCGTTGGTGGAGTTGCTGCCCTTCCGCCGCTGGGTGCTGGGGTCGTCGACGCTGGTCAGCGGCATGTCCTTCAGCGCGGACGGTGCGTGGCTCTACCTGGTGATGGCGGACCTGAACGCGGTGGGCGCATACGACGCGAAGCTGTGGCGCGTGGACGCGCGCACGGGTGAGGTGGTGCGCGTCTGGGATGACGTGAAGGGAATGGGCGGGAGCGTCACCCCAGATGGCGCGGCGTATGTCTATGTCCGCGTCGAAGGAGACACGGCGAACCTGAGGCGGTTGGAGCTGGAGTCGGGCAAGCAGGAACAGCTCACCCACTTCGACGCGAGCGCTCCGCTGGGCCCACCGGCCGTGTCCCCGGATGGGACGCGGATGGTGTTCCCACTGAAAGGGAACCAGGGCTGGGACCTGGTCGTGCGCGAGGCGGATGGAAGCCTGCGCTGGCTGACGCGGGATGGACTGTTCAACTACTCGCCGCGCTGGCTGGACGCGGACCGCATCGTGTTCCTGCGCGAGGACACCGGACGACTCCAGGCGCATGTGATGACGGTCTCCACGCGGGAGCTGGCGCGAATCACCGATGCACCGTTCCTGGTGATGGACGTGAGTCCCATGGGCACCGGTGAAGTGGCCTTCCTGAACAGGGATGGGGCCTCGTTCACCATCGACCGTGCCGCTGTGTCCGCGATGACGGAGCGGGTAAACGCGGCGGTGTTGCCGTCCGGCATGCAGGCGCCCACGTCGTCTCCCGATGAAGCGCCTTCGCTGCGCGCCGAGCCGGGAGTGCCTCCCGCGAACGCGCCCGCTGGCTCCGGCACCGGGACACCTCCGCCACCCCTGGCGGACACGTCGCCGATGAGCCCGCCGCCTCTCACCTCGGCGCCCGCCGTCACGACTCCCTCGGAGCAGACGCCTCCGCCGCCCGCGCCCGAGGAGCTTTCGACCTTCCCCAGCACGGCGCCTCCCGGCGGACAGAACGCGGGGATGTCGCCCGAAGCACTCGCGGCCTTTCCTGGAGCGGCCTCTTCCGAAAGCCCCGACGCGGGAGCATCGCGCGACACGCTCACGGCCACTCCCAGCACGCCAGATGCAGGAACGCTCGCGGCTCGCCCTGGAACCAGTGCCTCGGGTGGACCGGATGCGGGAGCATCGCCCGACACGCTCGCAAGCACCCGGGACGCGGGGACCTCGTCACCTGCCCAGGCGCAGGGACCCGCGACGTCCGAGCCGCCCCCTGGAGGTTTCACGCCCTTCCCTCCAGGTTCCACGGACACGCCAGTGGAACCCGCTCCAGTGGCTCCGCCGCTCGCGGGAGCCCTTCCGGTGGAGCCCATCGCATCCACCACGGGCAATCTCGAAGCGCCTGTCGGCGCGCCGCCACCCGACCCAGGCAAGCCCGTGACGGTCCTCACCGATGAGCCCTACTCGACGCTGGAGGGCTTCCTCATCCCCGAGTTCCGCCTCCCCTACCTGTGGGTCGCGAGGGAGAGCGACGACTCGGACGACTTGTTGTTCAGCGGTGGGTTGTCGCTCGCGGGCCAGGACCGGCTCGGCTTCCACGCGTACGCGCTGAACTTCTCGTACAGCACGCAGGACGAAGAGCCCAACGTGTCGCTCGCATACGGCAACGCGCAGCTCGCCCCCTGGTACTTGCAGGCCTCCGTCGCGCGCGTGCGCGAGAACGAGCGCACCGACCTCCAGGCCCTGGCGTACGCGTCCCGCACGTTCTGGACGACACCGGTGACGATTGGCGTGCTGGCGCTGCATCGTGAGTACGACGCCGTCGGCCAGTTCCCTCGGCTCGTCACGCGGCTGATTGGACCCGAGGTCTCCATGTCGTACTTCGCGGGTGACGCCACGTCCTATGGTGGTCTCCAGCGTGGACTGGGAATCTCCGTGAGCGGCGCCGTCTATCCCGGAGCGTTCGCGCTGGACTCGACGGTGGGCGACGTCCGCCTGGGCCTGGACGGCTTCTTCGGCGGATTCTTCGGCGGGAAGGACAACCTCCAGCTCAGCGCTGTGGGGCGCTACCTGCCGGGTGCACCCGAAGGGCTGCTCGAAGTCGGTGGCTTCAGCGCCGGCCAGACCTGGTACAGCAGCCGGCGCTCGACGGAGACGAGTCGCCTCCCCCTCCAGCTCCAGCCGGGCATCGCGTTCAGCGAGTACGTGCGCGGCTACGAGGACATCACGATTCGCGCCAGGAACGCGCTGATTGGCGGCGCGACGTACCGGTATCGCATCATCGTCGACCACGGTTGGGCGTCCACGCTGTGGCTGCTGCCGTCGCTCTTCGTGCGCAACTTCGAGATGGACGTCTTCGCGACGCTGGCGCGGACGGACAACCGGGACAATCACGGCGCGTTTGGCGCGGCCATGTCCATCCAATTCACCATGGGGCAGGCCGTGCCCTTCTCCCTCTTCTACCAGTTCGCCCGTCGCTACGACGATGGGCTGGGAGACCTGCACCTGGTGGGAATCGGCCTCTAGGCCCTGCTACTTCCCGCGCCTCAGTCCATACAGCCCGGCGGCGCGGGCATGCGCCAGCACCCCGGACGGCACCAGGTCCGAGGGCTCCGTGCCCCGCGCCAGCAGCTCGCGAATCACGGTGGAGGACACCTCGGCCAGGGGCGGTCCCACCGTGTCCGGCGCCGGGTAGCCCGCGCGGTACAGCACGAGGACCCGCGACATCTCCTGGATGCGGTGGAAGTCCTTCCAGTGAGGCAAATCCCGCAGGATGTCGCTGCCGATGATGAGGGACCAGCGCACGCTCGGGTGGCGCTCCACCAGCAACGCGAGCGTGTCCACCGTGCGGCCCGTCAACCCAGGCTCGCTCTCGATGCGCGTCGTCTTCAGCCAGCCCGACGTCTCGCGGCACATGGCGTCACACATGGCGACGCGGTGCTCGAACGCCTCCATCTGCTTGCCGAACGGGTGTTGCGCGGACGGCATCAACCACACCTCGTCCACGCCCTGCGTCGCGTGCACGTACGAGGCCGCCATCAGATGCCCCACGTGCGGCGGGTTGAACGAGCCTCCAAGGAGCGCGACCTGCACGTCAGGGCCTCACGTCACTTCAAGGTCAGCTTCGGGGACTTCTTGTCCAGGGCCAGCACCCGCGGCTCAAACACCACGTGCCCGTCCAGCCGGTACGCGGAGAAGCGCAAGTCGCGGTCCGCCTTCTCCAGCAGCGCGCACGTCTGCTCCGCGGCGCCCACCAGGCGTCCCGGCGTCAGGAAGTAGCGCGGGCCAATCTGGACGACTTTCGGCTCCGGGTCCTTGCCGTGGATGAAGACCATCGCGTTCAGCAGGTCCTCGCGCGTCAGGTCGTTCTTGTCGTGCACCACGCAGCACAGCGTATCGCCCAGCAGGTCCATCGCCTTGTTGTTGATGGTGGGGTCTCGATACTGGAGCGATTCGCGCTCTGGAACGCGCACGAAGCGCTCCATGACCAGTCGCCGGTTCTCCTCGGAGGCCACATCCGCGGGTGCCGCACCGCGCGCGGGCGTCCGAGGCAACGAGTCCTGGCTGCCGAGCCACTGGCTCACGTCCGCCAGGAAGTCCGAGTCCGAGTACTCCCGGCCGCCCCGGCTCTTCTGCCGCCGCCAGAGCAGCCACTCGTCCAGGTCCGTGTAGCGCGCGCCCGTGAAGAGGAAACGGCGCGCGCCCAGGGAGCGCAGCAGCTCATAGGCCGCGTCGAAGGCTTGCAGGTCGCCGTGGCTGTCGGAGAAGACACCAATCACGTGGAAAGTCCCACGCTCAAGCGTACAGCAGGTAGGGCTCCCTTTGTCCGGCGAAGCGCTCGGTCTGGGTGGAGAATCCCTCCATCAGCCGCTCCAGGCTCCACCCAGCCTCGATTCCCCGGCGCACCTGGTCCGTCCCGCACAGCAGGTCGAACGCCGGCACGTCCTCGACGAACTCGTACGCGTCCGCCCGCCAGTCGAACTTCCCCGGGCCAATGTCGTGCAGGGCCTGGAAGATGGCGACCCCGGTGCGCAGCGACTGGAAGGTCCGCCGGTCCGTGACATGGATGAAGGCCCCGTTGCAGGACTCGCCCCGGTACTTGTCGAACGTCGGGGTGAAGCCCACGGCGCGGAAGGCCACGCCCGGAAGGTCCTCCTTCGCCAGTCGCGCCAGCAGCGCGTCCGTGTCCACCCAGGGCGCGCCGAACTGCTCGAAGGGGCGGCACGTCCC
Organism: Myxococcus llanfairpwllgwyngyllgogerychwyrndrobwllllantysiliogogogochensis; assembly: GCF_006636215.1. Taxonomy (GTDB): domain Bacteria; phylum Myxococcota; class Myxococcia; order Myxococcales; family Myxococcaceae; genus Myxococcus; species Myxococcus llanfairpwllgwyngyllgogerychwyrndrobwllllantysiliogogogochensis. Next base: position 20,401 of record NZ_VIFM01000132.1, on the reverse strand, counting down.
GCGCCCCTCGGACACGTTGGTCCCCTCCCCCAGGCACATGCCCGGATACACCAGCGCCGTGTCCGGCGTGGGCATGTTGGGCGACGGGGAGATGAACGGCAGGTTCGTGTCTGACCAGAAGTGCTCGCGGCGCCAGCCCTCGCAGGGCACCACCGTCAGCGCGCAACCGAAGCCCTCCTGCGCGTTGAACAGCCGGGCCAGCTCCCCCGCCGTCATCCCGTGGCGGTTGGGCAGCGCGTACAGGCCCACGAAGGAACGAAACCCCTCCCCCACCAGGTTGCCTTCCATCGCCTGGCCATTGAGGGGATTGGGCCGGTCCAGCACATAGAAGGGCACACCCGCCTTCGCGGCCACCTTCATGGCCAGCGCCATGGTGTAGACGTAGGTGTAGTAGCGGCTGCCCACGTCCTGGATGTCGAAGACGAGCGCGTCCAGGCCCTTGAGCCACTCGACACGCGGGGACAGCGACTCGAACGTGGAGCCATAGAGGCTGTGGACGGGTACGCCGGTACGGCGGTCCTTCTCCTCGCCCACGGCCACCATGTACTGCGCCTCGCCGCGCACGCCGTGCTCCGGGCCGAACAGCGCGCCCAGCGTCACGCCCGGCGCCTGGGCCAGCAGGTCCGCCAGGTGGCGGAAGCGCGAGTCCACACTGGTGGGGTTGACGATGGCCCCCACGCGCTTGCCCTTCAGCGCGGAGAAGCCCTGCTCCACCCACACGTCCAGTCCCGTCTTCACCTTCGTCACGGCGCTTCCTTCCTCGCAACGGGCCTCGCGGGCCGGTCCTCAGTCCTTGAAGCTCTTGAGCGCGTTCTGCGCGGCCACCTTCGAGTCGCACTTCCCCACGCCGAGGAAGCCGCCCGAGCCGTCGTCCGGCCCTCCATCCTCCGCCAGGTCCTCCAGCTCGCCCAGCGCGCTCTGCAGCTTGAGAGAGCGCACCGCGTCCGCCGCCGCCGCGCGCACGCTGCACATGGGATGCGACAGCATCTGGATGACGCGTTTCTCGGCGTCACCATTGCCAACCCTCACGGCGCGCGCGTAGTCGTCCAGCGAGCGTCGGGGGTTCTCCATCGCTTCGTCCAGCTGGCCCTGGAGGTAGAGGCGACGGCCCTGGTCCTTCTCCTCGCCGATGATCTTCCGCGCTTCCTTCGCCAACGCCTCACGCTCGCTCTTGGGCGCGCGCTCCACCTCGGAGATGGCCCGCGTCGCCGGGCTGCCGCTGAAGGCCACCACGCCCACCCCCAACACCACCGCCAGCGCTCCGGCGATCAGCAGCGTGCGACGGTGCGCGCCCAGCACCCGCAGCACCGCTCCCGCTCCGCCCGGAGGCACCCCGTCCCGCATCCGCGCGAAGAGCGACCTGCCGGCATGTGACGCCTGACGCCCCAGCACCACCGCGCCCGCCGCGGCCCGCTGTCCCAGCTCCGCCGCCCGCTGTCCCAGCAGCGCCACATCCACCGCGCCGCCCTCCAGCGACGACTCCGGCACACGCGACAGGCCCAGGTTTCCGTAGGGCGGCATCGACTCCGTGCCCGGCGCCTCGGCGATGGCGCCCGCGGAGGGCGCCTCCACGCGGTACGGCGCGCGCGGCACCTGGAAGACTCGAATCTTCCCAGGGATGCCCTTGAGCTCGAAGGCGCCCACCTCCCGCGAGGGAATCTCCGCCTTGTTCATCGCCAGGTAGACGGCCTCGGTGAAGTACACCTCGCCCGCCTCGGCCAGCCCCTCCACGCGCGCGGCGATGTTCACCGGCTCCCCGAAGACGTCGTTGCCGTCCAGCCGCACCTCGCCCACGTTGATGGCGAAGCGGACATGGAGCTGCTCCGACTCGGGCACCCCCCGGTTGTGGTGCCACAGCCGGTCTTGGATGGCGACGCCACTGAGCACCGCCTGGGTGGGTGACTCGAACGTCAGCAGGAGCGCATCACCGATGGACTTGATGATGCGGCCGTCAAACGCCTTGATGAGCGGCGACAGCAGGGCACCGTGGACCCGCAGCAGGCGCTGGTTCTGCTCCAGCGACTGCCGACTGGTCCGCTCGGTGAAGCCCTTGATGTCGGTGAAGACAATGGCGAGGTTGGCGGTCTTCAAAGCGCGCGCAGTCTATGCGCCACGATCCGGGGCGCAATCGCCGCGACGCACCGCGACGTCATTCGTCAGCGACGCGACGGCTTGAGCGCTCGCATGCGCTTCTTCTCTTGCGGCTCCATGGACTTGCGCACCTTCGCCGCGAGCTGGGGCCGCTCCGTCCGCTCGTAGAAGTCGGCCAGCTTGCGGAGCACCAGCGGGCTGTCCGGCTGGACGCTCCGCGCCGCCAGCAGCTCCGTCTCGGCATCCAGAAGCCGCTCCTGCTTCTCCAGCACGTCCGCCAGTTGGAGGCGCACCTGCACCCACTCCGGCTTCGAACGGGCCAGGTAGCGGTAGTGGAGCTCCGCCTTGAGCAGGTCCCCCAGGGAGACCCACAGGCCCCCGAGCCGGAAGCGAGCCTCCTCGTACGACGCCCGGTGCTGCACGGCCGTCTCATAGGCCCGGGTGGCCTGGAGGGAGTTGCCCCGCTCCTCCCAGAGCAGCCCCCGCAGGTACCAACCCCGGGGGTTGGTGGGAGCGATGCGCGTGGCGACTTCCAGGTGGGCCTCGGCCTGCTCCAGCGAGCCGCCCACCTTCAGCAACAGTCGCGCGGCCTCCAGGCGGGGCAGCTCCCACTGGGGTTTGGAGAGGACCAGGGCCTCCACGGCCTGGAGTGCGCCGGTGTCATCCCCGCCCGACTCCAGCGCGAGCGCGTCCGTCAAGGACATGGGTGGTGAAGCCGGGGCCACGGGTCGGGACTGCGCCACCGTCAGGGTGGATGGCTCCGCGGCGTCAGAGGCGCCCGCCAGGCAAGCCACCAGGAAGACCCAGTGCATGCGCGGCAGATAGCAGAGCCGAGCGGGGCTCCTCAATAGATCCTCTTGACGGCCGGACGGCTGCGCATGAAACCCATGACCGTGCAGATATCCCAAAAGACGCTGGAAGACCTCGGATTCGCGGAAGTACTTCGCGCGCTGACGCAGCGGTGTCGGACGGAGCCAGGCAGGGAGCGAGTGCTCGCCCGGCCGTTCCTCGACTCGGCCGAGCAGGTCTCGGAGGCGCTGGCCCTGGTGGGCGAGGCGCGCTCCCTGTCCCGGGAACAGTTCTCCCTGCCGCTTGGCGGCGTGGTGGACCTGCGAATCCCCGTGGGCCATGCGGCCAAGGGCGGCATCCTGGAGCCCCGTCAGCTCATCGACTCGGCGCAGCTCCTGTTCGCCTTCGTCCGCACCCGTGAGGCGGTAGAAGAACGCAAGGAGCGGGTGCCCCGGCTGATGGAGCTGGCGCGCCGGCTGCCCATGCTGGAGTCACTGGCCCGGCGCATCGACCAGTGCTTCGAGCCGGACGGTGAGATTTCCGACCGCGCCAGCCCGGAGCTGCGCGAGGCCAGGGACAGGGCCCGGGGCCTCCACCGGCGCATCAAGACGCGGCTGGACGAGATGCTCCACGACGAGGGCTTCCTCTCCAAGCTGCGCGAGAACTACTACACCCTGCGCAACGGCCGGTACGTGGTGCCGGTGGTGTCGAACTACCGCTCGGAAGTGGACGGCATCGTCCACAACGCGAGCCAGACGGGCCAGACGCTCTTCATGGAGCCGCAGGCGATGGTGGGCCTGGGCAACGACCTGGCCATTGCCCAGTCGGTGGTGCTGGAAGAGGAGCGGCGGGTGCTCCAGGAGCTGAGCCAGCAGCTCGGCCGGGAGTCGGACCGCATCCTGGAAGGTCTGGACGCGGTCGCGGAGCTGGACGAGGCGGAGGCGGTGGCCATCCTCTCCGCGGACCTGGACGCGAGCACGCCGGAGTTCGTCGGAGTATCGGACCTTCAGTTGCAGTTGCTGCGCCACCCGCGCCTGGTGCTCAAGGGCACGGAGGTCATCGCCAACGACGTGACGCTCAATGGTGGCGCGAAGGCGCTCGTCGTGTCCGGCCCCAACGCTGGCGGCAAGACGGTGACGCTGACTGGCGTGGGGCTGTGCGCGCTGATGCTGCGCGCGGGCCTGCCCATTCCGGTGGCGGAAGGCTCGCGGATGCCCCTGTATCGCTCCGTGCACTCCACGGTGGGCGACTCACAGGACCTGACGCAGGGCCTGTCCACGTTCAGCGCGCACGTGGTGATGCTGCGCGACATCATCGCGGAGGTGGGCGAGGGCTCGCTGGTGATGATCGACGAAATCGCCGCGGATACGGACCCGCGCGAGGGCGCGGCCATCGCCATCGCGGTGCTCGAGGAGATGCTGGCCAAGGGCGCAGTGGCGCTCGTCACCACGCACCTGGAGGAGCTCAAGGCGCTGGCGCACATGGACCCGCGCTTCTTGAATGCACGGGTGGGCTTCGACTCGAAGCGGATGGCGCCAACGTATCGGCTCCAGATGGGCGCGGCGGGCCAGTCCTCCGCCATCGACATGGCGGTCCGGGTGGGCCTGCCCCAGCGGGTATGCGAGCGCGCGCGTTCTCTGACGCTGAACGCGGGCGGTCCCCTCTCCCAGGCACTGGCGGCGGCCGAGGACGAGCGGCGCAAGCTGTCCGAGGAGCTGGAGCGGGCGCGCGTCGCGGCGAAGGAAGCCGAGGCGCTGCGCACCGAGTTGGAGAAGCAGAAGCAGACCTTCGAGCGGGAGCGCCGCGCGAAGATGATGCAGTTCAACGAGGACGTGCATGCGGCCAGCGAGCACGCGGCCTCGGAAGTGAGAGAGCTGCTGGCGAAGCTGCGCTCCGAGCAGAACGAGAAGGCGCTGTCGGAAGCGCGGATGCAGCTCCAGCAGCGGGCGGAGGATGCCCAGAAGCGCGCCCTGGCGGCGAAAGCGGAGCTGTTCCAGGTGGAGGCTCCGGGGCCGGTGAATCTCAAGGTGGGCGCCTGGGTGCACCACTCCGGACTGGGCCGGGATGTGGAGATCCTGGAGCTGGCGGAGGGCCACGCGGTGGTGTCCGCCGGTGGGGCGATGAAGATGCGGGTGCCCACGTCGGAGCTGTCGGGCTCTCGCACGCGCAAGCCGCAGCAGGCGAAGTTCCCGGAGCGGCAGAAGCAGGAGGCGTCGCTGAAGCGGGCGGCCTCGGCGGCGGCGGCGCAAGTGGAGGCAACGAACTTCCGGTGCGACGTGCGCGGTATGCGCGCGGATGACGCGCTCGCGGAAGTGGAGTCCTTCCTGGACCGGGGCATGCGCAGCGGCGAGGAAGCCGCGCTCATCGTCCACGGCCACGGCACGGGGGCGCTGAAGCAGGCGCTGCGCGACTACCTGTCGAACTCGCCCTACATCCGGATGTACCGGCCGGGTGAGGCCCACGAGGGTGGTGACGGCGTCACCGTGGTGGCCCTGCGCGCCTGAGCGAAGGATGCAGGTCACCCGGAGGGCCCGGACGGACTGGGGAGACCCAGGCGCTCCGGGCCCTTCCCTTTTCCACCAAGGCACAGGTCGTCAGCCCCACCCCGGGCCGAGCGTCCCCGGCCCACTGCTTCGCACGGAGGGAGCCACATGCACTGGGTCGTCCAGAGCAACCTGTTCAACGAGCGCGGCTTCCACGACCTGGTGCAGGCTCTGGAGCGCGGAGGCATTCCCCACACCCTGGTGAAGGTGATTCCCTTCGATGGGGGCGTGGAGCCCACCGTTGACGTGACGGGGCCCGTCGTCGTCATGGGGTCGCTCAGCCTGGCGCGCTACGCGAAGGCCCGGGGATGGTCGCCGGGCGCGTTCCTCAACGAGCGGTTCGACTTTCGCGTGTGGCGCGAGCACCTGGGCGAGCACCTGTTGAATGCCGACGCGCACGTGTGCCGATTCGCCGAGGTGCCCGTGCGGGCGAAGCCGTTCTTCATCCGACCGTGCCTGGACGACAAGTCGTTCTCCGGCATGGTGACCTCATGGGAGGACTTCGAGCACTGGCGCGAGAGCGCCCTGGCGGAGCCCGAGAACACCCAGGTCACCTCGGACACGTGGGTGGTCGTCAGCGCGCTCCGGCACATCCAGAGCGAGTACCGCATGGTCGTCGTGGACGGCCGCGTCGTCACGGGCACGCGCTACAAGCTGGGGGACCGGGTCTTCTCCTCGCCGGAAGTCGAGCCGGACGTATGGACCTTCGCTCAGCGCATGGCGGACCGTTGGGGACCGGACCGGGCCTATGCGCTGGACGTCTTCGTCCACGAGCAGAAGCCCTACGTCGGGGAGATCAACACCCTCAACTCGGCGGGCTTCTACGGGTACGACGTCGGGAAGATGGTGGCAGCACTCGAAGCGATGAGCTTCTGACCTGGCTCGCTAGCGATTGCGCCCCAGGTGCTCGTGGCTGGCAACCCACTCCTCCGAGCCCAGCGTGGATGACAGGGCACACGCGAGCGACAGCTCTCCCGCGAGGACGACTCCCGCGACAATCTCCGCCAGCCGGCGCACCTTGCCGCGTCCGTAGCAGTCCATCATCTCCAGGCACTCCCGCTGCGTCGGCAGGCCCGTGCCTCCACCGTGCGTGGCCAGCACGAGCGCGGGCAAGGTGATGGACGCATAGAGGTCCCCGTCCGAAGTCTCCTCCATGTACAGGCGCCCGGCGGCGGACTCCGCCAGGGCCCCCACGTCCTGGCCCGTCGCGATGAACAGCGCCGCGAGTGCATTGGCGGACTGAGAGCCGTTGTTGTGTGAGCCCGCCAGATTCGACCCTTCCGTGGTGATGCGCTGCACCTGCACCAACTGGCGCACGTGTGTGCGCATCCGTGACAGGAGCAACTCCTTGCCGATGACCACCTCCGCCACCACGCGCTTGCCTCGGGTCCGCAGGATGTTGAGCTGGGACGATTTCTTGTCCGTGGAGATGTTGCCATCCAGGAAGCTGGCGCGGATGGCCGGATACTGCTCCCGAATCCACAGGAGCGCGGCGAACACGGCCTTGCCCACCATGTTCTGTCCCGCCGCATCTCCCGTCGTGAAGTTGAAGCGCAGGAAGACCATCCGGCTCACCTGATAGGCCTCGATGTCCTGGAGCGTCGCCACACGGCTCGTCGACTCCGCCTGCTCGGCGATGGCCGCCTGATTCGTCCTCACCCAGGTCGTGAATTCTCGCCCGGCCTTCGCGCTCTCGAACACGAAGACCGGCGAGCGTTGCATGGCGTCGTCCAGCACCGTGCAGACAGCCCCTCCGGCTTCGTTGAGGACCTTGATGCCGCGGTTGTAGCTCGCCACCATCGCCCCCTCTGTCGTGGCCAGGGGGATGAGGTACGCGCCATGCGCATTCTCCCCCAGGATGGTGAGGGGCCCGGCGATGCCCAGCGGAACCTGGGCCACACCCGTGAAGTGCTCGCACGAGTTCCTCGCATGGCCGGCGTCGAACGAGTGGCTCGCCACATGCTCCAGCCGAGCCCCCGTCCACGCCTCCGCGTAGTCCCGCCGGCAGCGGACGATGTCCTCCGTGTAGTCATCCTCCGGACTGCGCGGGATGCGACTGTCAGGCTCCGGGTGTCCCTCCTCGATGGCCTCCGTCACATGCAGACTCACGGGGCCGTGAAGTCCACACTCCAGCTCCACCTCCACCCGGTGCTCCCCCTCCCCGAGCGGCGGAATCTCGGCGCGCAGGCACAGCGTCCTTCGCTGCTCGAAGGCAACCGGGCATTCCCGCGACAGCCGCTCGCCACGCCACACGGGGCCCTCGTCCGACATCAACACGACCTGCTCGAGCGGAACTTCCTTCCCATCCACCCGAACCACGCCGAGCCCGATGAGCCGCAGGTCCGTCAGGTGATTGCGCAGCTCGAGTTCCACCGCGCCGCGCCGATTCCTCAAGCACCGCGTCGCTCCGGGTTCGCTCCCGATACCCCTCGTCGAACTCACCACATCGCTGGCCATGACGCCCCCCAGGCCAAGCAAGGCACGCTTGTTTCAAATGTCGCGCGGAGCCGGCACGACACTGCCGACTTCCCGGCAAAGCATGTTCAACGAGGCGCCCCGCCATCCAACGTGTGACAGCACCTCGCCCCGCGAGGCAGACAGGACGGGCCCGCGGGACGAGGAACATTCAACCCCGCGGGCACCGCCCGAAGCCTCAGTGCAGTCCCGTCCGGCTGACAGAGGCCGACGAAATCTGGTCATTCCACGGCCCACCCGGCACCGCGTTGACCTCGCGAATACTCGAGGACGTGGTGAAACACCGGCCCGTCTGGTTCGGGTGCTCGCACAGCGTCGCCTGATAGGGCCCCAGCACCGTGACGGAGCTCAGCGAATCATCGAAGCCGACGTCCCCCAGGAAGCCGACGTTCGACGTCAGCCGGACGACGTTGCCCTCCTGCTGGATGTGCTCGTGCAGATACACCCCGTCGTAGGCCGAGTAGCCCTGGACCGCATACGTGTAGTCGCCCGACGACGTCTTGTAGCCGCGCCCGAAATCCGAATACGCCCAGTTGCCGAGCCCTCCCGGAGCGCGCTTCACCACCACGGACCAGAGCTGGAACGGGAAGCGCGCGCTCAGCCGTGAATGGAGCTGGGAGGACCTGTCTCCCGAGCCTCCAGACAGGCTCCCGAGCTGCCCGTTCACATAGCTGGCCAGATACCCCGGCCCCACCACGCTGGTCACCGTCCGCGTTGGAAAGGCGAGGTGCGTGAAGTCATCCATCGAATCGGATTGATAGAAGGCGCCCTCGTGGTGCATCCACGCCCCCCACTCCTTCTTGAGCGCCATCACATGCCAGTTGCGCCCGGGCGCCGCATTCTGGAGAAACGCCTGCATCCCATACCAGCGCGCCTCCGCGTCGCCACCGAGCGTGTACGCCGTATTCCTGAAGATGGCGCTGAAGTCCGTCGGCAACCCACTGGAGGACGGCAGCAGCCGGAAGTTGAGGGCCAGGATGGCGTCAATCAATCCCGCCCCCGGGAAATCCATCATCATGATGCCCGCGCGCTGCGCCCACCCGCCCACCAGGTGGTCGATGGCGTAGTCATTCACGCCCCGGTAATTGATACCCAGGATGTTGATTCCTCCCGCCACATGTAAGGGATAAGCCATGGCGGAAGAACCACTCAGGAAGTTGATGAACAGGGTGGACGGTGAGCCGCCCTGGGTCCTGTCCAGGTGCGCCCGGACCTTGTTCCACTTGTCGTCGATGTCCGCGAGCTGGGACACCGTCCAGTCATCCTGGAGATTCACCGCGCCCCAGGGGATGCCGTAAGTCCCTCCGGCGAAATCGTCCACAATCACAATCTTCCCGCGGACCTCTCCCAGCGTGGGCACATGAGAGCCCCGCCAGAGATAGGGGCTGTAGGCGGGCTGGTCGCGATACCACTCGAAGGTCTGCGCGAAACCACGCGTATTGCTCTCCTCCGTGTGTTCCCGCTTCACGCGCATCACCACCGTCTCGGTGGGGTGCGCATTGAGGAACTGGATGGTCGTCTGGAGGACATCGTCGAAGTTGACGTGCAGGTAGACGACGCCGTGGTGGATGGTGAAACGGTCACCGATGTGCCGACAACGGATGTCCAGCGCGCGGATCCCCGCGTCGAGCTGCTGGCGCAATCCCAACGACTGGGTCTGTGTCAGATCTCCACCATAAGATTGATAGGCCATGGTGTCGTGAGTCCCAGGCATGGACAGGGCGCCCAGGCCCGTCGAGCTGGGGACCCAGCTCATCCACGCGGGGTGACTCGTCTCGATACCGCCGGAGTGGTTGTAGTACCGCCCCCTCGCGAGGGCTGGAGTCGTACCGACGATGAGCCCCAGAGCCAGCAGGAGCGCCAGGGGACGAAGCCCCGCGACAGGGAAAGACAGCGTGGACATGATTGTCTCTCGTTGACGTGTGAAGGGGTGGCGGCGACATACCCTTGCCCACGAATGGGCACACCTGAGCGGGCCTGCGTGTAAAACCACCCCGAAACAGGAAAACCATCTTATATATCAAAATCACTTGAAACACGAATAAGCCACGTGCAATGAAAGAGCCCCTTCTACAGAAAGGTCGTGCTCTTGAGAGGCAATGTCTGGAGGACGTTCTGCGCGGCGTGGGTTGGCGCCGGTCTCATGGCTTGCGGTGCGGTGCAGCCAGAAGGAGAAGCACCCAACGGGGAGGCCAAGGACGCGGATGTCCAGGCCGCGTTGGCGCGACTGCCTGGAGCAGAGGTGGTCGGACAGCAGGAAGGTGTCCCGTTCCTCATTCGCGGTGAGCTGGGTCGGCTGACCGAGGCTGGCGGAGTGTCCGCGCAGCGCGCTCGCTCCGACTCCGGCGAGGAGGCGCGCGAGGCCCTGGCGGAGATCGCCTCCGCCTTCCGCCTGCGCAACGACGACCTGGTGTTCCGCCGCGCCACGGTGGACGCGCAGGGCCGCAAGCACCTGCGCTTCCGGCAGCTCGAGCAGGGCCTGCCCGTGGTGGGCAGCGAGCTGGTCCTCCACGCGGACCCGGAGGGCCTCATCTACGCGGCCAACGGCTCGGCGCGCGGTGGCTCGGCGCCTTCCGCTCGGGCGACGGTGGCCTCGGAGGCCGCTCGCACGTCCGCGCTCGCCGGAACGTCCGTCGACGGCGCGAAGGCCGAGGGCGCTCCGACGCTGGTGTACCTGCGTCCCGAGGGCACCGAGGAGCTCCGGCTGGCGTGGCAGGTGCGCCTGGTAGGCACCCGCGACGGCTTCAAGGCCGATGACCTGGTCTATGTCGACGCGCAGCGCGGCGGCGTTGTGGCCACGCATCCGCAGATCCACGAGGCGCTCAACCGCCGGGTGCACAGCGCCAACAATGGCAGCACCACGCCGGGCACCCTCCGCCGCAGCGAGGGACAGGCGGCCACGGGCGATGCCCACGTGGACATGAACTACGACCAGCTCGGCGTCACATACAACTGCTACCAGACGCTGTTCGGCCGCGACTCGTATGACAACGCGGGCGCCGCACTCATCAGCACCGTCCACTACGGCAGCAACTACGTGAACGCGTACTGGGACGGCACCCAGATGGTGTACGGCGACGGCGACGGCGTGAACTCCATCGAGCTGGGCAAGGACCTGGACGTCACCGTCCACGAGCTGACCCACGCGGTGACGGACACCGAGTCGGACCTCATCTACTCGGGTGAGTCCGGCGGCCTCAACGAGTCCATGTCCGACATCTTCTCCGGCGTGTGCGAGAGCTGGACGCGCAACTGGGCCACGGACGCGGACGTGTTCATGGTGGGCGAGGACATCTGGACCCCGGGCACCGCCAACGACGCCCTGCGCTACATGGACGACCCGGCCAAGGATGGCGACTCGCTGGACTTCTACGGCGACTACTCGTCCGGCGTGGACGTGCACTACAGCTCCGGCATCAGCAACCTCGTCTTCGCCCTGCTCTCCAAGGGTGGCACGCACCCGCGTGGCAAGACGACCAACACCGTCGCCGCGATTGGCCCGGAAGCGGCCGGCCGCATCTTCTACAAGGCCAACACGGACCTCTTCACCCCGAGCACCACGTTCGAGCAGGCCAAGGCGTACACCGTCCAGGCCGCGCAGGAGCTGGGCTACAACGCCGCGACCGTCCAGGCCGTGACGGATGCATGGGTGGCCGTCGGTGTGCCGCCTCCGCCCCCGGTGACGTCGCCGCTGAGCAACGGCGTGCCGGTGACGGGCCTGTCCGGCAGCTCCGGCAACAAGAAGTACTACACGCTGGAGGTCCCCGCGGGCCGCGCCTCGCTGGTCGTCACCACCAGCGGTGGCACGGGTGACGCGGACCTGTACGTGCGCTTCGGCGCCGCGCCGAACTCCGGCACCTACGACTGCCGCCCGTACACCGGCGGCAACGCGGAGACGTGCACCATCAACAACCCGCAGGCCGGCACCTGGTACGTCATGGTCAACGCCTACGCGGCCTACTCCGGACTGACGCTGACGGGCACGTATTCGGGCGATGGCGGACCCGGCACGCCCACCACGGAGACGGAGTCGGGCTCGGTGACGCGCAACACGAACGTGCGCTACGGCCCCTACACCGTGGTGCCGGGCACGACGTTCAGCGTGGTGATGACGGGCACGCGCAACCCCAACCTGTACGTCCGCTTCGGCTCGCAGCCCACCACCAGCGCCTATGACTGCCGCCCCAACCTGTCGGGGGCCGCCGAGACGTGCACGCTCACCGTGCCCGCCGGGCAGACAGCGGCCCACGTCATGGTGCGCGGCGCCAGCAACCAGGCGGCGACGTACAACCTGACCATCAACTACACGACGCCGTAGCACCGGCTTCGCGCGGCACCTCACGCGGCGGGCGGCTTCCCTCGGGAGGCCGCCCGTCGTGCGCTTTCCGCCCGCTCGAAGGCAGGCGGGAGAGCGAGCGCGGGGACCGCCGGGCGGTCACTTGTCACGAAGTCGCGCCCGTTCCCATCGTGACCGCATGCTCAAGCTCGACCACTTCGGATTCGTGACCAAGGACCTGGAGAAGTGCGTGCGCTTCTACGAGGCGTGCCTCGCTCCGCTGGGGCTCAAACTCACGGAACGCGGCGACGGCTTCGCGCTGTTCGGCACCGACCCGAAGTCCCCCTTCCTATGGGTGGGCACGCTTCGACCGGAGACCTGGACGGACCAGCACGGCCCTGGGCGTAGTCCCCTCCACATGGCGTTCTCCACCACGGACCGCGCGGAGGTGGACGCGTTCCATCAGCGCGGACTGGCCGCGGGCGGCCGGGACAATGGCGCGCCCGGTCCGCGCGTCGGCGCCTACAAGTACTACGCGGCCTTCCTGCTGGACCCGGACGGCAACAACATCGAGGCGTGCGTCCGGGAGATGTGACGCTCGTGGCTCAGGGCGCCTGTCCGGACAGCACCCGCTCCAGCGCCGCCGCCTGCTCGCGCTCGTCCGCGTTGGAGCTCCGGCCCGCGCGCTGGGCATGAAGCCTTGACCGGTCCGGCTCCGTCTTCGCCAGCGCCAGCGCCAGGTCCAGGTTCGCCCGGGGGTGGTCGGGGTGGGCCTCCAGCACCGGCCCCAGCACCTGCGCCGCGCGCGCGTCCTCCCCTTTCTCCAACAGCGCAATCGCCAGGTCACACGCCGGGCCCGGCTCCGATGGGGCCTTCGCGTGGACCAGCTCCAGCAACTCCACGGCCCTCGCGCGCTCCCCCGCCAGGTCCAGCGCCCGTGACAGCGCGTGCATCACCCCCGCGTCCCCCGGGGCTTCATGCAGCGCGGCCTCCAGCAGCCGCTTCGCCTCGTTCCCATCCCCCGCCTCCAGCCGCGCCAGTCCGTCGCGATACAGGTCCGTGCCCACAAGCTCTCCTTCTCACAATGCGGTGCGTTAATCCCATTCACGCAACTTCCACCCTACAGAGTGCGACAAACCAAGAGAAGCTTTCCCCCGGGTCCTCCATGCTCGTGCGCAATCCCCCCGTCTCCTCCCGCCGTCCGGTCTCCAACAGCGCTGAGTCGCCGACCGCCGAGCGCTCCAACACGGCGGTGCCGGTCCGGCCGAACACCCAGGACACCTTCGCCCGCGGCACGACCGCCACGGAGAAGACGGCCAAGGTGGGCGCGGCGCCCGCCGGGGACCACGGCAAGCTGATGAACGAGTACCTGACGGGTGCCCGCCCGCCCCCGGCCGACTTCGAGAAGGTGATGGGCTACAAGCCCTACGCCATCCAGACGAAGCACGGCCAGCGCATGCAGGACCCGCACGGCTCCGCGTCCGCGCCCGGCAAGATTGGCCCGGACAAGGAGTTCGACCCGGCCGCGAAGACGCACGACTACGGCTATGACCTGCTGCGCTACTACGACCGCAAGGGCACGCCCCTGGACGATGGCGCGCGCAAGGCGGCCGACGCGCTCTTCCGCAAGGACCTGTTCAACTACGCCAATGACCAGAAGGGCTTCGGCGACAAGCTGAAGTACCGGACGTGGGCGCAGATCTACGCCACCGCGGTGGAGGTCAACTCCCGCGTGCAGGGCTACGGCCCTCCGTGAGCGTGGCCCCGGGGGCGCGGCTGCTTCGCGCCCCCTGGCCTCACTGCATTCCGTAGCGCCGCAGCTTGTCGTAGAGCGTGCGCAACCCGATGCCCAGCCGCTGCGCGGCGCGCTTCCGGTTGCCACCCTCGTCCGCGATGGCCTGTTCAATCGCCATCCGCTCCAGCTCCTCCAGCGTCGTGTCCGGCAGGCGCACGCCCGCCGCGGGTGTGGCCGTGGGAGCCGGAGCACTGGTGGGGTCCAGCCACAGGTGGCTCGACTCCACCACCGCGCCGTCGGCGAGAATGGCAGCGCGCTCCAGGGCATTGCGCAGCTCGCGCACGTTGCCCGGCCAGGAGAAGGACTCCAGCCGCTCCGACGCCTCCGGGGACAGCTTCAACCCGGGCCGTCCCAGCTCCTCGCCAATGCGGCGCAGCAACAGCTCCGCCAGTGGGCGCAGGTCCTCGCGACGCTCGCGCAACGACGGCATCCGGATGGGGAACACCGCCAGCCGGTGGTAGAGGTCCTCGCGGAACTCGCCGTGGGCCATCATCGTCTTGAGGTCGCGGTTGGTCGCCGCCACCCAGCGCACGTCCGCCTCCAGCGTCCGGGTACCCCCCACGCGCTCGAAGCGCCGCTCCTGGAGCACGCGCAACAGCTTGGCCTGCAGCTCCGCCTTCAGCTCGCCCACTTCGTCCAGGAAGAACGTCCCGCCCTGGGCCAGCTCGATACGTCCGCGCCGCTGCGCCACCGCGCCGGTGAAGGCGCCCTTCTCGTGGCCGAACAGCTCGCTCTCCAGCAGCGTCTCCGTGAGGGCCGCGCAGTTCACCGCGACGAAGGGCCCCTCCGAGCGCTCTCCCCACTGGTGCAGCGCCCGCGCGGCGACCTCCTTGCCCGTACCGCTCTCGCCCACGAGCAACACCGTGGCCTGCGTGGGTGACACCTTGCGCAGCGCCTCCACCACGGGCCCCATCGACGGCGCGCCCCAGCTCAGCACCACCTCGCTGGTGGACTGACGCGCCTCCGCCTTGAAGTTCAACAGCGCGCGGCGCTCCAGCGCCCGAGCCACCGTCAGTCGCAGCTCCGCCGGACTTCCCACCGGCTTGAGCAGGTACTCGAACGCGCCGGCCTTCATCGCCGACACCGCGCTCTCCACCGAGCCCACCGCGGTGAGGATGACGACCTCCACGTCCGGCTGCTCCTCGCGCACCTTGCGCAGCAGCGTCAGCCCATCCATCCCCGGCATCCGCAGGTCGGTCACCAGCAAATCCACGCCCTGCTTCGCCAGGAGCCGCGCGGCCTCCTCACCATCCGCCGCCGTCGTCACCACGTGGCCTTCGACCTCGAGCGCCTCCGCGATGAACGAGCGCACGCCCTCCTCGTCATCCGCCACCAGGATGCGCGCCATGGCTCAGGTCCCCCTCGCCGGGACGATGAGCCGGAACTCCGCGCCACCTCCGGAATGGGTCTTCGCGCTCACCGAGCCCCCATGCAGCTCCACGATGCGGCGGGTGATGGCCAGGCCCAGACCCACGCCCCGCAGCCGCCCGGTGACGAAGGGCTCGAAGATGCGCTCCTCGTCTCCCTTCGGAATGCCCGGCCCGTAATCCCTCACGATGAACACGAGCGACTTGCCCTCCTGGGCCACGTCCACCTCCACCCGCTGCCCGGCCGGACTGACCTGCACCGCGTTGCGCAGCACGTTCTCCAGCGCCTGCTGGAAGCGCCCCGCGTCCAGCTCCCACTGCTCGCGGCTCGGCAGGTAGTGCGCCTGCACGCTGGACTCACCCGTGGCCTCCACCGCCGCGCGCAACACCTCGTTGGGGTCCGTCCCGGTGCGCCGCAGCTCTCCGCTGCGCACGAAGGACAGCAGGTCATTCATCAACTGCTCCAACCGCACCGCCTCACCCACGATGCGGTCCGCCTTGGGGCGCAGCACCTCGTCCCGCTCCACGCGCTCCGCGAGCAACTGAGCGTGGCCCTTGAGCGAGGCCAGCGGGTTGCGCAGCTCGTGCGCCAGCACCGCCGACATGGTGCCCAGTGCCGCCAGCCGACGGCCTCGCTCCAGTTCCGCAGCCAGGGCCTCGCGCTGCGCCAGGGAGCGCGAGAAGGCGAAGGCCAGCCCCAGGATTCCCACGCACGACACCGCCGCGATGAACAGCAGACGCTGCGCGCGGTCCGTCAACTCCAGCGCGGTGACAGGCTCGAACTCGTAGCCGATGCGCAGGTTGCGGCGCGGCTCCTGCGGCGCCGGGTCCACCGTGGGCGCGCCCCCGCTCGTCGTGACCGGGGCCTCCGGCTTGGGCTTGCGCAGTCGATGGATGAAGCGACCCCGGCCCGCCTCGATGCGCAGCAGGGGGCCATCCTGAATCTCTCCCAGCGAGCCCTCACCCGACGACTCCAGCACCCGCCCGTCCTCGATGATGGCCACGTAGCGCAGGCCGCCCTCCTGGTTCGCCGCGAGGAAGGCATCGAGCGACTGCTGGCTCGGAGGACCCGAGCCCTCACGGAAGGCCTCCAGCCCGGAGTGCATCAGGACGTTGGCCATGCCTCGCACCACCAGCGAGGACGACTCCATCGCGGACCTGCGGATGAAGAGCACCGCGGACAGGAGCACGGCGCACATGAGCCCCGCCGCGACCCACGGCATCCACGGACCACGCGGCCTCCAACGGGACGCGCCGCTCATCGACGATGACCCCGCTCGGGGTGAATCCCACTCCATGAGATGCCTCCGCTCGCTGCGAACTCTGCATGCACGGTGCGGAATCCGCACTCCCTTCTCGCACGGCGTGGCGCCACGCGGGCTCCCCATTGCCTGGTTGCTGTCGAGCCCATGCGGTTCTCCCCGAGGGTTGGCGCGGCGCACAGGCCGCTGGAGCGCAGTCCGAGCAGGCGGCGACACGCGTCACGCCCACCCGTCCCGGCCTCCGTGTGCAAGCACGAGGCCCACGTCTCGCCAGGGGCCCACGAAGCCTCGCCCCCACGCGGCCCTCACGCCGCGCGGCCTGACCGATGGAGGCCCTCGCGGACCGCATGCGGAATCCGCACTCGGACGGCGCTTCTCGCAGCGCTCGCGCGGGTTTCCCCTGAGGTTTCAATGTGTTGAAAACTGGCAAGGCGCATGCAGTCACCCTGCTTCGGAACCGCCGGACGCGCCAGAAGCGCACCGGCCTTCAACGGGACATGGCTGCGATGACGATGCTCAAGAGAGCGTGGTTCAAGAGACGGCCCCACCGGATGACTGCGCTGACGCTGGGCCTCCTCGGCCTGGTGGCGACGCCAGGATTGGGCGCGGCGCAGACGCCCACCCGGGCTCCCGGCACGGAGCAGAACGGCGCCGCCCAGACACAGAAGGCTCCGGCCGACGCGCCCACCCAGGAAACGACGAAGAAGGACGCAGCCGCGCCGGTTCAGGGAACTCCCCAGGCCCCAGACAGCGCGCCGGTCCAGAGCCTCACGGCCCAGGCAGAAGAGCCCCAGGGCGTGACTGTCACGCTCGAGGAGGCCATCGCGCGGGCGCTCAAGGCGAATCCGCAGGTGGTGCAGGCGGAGGGCACCGTCACCAACGCGGCGTCGGCGGAGCTCAGCGCGGTGGGCGCCTACCTCCCTTCCCTCTCGGCGAACGCGACGGGCTCGCTCTCCAGCAGTGATCGCATCGTGCCCGATACAGGCACCGTCGTCTCCGGTTCCAACGACACGTACAGCGCGGGCCTGTCCACGTCGTGGAACGTCTTCACCGGTGGCCAGCGCAGCGCCACGCGCAAGCAGACCCGCGCGCAGTCCGGTGCGGCCGGGGCACAGCTCACCGCACAGCGCGCCAGCGCGGTGCTCGACGTGGAACGCTCCTTCTACGAGGTCCTCCGGGCGACGGGCCTGGAAGAAGTGGCGCGCTCGCGCATCGAGCGGGCCAGGCAGAACGAAGACGCGGCGGAGCGGCGACTGGCGGTGGGCTCGGCGACGCGCTCCGACCTGCTGCGGGCGCGGCTGGACCACACCACGGCCCTGGAGGCGCTGCGCACGGCGGAGACCCAGCGCACCTCGGCGGCCCTGTCGCTGGGACGCCTCATCGGCGCGGACGGTCCGGCGCAGGCCCAGGCCGACGGGAACCTGGGCCCCAAGCCGTTCACGCTCACCGAGGCCGCGCTCATCACGGAGCTGGAATCCAACGCCCCCGCGGTGCTCGCCGCGGCCTCCACGCTGCGCGCCTCCGAAGCGGGCGTGAGCGTGGCGAAGGCGACCTACCTGCCGTCCGTTCGCCTGTCCGCCGGCTACGACTGGTTCAACCAGGACGCGAGCTTCAACGGAGGCAAGACGAGCTGGTCGGTGCGCCTGGGCCTCTCCTACCCCATCTTCGACGGCTTCCTGCGCGAGGAGCGGGTGCAGCGGGCCAGGACGCAGGAAGTTGTGTCCCAGGCGCAGCTCGCGGACACGCGGCGCGCGGTGCGGTCAGGGGCCAGCCAGGCGTTGGCTCAACTGCGCCTCTCCGCGGACCGCATCACCCTGTCCGAGCAGTCCGTGGAGGTGGCGCGCGAGGACCTCAAGGTGCAGGAAGAGCGCTACCGTCTGGGCGCGACGACCATCCTGGAGCTGCTGACGTCGCAGGAGAACCTGGTCCAGGCGGAGATCAACCTCGTGTCCTCTCGCTTCGACTACCGCATCGCACGCGCCGAACTGGAAGCGCTCGCCGGGAGGCCGCTGTGAGCACCGCCATGGAGAGTTCGACGGCGCGGGACATCGCGGACGTGGTCATCCGCGTGGAGGGCTTGAGCAAGGACTACACGATGGGCTCGGAGGTGGTGCGCGCGCTGCGCGGCGTGGACCTCACCATCCGCCGCAACGAATATGTGGCCGTCATGGGCCCGTCGGGCTCCGGCAAGTCCACCTTCATGAACCTCATCGGCTGCCTGGATGTGCCGAGCGGCGGGCAGTACTGGCTCAACGGCCAACCCGTGGCGGGGATGACGGAGAACGCGCTCGCGCGCATCCGCAACCGCGAGCTGGGCTTCGTGTTCCAGAGCTTCAACCTGCTGCCCCGCGCCTCCGCGCTGGACAACGTGGCGCTGCCGCTGGTGTACGCGCGCGTGCCCAAGAAGGTCCGCCACGAGCGCGCGGCGGCGATGCTGGAGAAGGTGGGCCTGGGCGCACGCAAGGACCACCGGCCCAACGAACTGTCGGGCGGTCAACGTCAACGCGTGGCCATCGCCCGCGCGCTGGTGACGCAGCCCGCGCTGCTGCTGGCGGACGAGCCCACGGGCGCGCTCGACAGCCGGACGGGTGAGGAAATCATGGCCCTCTTCGGCGAGCTGCACGCCCAGGGGCAGACGTTGATGCTCGTCACGCACGAGTCGGACATCGCGGCGTACGCGCGGCGGGTGCTGTTCTTGAAGGACGGCGTCATCGAGCGGGACGAGCTGAAGCGGAATTGAGCGGGACCGCGCCTCGCGCGGCCACGAAGAGACCTGGAGGACGTCGTGAGCAAGGCGAAGAAGATGGTCATCACGGGTGTCGCGGCGGTCCTGATTGGAGCGGGCGTCTACGCCACCCAGCGGAGCACGGAGTCCGCCACACCGGAGCGCTCGGCGGCCGTCGCCGTGGTGGAGCGCCGGGACATGGAGGTCGTCGCGGAGTCCGCCGGCCTGGTGGAGCCGCTGCGAGTGGTGGAGGTGAAGTCCAAGGCGTCCGGCGAAGTGCTCCGCGTGCTGTTCGACACCGGCGACAAGGTGGAGAAGGACGCGCTGCTCGCGGAGATCGACCCGCGCGACGTGCAGAACGCGCTGGCCCAGGCGCAGGCGGACCTGGACTCCGCGCGCGTGCGACTGAACACGACGGAGGCCCAGCGCCAGCGCATGGAGTCGCTGCGTCAGTCCGGCTACGTCACCCAGCAGGAATACGAGACGACGGTGGACGCCTACGCCACCGCGCGGGCGACCAAGGTGCGCGCGGAGACGAACCTCCAGCTCGCCAAGGAGCGCAGCCGCGACGTCACCATCCGCGCCCCCAGCGCCGGGACGCTGCTGGAGCGGACGATTCAGCCCGGGCAGATCATCGCGTCAGCCACGTCCAACGTGTCCGGTGGCAGCACGCTGTTCAAGATGGCGGACCTGTCCGTCATGCAGGTGCGCGCCAAGGTGGACGAGACGGACGTGGGCCAGCTCAAGGCGGGCCTCAAGGCGCGCGTGACGATGGAGGCGTACCCGGGAAAGACGTTCGTCGGTGAGGTCGTGAAGATCGAACCCCAGGCGCTGGTGGAGCAGAACGTCACCCTCTTCCCGGTGCTCGTGCGCCTGGACAATCCGGAAGGGCTGCTGCGCCCGGGGATGAACGCGGAGGTGGCCATTGAAATCTCCCGCCGCCGCGACGCCATCACCGTCCCCAACTCCGCCGTGGTGGGTCTGCGGGATGCCCGCGCGGCGGCGCTGGCGGTGGGTCTCACGGAGGACTCGGTGCGCTCGCTGATGCGTCCGCCGGGCTCCACCCTGTCTCTTATAC
>NZ_VIFM01000131.1 GCF_006636215.1 Myxococcus llanfairpwllgwyngyllgogerychwyrndrobwllllantysiliogogogochensis | reverse complement strand
GTGTGGGTGGGCACGGAGACGGGGCTGGGGCGGTGGAAGGGGGGCGCGTGGACGCGCTACTCGGTGTCGCAGCACGGGCTCTACGACGACGCGGTGTTCAGCATCGTCCCGGACGGCGATGGCCACCTGTGGATGAGCAGCAACAAGGGTGTGTCCCGGGTGTCGCTGCGTGAGCTGGAGGAGGTGGCGGAGGGGCGCCGCTCGCGGCTGGCGGTGATGGGGTTCGACCAGACAGACGGCATGCGCACCGCGGAGTGCAACGGGAACACGCAGCCGTCGGGGTGGCGGGGCAAGGACGGGCGGCTGTGGTTCACCACCATCCAGGGCGCCATCGTCGTGGACCCGGTGCGGGTGCGCGCGAGCCGGCAGCCTCCCGAGGTGCGCATCGAGGAAGTGCGCGTGCAGGGCGAGCTGGTGCCGGTGACGGGCCCGGTGGAGCTGCGGCCGGATGGTTCGCGGCTGGACATCCGCTTCACGGCCTTCACACCTGGGGACGCGGTGCGGTTGCCGTTCCGCTACCGACTGGTGGGGCACGACGACGGCTGGGTGCGCGCGGAGATTCGCCGGGCGACGTACACGGGGCTGCGGCCCGGGCGCTATCGCTTCGAGGTGCAGGCGGAGGGCCGGGACGGTGGCTGGACGGAGCCCGTGTCGCTGGACGTGCTGCTGGAGCCGAGCCTGTGGCAGCGCACGGACTTCTGGGTGTTGTTCGTGCTGGGGCTGGGGATGTTGGGCGTCAGCGTGTACCTGCTGCGCGTGGGGCAGCTGAAGGCGCGTGAGCGGTGGTTGGAGGCGCGCGTGCAGGAGCGCACGCGGGAGCTGGCGCGGGCGAATGAGGAGCTGGAGGCGAACGTGCGCACGCTGCGGCAGACGCAGGCGCAGCTCGTCCAGGCGGGGAGGATGGCGGCGGTGGGGCAGCTCGCGGCGGGCGTGGGGCACGAAATCAACAATCCGCTGGCGTACATCGTGTCGAACCTGGAGCACGCGAGCGAGGAGTCGGATGCGCTCGCGCGCGAGCTGGGAGAGGCGCGAGACGCGGGGACACGACTGCGCGAGGTGGGGCAGGCGCTGCGCGAGGCGTTGCATGGCGCGGACCGGGTGCGCCGCATCGTCCGGGACTTGAAGACCTTCTCCCGGCCGGACGACGAGAAGCAGGGGCCGGTGGAGCTGGGGGCGGTGCTCGACTCGGCGGTGAAGATAGCGATGGGCGAGCTGCGTCCGCGCGCGAAGGTGGTGCGCGACTACGGGGACGTG
Source organism: Myxococcus llanfairpwllgwyngyllgogerychwyrndrobwllllantysiliogogogochensis (assembly GCF_006636215.1). Classification (GTDB taxonomy): domain Bacteria; phylum Myxococcota; class Myxococcia; order Myxococcales; family Myxococcaceae; genus Myxococcus; species Myxococcus llanfairpwllgwyngyllgogerychwyrndrobwllllantysiliogogogochensis. The sequence continues at coordinate 28,819 of NZ_VIFM01000131.1, read as the reverse complement.
ACGTGGGTGGAGGGGAACGAGGCGCGGTTGGCGCAGGTGTTCCTGAACCTGCTCATCAACTCGGCGCAGGCGTTGCCGGAGGGCCGGGCGGAGGAGAACGAGGTGCGCCTGGTGACGCGCGGTGGGCCGGACGGGTGGGTGGTGGCGGAGGTGCGCGACACGGGGAGCGGGATTTCACCGGAGTCGCTCGGGCGCATCTTCGACCCGTTCTACACGACGAAGCCGGTGGGCGTGGGCACGGGGCTGGGGTTGTCGTTGTGCCATGCGTACGTGACGGCGATGGGTGGCACCATCTCCGTGGAGAGTGAGCTGGGGCGCGGCTCGGTGTTCCGGGTGACGTTGCGTCGCGCGAGGGAAGTGGGCGCGGCCTTGAGCTCGGAGGCGCGGGGGCGGTCGCGGGACTCGTTGTCGGATGCGCGAGGGCAGGTGTCGGGGAGCGGGTGGGCCGCGGTCCGAGGCTCGGGTGAGCGCGCGGCGGAGTCGGAGTCGAGGTCCGCGCGGGAGCGTCCGTCATCGCCCACGGGTTACCCGACGGTGCCCGGGGCGCGGTCCGTGACGGAGCGTCCGTCGTCTCCCCTGGGCCACCCGACAGTCCCCGAGTCCGCTCCGCTCGCGCGCCCCGTGACGGAGCGTCCCTCGTCACCGACGGGCTACGCCACGGTGTCCGAGCCGAGGCCGGTGACAGAGCGCGAGACCTCACCCAAGGGCCATCCGACGGTGTCCGAGTCGGCACAGGGCACGTGGTCCACGAGGGAGCGCACGTCCTCACCCACGGGCTATCCAGTGGTGCCCGAGTCGTCACAGAACACGCTGTCCGCGCTGGAGCGCACGGCCTCGCCCACGGGCTACCCGGTGGTGCCCGAGTCGTCGCAGGGCATGCGGTCCGCGACGGAGCGCACGGCCTCGCCCACGGGCTACCCGGTGGTGCCTGAGTCGTCGCAGGGCATGCGGTCGGCGCTGGAGCGCACGGCCTATCCGGTGGTGCCCGAGTCGTCGCAGGGCATGCGGTCGGCGCTGGAGCGCACGGCCTCGCCCACGGGCTACCCGGTGGTGCCTGAGTCGTCGCAGGGCATGCGGTCGGCGATGGAGCGCGCGTCCTCACCCACGGGCTACCCGACGGTGCCTGAGTCATCGCAGGGCCTGAGGTCGGCGATGGAGCGCCCGTCCTCACCGACGAGCTCCCCGACCATCTGGGAGTCACCGCACGGAGCCAGGCAGGCGACGGAGCGCGATACTTCACCCACGGGCTACCCGCCGGTGTCCGAGCCCGTTGGCTTCCCAGCTTCGCGTCGCACGGCAGCGGGCCTCGTGATGGACGCGGGCTCCGAACGACTCCCGGGCTCCGTGTCTCCCTTCCCCGCCGAGAGTGGCGTGAGCCCCGAGGCACGTGCTCCCATCACGGCCCCGGAGTCCCTGGCCCGGACGCCGACGAGCCCTCCTCTCGACGCCGGCGCTCGCATCGGGACGCCATCGGTGATGACGGAGCCCGTCCGAGCCGAGACCTCGCCGCCGGTCCGGGGACGGGTGCTGGTGGTGGACGACGACGCGCTGGTGAGCGGGGCCATCCGTCGCACGCTGGCGCGAGAGAACGACGTGGACGTGGTGGTGAGCGCGCGGCAGGCGCTGGAGCGACTGGTGGCGCCCGAGCCCCAGCGCTACGACGTGGTGCTGTGCGACCTGATGATGCCGGAGATGACGGGGATGGACCTCTACGAGGCGCTCGTGCGCACGGCGCCGGCCGTGGCGGAGCGGGTGGTGTTCATCACCGGAGGGGCCTTCACTCCGACGGCACGCACCTTCCTGGAGCGGGTGGAGAACCCGCGCGTGGAGAAGCCCTTCGACCCGGAGGCCCTGCGGGCGCTGGTTCGGGCCGAGGTGGCCCGAGCCCGCCTGGTCACAAATCCAGCACCAGCCGCTTGGAGCGAGCGCGCGACACGCAGATGAGCATGCGCTCATCGCCGGCGGGCTCCTGCTGGAAGAAGGTGTCGCGGTGCTCGGGCTGTCCCTCGCAGACGCGGGTGACGCAGGTGCCACAGGAGCCGGCCTCGCAGTCGCTGGGCACGCGCAGGCCATTGCGGCGCAGCACGTTGAGCACCGACTGGCCCTTGGGCACGCTGAGCACCTGACCCGTGCTGCGGATGGTCACCTCGAAGTCGGTGTCCTCCTTGCCCAGGGCGACGCTGTTGCCTTCGGCGCCGAAGGACTCGAAGTGGACCTTCTCCCAGGGCCAGCGGTGGCGCGTGGAGGCCTCGCGCACGGCCTTCATCAACCCCGTCGGGCCGCAGCAGTACAGCCGCGTGCCCGGCCCGCGCGTGGACAGCAGCCCCGACACGTCGAGCCCCTTGTTCGGGTCTCCCCCGTCGAAGTGGAAGCGCACCCGGTCCGCGAACGGCGCGGAGGACAGGAGCTCGCGGAACGCGGCGCGCTCGGGGGCGCGGACGCAGTAGTACAAGACGTAGTTCGCCCCGGTGCGCTGGAGCTGCCGCGCCATGGACAGCAGCGGGGTGATTCCGATGCCGCCCGCCACCAGCAGGTAGCTGCGCGCGAACATCAAGGGAAAGTCATTGCGCGGCGTGCTGACCACCAGGACGTCGCCTTCCCGCACGCGCTCGTGCATGGCGCGCGAGCCGCCGCGGCCCCGCGCATCCTTCTGCACGGCGATGACGTACCGGTGTGTCTCTTCCGCGTCGTTGCAGAGTGAGTACGAGCGCAGCGCGGAGTCCTTGCCGGGAACGCGCACGTCCAGGTGGGCGCCGGGCTCGAAAGCCGGCAGCTCGCCACCTTCTTCCGGGACCAGCTCGTACGACAAGATGTCCTCGGCCTCGGTCGCAATCCGGGCTACGCGCACGCGCTGAGCATCATTCATCACGGTGTTCACTGCGTTCCCCTCTCCCCGTCCCGCAACTGCAGCGGGCCCACCACCCTTGGCGCCGAGACGGAGATTGAGCAGAGGTGGTTCCGCGTGGGATTGGACTGGGGGGCGGTCGGCACGTCGCCTCCCCGACGGCGGCCAGGACAGCGGAGCCTGGCCAAGGGTCACCCAGGAGCATCCGGTTCCCTCGTTGAGCACGGTGCTTCCCTGTCAGGGGGGCGAGGCCTCCAGGGTGGGCTCGCGCGAACCCGGATGTATCCCTCCGGTTCTCAGGGGGAGCGGTCTCCAGGGTCGCCTGTCGGGGTCGCGGGGGAGCGGGCCATTCTCCCGTCGCTTCGGCATCAGGGCGAGGTCATCCCCACCATCCAGGACATGTCGCGCCTGGAGCCTTGCGCTCCATGGAGGGGATGCGCGGCCCCCAGAACCCCAGGGAGGCAATCAAGCATGGATGCCATCGCGTTGCTGAAGACGGACCACAAGACGGTGGAGCAGCTCTTCCGCAGGTTCGAGAAGGCGGGCGCCAATGCCCACAAGCTCAAGCGCAAGCTGGTGGAGCAGATGGTGCTCGAACTGTCGGTGCACGCCGCCATCGAGGAGCAGGTGTTCTACCCGGCGGTGCGCACGCGCTCGGAGTCGATGAAGGAGGAGGTGCTGCGCTCGCTGGAGGAGCACCACGTGGTGAAGTGGGTGCTGTCGGAGCTGGACGAACTGCCCGCGGAGGCGGAGCGCTTCGACGCGAAGGTGTACGTGTTGATGGAGAACGTGCGCGCGCACGTGCTCGAGGAGGAGGGCACGCTCTTCCCCGAGGTGAAGAAGGCCTTCCGGCCACAGGAGCTGCGGGAGCTCGGCGGGTTGCTGGAGAGCGCCAAGCAGGCGGCCCCCACCCGGCCGCACCCGATGGCTCCGGACACGCCGCCGGCCAACCTGGTGGCGGGCGCGGTGTCGGCGGTGATGGACATCGGCCGTGACGCGCTGAGGGCCGCGCGCCGCAAGGCGACGACGAAGGTGCGGGAAGTCACCGGGCGCGGCGAGAAGACGCCGAAGCCCCCGGCCCCCGGGTACGAGGCAGGGGACGCCGCGAGTCCGTGAGGTCCGCGCTCGCGGGAGGGCGGGGTGCGCTCCGCCCTCCCGTGAAGGGCGGGTGCCGTGAAGGGGCGTGAATGTTGGGTGGCAGGCCCCGTCCTGAGGAGTAAGGCAGCGTCATCACGACACCCGCCGTACCGGAATCCCGCCCCAGGAGGCGCCATGCTTCACGCTCGACCCATTCGTTCCATGTTGCTCACCGCCGTGCTGCTCACCGCGCTGGGGGCCTCCGCTCAGCCTCAGCCGCTGTCCGCGCCGCGCCCGCCGTTGGACCCGGCCGTGCGCACCCTGCGCGTGGAGGGTACGGGCGAGGTGAAGGCGCAGCCGGACGAGGCCTTCATCGACCTGACGGTGGAGACGCTGGCGGCCACCGCGAAGGCGGCGGGGGAGCAGAACGCGAAGAAGATGGAGAAGGTGATTGCGGCGCTGACGTCGGCGGGCATCGCGCGGAAGGAAATCCAGACGCGCAACTACTCGGTGTACCCGGACTACGGGCCCCCGGCGCCGAACGAGACGGAGCCGAAGCTCAAGGGGTACCGGGTGAGCAACCTGGTGAGCGTGCACCTCACGGAGCTCTCGCGGGTGGGGAGCTTGCTGGACCAGGCGCTGGCGGCGGGGGCGAACCGGGTGGACCAGGTGCGCTTCGGGCTGGCGAAGCAGGACGCGGTCCAGGGTGAGGCGCTGCGGCAGGCGGTGGCGCGCGCGCGCAAGTCCGCCGAGGTGCTGGCGGCGGCGCTGAACGTGAAGCTGGGCGCGGTGGTGGACGCGAGCACGGTGACGGAGCCGCCGCAGATGTACCCGGCGCGCTTCGCGATGGCGGAGTCCGCGGATGCCCGAGGGACCACGCCCATCCAGCCGGAAGAGCAGACGGTGCAGGCGAAGGTGACGCTCATCTACGTCATCGAGCCCCTGCGCTAGCCAGTCGCCCGGCAACATCAAGGAAGCGCGAGCCCCGTGGCGCCAGCAAGGTGCCACGGGGCTTTTACGTGGGTGCGTGATGATAGCCCGCCGGACGGCCTGATGCCTGCCACGGCGATGTGGACGCCTCTTGAAAGCAAGGGTCGGCGAAGAAAGCGCGCGACCTCCCGGGGCTCGGGCATTTTCAAGAGTATCCGAGAACACCGCGAAGCGCGTGTGACTCCCGGGCACAGAGGACACACCTTCATGAATGGTCAGAAGCAAACCGTCTCGTCCACGAGGCGGATGGGACTCATCCTGGCGTTGTTGGGCGTGGGGCTTACCGCGGGGCTCTCCGGCTGTGGTGGAGACACGCTGGCGGAGTCATCCATCAAGCCGCGCGAGGGGGAGCCGTCCGGGAGCCAGCTCCAGGGCCTCTCCTCGAACTATCGGCGCGCGATGACGTGGCGGCTCCTGGAGCAGCGGCCGAACCTCACGCTCGTGGGTGGAGATGACATCACCAACGTGTACTCAGGTGACACCACCATCGACACCCTCCTTCCCATGCTTTGCCTCCGCCAGGACGGTCGCCCCGTGCCCGCGGGCCTCGTCGTGGACTTCTACAATGGCTGGGCCGCGGGTGAGGTGAAGCTGACGGCGCCGCTCGCCGGGTCGGTGCTCGGCTCGCGGGCCACCGCCGACGCACTCTGCGCGTCGCAGTTCGGTGCCGGCTTCCGGATGGCCGAGTTCCATGACGGACAGGGTGGCTGGCACTGGTGGGCAAACGGCGTGGTCCCGATGGACACCCGCTTCTGGGCGGCCATCAACAATCAGCCCGCCAATGCCTGGAACTCGACCGGCACCATTCCTCCCGCGCCCCCAGTGACTCCGTCCACGCTTCCGGCGGTGTCTTGCTACAACCCGTCCGGCGCCGCGGTCGACTGCATCTCTGGCTGTGGAGCGGTCACCTGCCGCGACATCAACAACGTCGCGGTCCACTGCGCCAGCAGCGCGAATGCGTCGCAGAACTGCCCGCCGGCCCGCTGTTACACCGCGAGCGGCGTCGAGGTGAACTGCGCAACCGAGTGCGACATCGCCAGGTGCGCCTCGGCGAACGGCACGACGATGCCGTGCCCTACCGAATATGCGTATTGCTACGAGGGGCCGACCCTCTGCACCAGCGCCACGGGTATTTGGGACCAACAGGACGACTGCAATACGCCCGAGTCCGACGTCTACACCTGCCTTGATAACGGCACGACCTGTGCCTCGGCGACCGACGACCCGGGCGATGCGGACGACAGCACCAATACCATGACGCCGCTCACTCCCCCGGAGGTGATCTCCCTCGCGCCGTCGGACATCCCGTCGGTGGAAACGAACTCGTCGTGCGCATGCGCATCGGGCAACGGGAGGACGACCGACTGTGCCTACGAAGTGCGCCTGATCAGCTTCAAGCCGACCTCGGCATCTGCCTTTGACCGCCGCATGGAGGTCCGAAACATCACCGTCGACGCGGGCGCCGGGAAGGTGGAACTCGTGGACAAGTACATCGCACCGGAGAAGCTCCCCGTCGGCTACGAGGTGGGCATCAACAAGACGGTCGCCACCGTGCCCGTCCCGTGCGGCTCGACGAAGTTCGTGAACGTGACCGTGGCGGCGACCGAGGAGGACCGCTGGGGGCCTGATGAGAAGGGCTCGGTCACCTTTACGCTGCCCCTCAATTGTCCGGGCGGGGCGCCCGTGAAGATGACGCAGAAGATGCAGTTCAAGAACAGGCGCGGCCGCGTGAAGCACGAGGCCGACTTTACCGTCGAGGCCCGCGTGGGCAACCGCTGCGCGACGTCCACCGACCTCGGGACCGCGCCGGCCTGCGCGCCGCCCGCCGGAACGCCGACCGTTCCGTGCAAGTTCGACCTCTTCCTCGAAAGCCTCACCCACCGCGACTCGCCTGCGTTTGATCGCAAAGGCCAATTCTTCGGCGAAGTGTCGCCCCCCGGGTTCCCGGTGGTGGACATCCCCATGCCGACTCTCAGCAATGCGTTCGGTATCCGCGAGGGAACCTCGAAAGACCTTCGCCAGTGGTACACCAGTCCCATCGCGACCTACAACGTGCCGTACGGCGGCACGATGAGCCAGACCATCCCCGTCAGGCTCGAGGAGATCGACTTCCTCTTCGGAATCGGTCGCAATGACAAAGGCAACAGCCAGTTCAGCCTCAACCTCACGTGCCCGCCGACGCAAGACACGTTCTTCACCACGACCGAGGTGAAGCTGTTCGGTGGCAACACGAGCAATCCGAAGCACGTCGTCGACCTGGGTACGCGCACCACGCTGACAAACCTGAACTTCGGGCACGTGGAAGCGACGGAGGGCGCGGTCACGCCGTGCCAGGTCTCGGTGAAGATGCTTCGTGCGCGTCAAGTCTCGGGGGCCGTCGGCAACTTTGACCTCAAATTCCGCATCGGCGGAAAGGAGGCGTCGCGCAACTTCCTCGTCAAACACAGCGCACCGACCTGGGAGACGCCGCCACAGTACAGCACGCTTGCGAACGTCACCGTTCCCTGTGCGCGGCGCGTGGAGACGACGCTGTCAATCAGTGGCAGGGAGGCCGACGCCTTCTCCAAGCCCGAGTTCGCCTACGCTGAATTTCCGCTCACGCTCTCGTGCGCCAATGGCGCGCAGGCCGACGAGCTGAAGACCGTGCGCCTCCATTTCAAGAACCGTCGCGGCTCGGTGCGAGACATCCTCGACGTGGACCTCGCCATCACGCGCACCGAGTCCCGTCCCGCTTGCCAGTGCAGACAGGCGGGCCCCGAGCTCGGCCGCATCTCCACCTGGTGGGGCAAGGTCAATCTGCACAAGAGCCCGGGCGGCGGTTGGCTCGCCGACTCGGATTGCTCGACGGGCGCGAACGTGTATGACCTCAACTACTGCCGCAAGTTCTGGCCGACGGCCACGACGGTCACCGAGGTGCCGGTGACCCCGAAGCCCGCCAACGTGTGGCGCACCGGTGGGTGCGGCATCGAGCTGAGCGACTTCGATGGCGGTAAAGAGTACGTGTGTTGGTGAGCGCCTCGTCTGATTGACGGTGACGTGAATGGGCGGACGGGCCGCGAGCCCGTCCGCCGTTCTGTTTTCAGGCCCACGCTCCGCCATTGCCAGTCGATGGTGTCTTCACGCGTGCGCTCGACCGGGGGCGGTTCCCGTCACGTGTCGCGGTGGGCTTCATGCCGCGCGAGGTGCCTGACGCGGGCGAAGTGTCGCGCGCCGGGGGCTACGGGGCGGGCGTGCCAGCTCCGCCGAGGTCCTGGGGCGTGAGTTTCAGCGCCGCGCTGATCGCCAGGATGTCCTGGTACTCGCGCCAGTGCTGAATCAGTCCGTCGCGGACCCGCAGCACGCCAATGAGGGTCGCCGAGGCGCGCAGGCCGGTGGTGGTGACCGTCCCCGCCAGCTCGTACTCGACGACGATGACCTCGGGGTCGTGGGTCTGGTGAGTGGCCAGCTCGCGGAACTGCTCGAACCGCACCGGCAGGACCGCGCTCCGGGCCCGGTAGAACGCCAGCCACGCCTCGCGGCCCTCATGGCGTCGCATGCCCGGAGGGGAGAAGGGCGTCTCGACCACGACATCCTCGGCCAGCAGCTCGGCGGGGAGGAGCGTGGCGCCGTCTCCGACGAGTGCTTCCTGCATGCGCTGGTAGACGGTGAGTGGACCTGCTGTGCCGGCCGCCGAGGGTGACATGGTCGAACCTCCCGATTAAAAGATGAGTGCGACTCAGGATAAATAATGAGTCATACTCATTTTCGCAAGGAAGGATGGAGGACTGATGGCTCGGAGCGGTGTGCCGCCTTCCGGTGGTGGTGGGGACAAAGCCGTTCGTGCGGACGCCCGCCGCAATCGCGCGAGCATCCTGGAGGCGGCCGAGGCCGTGTTCGCCGAGCAGGGGGCGTCCGCCTCGACCGAGGCCGTGGCCGCTCACGCCGGCGTCGCGATTGGCACCGTGTTCCGGCACTTCCCGACCAAACCCGACCTGCTCCAAGCCGTGGTGATGAACCTGCTGGACCGCCTCATCACGGAGGTCGACGCGATGGTCGAAAATCAGGGCGCGGTCACCGCCCTGTTCGAGTTCTGCACCCGCGTCATGGCCGTCAGCGCCCGGAACAGGGCCGTGCTCGCCCGGCTCGCCGAAACCGGGGTCCAGGTCCGCGTCGGCGACGCCCTGACGCGCCTCCGGCCCGCCATCGACGTACTGCTCGAGCGCGCCCAGAAGGCGGGCACCGTCCGCGGCGACCTGCTCCCCACCGAACTGGTCGCCCTGCTCGCCGCGCTCTGCCAGGGAGCGCTCACGGATGCGTGGAGCGAACCCTTCCGCCAGCGCATGCTCACGCTCCTCTTCGACGGCATTCGACCCACCGCGAGACGTTGACCGCGCCGCGAACAAGCAGCCTCGCAAGGGCCTGTGCTGGTGGGCGCTTGTTTGGGAGGCATTGCGGAGGGTTTCGTCGCCGCCGCGATATCACCCGATGGGTGGCATCCTCGGAGTCGAGGCCATGACGGGGGGCTGCAAAGCACCGCCGCGACTTGACCTCCCGGAATCATCCCGCTTCAATTGATGCTTCGAGTCCGTGAGGCCTGCTCCTCGCGTGAGCTGGAAAGTCAGTCCTCTCTGACCCAGATGCAGTCCATGCAGCTCAAGACCCGCGTCCGTGCCGACCCTGTCCTTGGCTGTGGTGGTGGCATCGTCATCGCCGCCCCATCGAGTCGTCCGTCCGCGGTGAGCTGACTTCAGTCGCCAGCAGGCCGCGTGTCGTCTGTTGGCGACTGTTTTTGTTTCGCAGGTGCCGCATCGCGGCATCGTCAATCTTGACGCCGCCTGGATAAACTTGTTTTTCAGGTCTCAATAGTTGGGTCCATGATGCAGGAATTCCAGTAATGAGGCAGTGATTGCGCTGCATCTCGTCATGGCCATTGCATGGAGCCCCCGAATGGCTGCTGCAACTTGACGTCAAGTTGTCGACCGGTTTCAATTGATACTCCGGGTCCGTGAGGACTGTCCCTCGCGTGAATCGGAAAGCCAGTCCTCACTCACATCAAGGAGCCGTCCATGAAGATCAAGACCCGCGTTCGCGCTGGACCTATCGCCACCTCCGGTGGCCGTGGCTGTGGCGGCGGCATCATCATCGCCGCGCCGCTCGACATCTGACCGCTGTGAGCTGACTTCAGTCGCCGGCGGGTGGTGTCTCGCCTGCCGGCGACTGTTTGCATGAGGGACGTGGAAGGTGGCGCATCGCGCCATCCTCGCTTTCGACAGCTCGCGACGATGCGGGAGGCCTGCCCATTGTTCGTGTTGCATTTGAAATCCACGAAGCTTGTGCAACTTGACGGCAAGTAACAATCCGGCTTCAATTCACATCCCGGGTCCGCGAGGTTTGTTCCTCGCGTGAATCGGAAAGCCAGTCCTCACACACGCACAAGGAGCAGTCCATGAAGATCAAGACTCGCGTTCGTGCAGGTCCGATGCAGGCTGACGATGGCACCGTCATCGGTGGTCGTGGCTGTGGCGGCGGCATCATCGTCGCTGCTCCTCTCGACTTCTGAGCGATGAGCTGACTTCAGTCGCCAGCGGACCGGATACCGGCTGCTGGCGACTGTTTCATTCAGGGCCTTCGAGGAGTTGCCACGTGAGTCTGGACGCGGTGTCGCTGGACCCCCATGAGACGCTGTACGTGCCCATGCGGCGTCGCTTCATCAAGGAGTACCTGAACTCATCCGAGGGCCAGCGAGAGCTGCACATCTATTACGGCACCAAGGAGATCTACATCGAGGAGCTGGACCTGCACTCCTTTGGAGAGCAGCTCTGCCTCGAGGACTCCTTCATGGCGGGGGCCGCCACGCGGTGGACGCCGGGAGAGCCGTACCCCTGGGAGCGCGTGAAGGAGCTGCTCGAGGCGCTGCTGGCCGAGGGCATCGTGTCGCGCGAGCCCCCGACGCTCGCCTTCGACAGCGAGACGCATCGGAAGTACCTGGCGTTCGAGGCGCGGCGGGAGGCTCCCACGGAGCCGATGTGGTGGAACCCGGATGCGTCCGACGTCATGCGGAAGCTCACGGGAGTCCCCCTGGAGCTGGGCTTCCTGGAGGCGATGCTCCCGGTGTATCGCATCGCGCACCCCGCCATCGACGCGGAGGGGCGGCACATCGGGGAGAGCAACGTCTTCCCCGAAGCCATGCGCATGAAGGTGGAGACGGAGTTCAAGGCCTGTCACTTCGCGGGCAGTCGCTACCGGAACAGCGCGCCGATGAACGTGACGGCGCTCAAGTCGATGATGAAGCACTGGAAGCCGATGATGCACGCGGTGCTCGCGGTGCGTCGGGCGTTCCTGCGCGATGACACCGTGCTTCCGGACGGACGCTGGCGGATGGGCGACCTGCACGCGGTGGCGTGTGCCGTGCTCGCGGTGCCCTCCTTCATGTTGATGCGCGCGAACGACCCGGTGCCCAACGGCACGCTGGACCCGGTCCTGTCGAACATCTACCGGGTGACGGACGGCGTGCGGATGGTGGCGGCCTTCATGCTCTTCCTCCCGGAGGAGCCGATGACGTACGACACGCCCATCTCCTCGGCCGAGCTGCTCTACGTGTCGGACCGCGACAACCACTACCTGTCGACCCGAGGGGTGTGCGCCGGGCCTCCGAACCTGATGGAGGAGTACTTCCAGACGCTGATGGATGGCAGGCCCGTGGCCGGTGAGCCTCCGACTCCCTTCGAGTGGGCGAACGACATCGTCCCGGGAGTGGACTACGGGCAGCTGGGGCTCCAGCTCTACTCGCTCCAGTTCAACCTGTGGAGCTACATGTGTCGCGCCTACGAGCACATCCGCGCGGCGGTGTTCAAGGTGGAAGGGGAGTCCGACGGGTTCTGGGGCCGGATGCGCGAGCGGATGGCGCATGACTGGGAGATGATGAGGCCCACGCGCCTGCACACGGCGACGCAGCGCAACTGGGCGGAGGCTCGCTACATCGAGATGTTCGACCGCGCCCAGCGCGGTGTGAGCACCTTCCGGGAAGAGTCGTTGGTTCGCTTGCAGGATGTCTTCACGCCCGTGCATGACGCGGTGTACGAGACCACCCGCGAGCACCTCAGGGGCCTGGTCCGTGAGCGCTCGGGAGCCACCTCGGGGCCGCGCATGGAGCTCGCGGATGCCATCGCGGATGCCACCGCGGAGTATCTGACGCTGGAGCGCTCGGCGCTCCTCGCGCTGGAGAATGTCCAGCGTGAGACCAACGCGCTGCTGAAGCGTCCTCATCCGGAGCGGCGGCTCACCAACAAGGACCTCGCGCTGCACCACCGGATGCGAGCGGGCACCATTGGCGTGCTGCCCTACTTGCTGGACGTGTTCCGGGACGAGCTGGGGGTGGACATCGACAACTCGCCGGAAGGCACCCGACTGAGCCAGCGCGGCAACGCGGCCTGAGCGGGCTGGAGGGCTGGCTGTCCCCGGGAGTGTCCCGCTTCAGGGGCGGCTCCTGGGCCCGGGCCCTCGTCCGAAGGCGTGTGTGGCCGGTGGCCTGACTCCCCGCCGCGGGTGGACACGCGTGGGGGCAGTGACACGGGGGCCCCTTTCTTGTGCCGGTCCGACATACTCCCCGCCTCGCGAGGGTGAGTCCAGGAGAGGGCACGGCACGTGAGTGGTCGGAATGTCATCGTCGTCGGAGGCACGGGCGACATCGGCCGGGCCGTCACGCACAAGCTGCGTGCGGAGGGCCTGAAGGTCCTCTGCGCCGCGAACGACGTGGCGACGGAGACCGAGGACGCGGTGCACGTGGACGTCACGCGTGAGGACTCCGTGGTGTCGATGTTCGACAAGGCGGAGGCGGGGCTCGGTCCCATCTCGGTGCTGGTCAACTGCTCGGGGTTTGGCGTCTTCGCTCCGCTCCACGAGCTGACGCTCGAGGACTGGCGCAAGAGTCTGGAGGTGAACCTGACGGGGACGTTCCTGTGTGCGCGCGAGGCGTTCCGGAGGATGAAGCCCCGAGGTGGGGGGCGGCTCATCCACCTCGGGTCCGTGAGCGACCACCTCACCTTGCCGATGAATGGGGCCTATGCGGCGTCCAAGCACGGGGTGCGAGGGCTGACCGGGGTCTTGAACGAGGAGGGCAAGGCGCTCGGCATCCGGGCGACGCTCCTGTCCCTGGGGGCGGTCTACACGTCCTTCTGGAGGTCCCGGCCGGAGTTCAGTCCCTCGGACATGCTCTCGGTGGACGACGTGGCGCAGTGTATCTGGGAGATTTCCACCAAGCCGTTGAACGTACGGGTCGACGAGGTTCGCCTCGTCCCTCCCCGAGGTGTCCTCTGATGGAGACGCAGTCGAAGCAGGCCCCTGTCGCGGTCGTCACTGGAGCCAGTCGCGGGATTGGCGCGGCCATCGCCACCGAGCTGGCGCGGCAGGGGTTCGAGGTGGTCCTGCTGGCGCGGGACGAGGCGGCGCTGACGCGACTCCAGGAGCGGCTGACCGCGGCTGGGGGGCGTGTGTGGCCGTTGGCCTGTGATTTGGCGGACGAGGGCGCGGTGGGTGTGGCGCTCTCACGGCTCGAGGCGAAGCTGGGGGTGCCGCGAGTGCTCGTGAACAACGCGGGGGTGGGTGGACCGTTCCACCGAGTGGACGAGGTGAGCGCCGCCGAGTGGGAGCAGTTGTTCGACGTGAATGTGAAGGGCGTGCGCAACCTGTGTCAGTGGGCCCTGCCGCGCATGAAGGCCCAGGGGTACGGGCGCATCGTGAACATCGCGTCCATCATGGGGCTCTTTGGTGGGGCGCAGTCGTCCACCTATGCGGCGACCAAGCACGCGGTGGTGGGCTACTCGAAGGCCATCGCCGCCGAGTGGGGGGCGTATGGCATCACCTGCAACGCGCTCTGCCCGGGCTACATCGACACGGAGATGCTGGCGAAGGCGGACCCGGCCGTGCGCGCGCGACTGCTGGAGCGAATCCCCGTGAAGCGGTTCGGGACGCCGGAGGAGGTGGCGGGGATGGTGTCCTTCCTCGTCGGGCCCTTCAGTGGCTACGTGAATGGCAGTGCCGTGGTGATGGATGGCGGCCTGTCGGCGCACCTGGCGTCGGACCTGCCCGCGTTCTGACTCAGTCTCGGAAGGGCTGGATGCCTCGGCTTCGCTTCAGGACGCCTGAAGCGAAGAACCCGCCGCAGGCATCCCGCCGCACGCAGCCCTCGCAGTCCTCGGTGTAGACGTTCTTCCAGTCGGAGATGCTTTTTCTCGCGAAGGGATGAAGCTCGGCGGGCAAGGTGCAGAGCTGGTGGTTGTAGATGGACGTGTTGAGCCCCGCGCGGCTCAGCGTCCTGACAGCGGCGGTGAGCTGGGCCTGGTAGTCGAGCGGGTCCACCCAGAGCATTCCGAGGTTCGTCCTGGCGAACCCCATCAGCTCCAGCCCCATCAGCGCGACATGGTCGACGAACAACAAGTTGCGCGTGATGAAGTCAGCGAGTTGAGGCAGGCGCGAGTACGTCTGCGCGTGGACGACACAACGCAGCTCCACGCGCACGCGGGCGCGCTTGAGGTGGAGGATACCCCGGAGGGTGTCATCGAACGCGCCCAAGGCCTGCACGACGTAGTCATGCTCCTCGGGCAGGTCCGAGTAGAGCGGTATCCCCAGCATGAGGTCGGGGTGCTGAACTTTCGCCACCGCGCGTGCCAGTTCGGCGTCCGCGAAGCCGCGTCCGTTGGTCAGGATATGGACCGAGGTCTGGGGCAGGTAACCCTTCATCCGCTCCAGGAGCTCGAGGAGACGTCCCTTGAGCAGGCTCGGCTCGCCGCCCGTGATTCCAAGCTCGCGAGTCTCCGGGGAGATGAGCGGGAGAGTGGCCATCAGCTCATCGACGAGCCAGGAGTCATCCTGCTTGCGAGGTGGCTGGGAGCACATCAGGCAGTTGTTGTCGCAGCGCTCCGTCACCAGGAACGTGTTCGACGGAGACGCGCGGCGATACAGCGTCGCCAGGGCTCCTCGCTCGGGATGGATGCGGACCACGTCCCCTTCGGCGAGGTAGCGCAGCCCGGGGGCCAGGACGTAGACGTCCCGCAGTCCCGGACTCACCGAGCCGTCATCCAGTAGGAGATACCCCCGGAAGCCCGGAGGAAGGTGCGCCAGCGGACGTCGGACGAGGAGAATCTCCCGTCCGCGTTCGGACTCCGGAAGGTCTGGCTGCTCGCGGATGCGACCGATGAATGGCTCGGGTGAGCGCTCCGAAAGGGACTTCAGCCCGGTAGATGCGAGGTCCAGGGCGGGCATGGCTCAGCGCCACCCCAGGAGGATGTCCCGGGCGCGGGAATCATCCTCGAGCAGCCCAATGAGGTGACGCAGCACGCCCATCTGCTTCTTACAGAAGGCGCTGAACGCCTTATGGCCGACGGCATCTCCCAGCGTCGCCTGGTGGAAGACCGGGTCCGCGCCACAGTAAGGGAGGAACGCGCAGTCACCGCACATGGGGGCGCCCTCCGGCATCGTGTCGCTCAAGTGGGTCAGGAGCGTCTCAGACGTCATGATGGACTCGTAGGAGTCGCGGGAGAGGTGCCCGAGCCGGAAGGAGAAGTCGCCCATCTCCGCGAGCATCCGCCCCTCGTCGGAGGCATACACCGCGCCGTCGTAGTTGTAGACGAGCGCCCCGATTCCGATGCCCGAGGGCGACTGGAGGTCGACATACGTCGAGCCCCTCGGTGAGAAGAGCTTCTGCAGCAGGATGGCGGTGAACTCCTCCTGGAGCGGGTACCCCTGCTCGTTGATGCGAAGGATGTGCGCGAGCCCTCGCTTGTAGAACTCGACCCAGGCCTCGACGCCGTACTGGCGCGAGGCGCGTTGGCGGACGGCGAACCCATACGGGCTGACGTTCCTCAGGAAGATGCCGTGGAAGCCCTGGCGCACGTACTCGTCGATGATGTCCTCGACGCGCTCCAGGCTCGCCTGGGTCGTCGTCATCAGGGCGGAGACCGCGTCTGGCCCGAGCGTCTGCCTCGCCCGTCGAATCGCATCGATGGTCCGTTGATGGCTGTCCCCGCCACGCACCGGTCGCTGGGCGTTGTGCAGGGCCTCGGGCCCATCCAGGGACGTGGAGAGCAGCACACCATGCTCCCGGCAGAAGGCCAGCACCTCATCCGTGAGCCGCGAGAGGTTGCTCGCGATGACGAACTGGAGGTCCCTGCCATGCACCTGATTCAGAGCCTTGGCGCGCTCGACGATGTAGCGGATGCGCTCGAAGTGGAGCAGCGGCTCGCCGCCCTGGAACTCGATCTTGAGGGCTGGGGACGGACTGCGAAACATGAAGTTGAGCGCTTGGTCGGCGTGCTCTTGCGACATGTCGAAGTCGAGGCGTCCCTCGGCCTGCCGCGACACCTGACAATAGGGGCAGGAGTGGTCGCAGCGCAGGGTGACGACGAAGATGTGCAGCCCGGTGAAGGACGCGAGCTGCTCCGCGCGGGTCCGATACTTCAGCGCGAGCAGCTCGAGCGCAACGCGCGAGTACTCGTCGAACATGAAGTGCCTGGACTTGAGCGACTTGTAGGCCTCCCGGTCCGGTGGCAGCGCATGGCTGATGAACTCGACCAGCTCCTCGCGGGGCAGCACCACGTATTCGCCCACGTCGTTCGTGGCGATGTAGCGCGAGCCGTCCAGTGGGCTGAATCGGAAGGGCGCCAGTTGGTATCCCCGAGAGGACTGGTACCTGGAGCGGTCATGGAACATGGGGTGCGAAGCCCTCAATCCTGGCGAATCAGGTCGGTGCGCGAGAAGGCCTGGGCGATAATCAGCGCGCGGAGGGCGCGCGTCTCGTCGCCCACCTGCTCGCGCAGCTCCTGGTCCAGCAGCTCCTGGAAGAACAGCCGCGCGGTCTCCAGCGCATCCTGCTCGATGATGGTCGGTCCGAAGACGAAGCGGACGGGAAGCCTGTCTGCCTCGGGTGAGCCGAGCACGGCGGTGCATCGCTCCGCGAAGCGATAGGCGGACTTCTGTATCGCCGTGAGCCGGTAGACCCGAAGGTCGAGGACGGTCTGGATGGCACCGTCGCGGAAGATGAATGGTGGCGGGGCTTCGGGTTCCTTCGTTGTCACGTGTCTGCTCCCAATCCCATCGCTACCACTCAATCGTGACATCGCCCATCTGCCCCGCGACCAGGTCCACCTCGACGGTGGTGGTGCCAAGGAAGCGGTTCTCGATGCGGACCACGTGTTTGCCCGCCGCCAGTCGCATGAGAGACGTCACGTCCTGCCCCGCGGGCTTGTCGTCGACGAAGATGCGTCCCCCGGGAAAGACAACGAAGGACACCATCGCGGGCTTGGGCGGTGGAGGCGGCGGCTCTGGCTCTGCGGCGGGAGCGGAGTAGCCACCGCCGTAGCTCCGGCTTCGGCTCCCGGAGTAGTGGCTTCGATGTGAGGAGTGGGAGCGGTGCGAGCGATGCCCCGCGAGGAGAATCTGCCCGCTGGTGGGTGGGACGACGAGGAGCAGTTCGTCACGCGCTTCCTCTTCATCGCGTCGTCGCCAGGTGGGCTGGGCGACCTGGACCTCGATACCTGGAACGAGCAGACCCGAGGGTGCCGCGCCGCCGAGCAGTCCCATGAGTGCCGCGCTGACGGAGAGCAGCCGTGGAGGTTTCGGATTCATGGCTTCACCTCTCCGATGCGCAGCTCCATCAAGTAGGTACTGCTCCACCGCGCCACGATGGTCACCCCTCCGTCCTTCCAGGTGGTCTGGGTGGGTGATTTGCCTCCTCGGAGCTGCGGTGGCGTGGGCAGCTCGACAGGATGCCCCATGACACGTGAGAGCAGCTCCTTCGTGGTCGCCGTGTGCTTCAAGTTGTTGAGCACGCGTGAACTCTTGTCCGCGCCCACCAGGTACGCACCGGCGCAGCGTCCATCCTTCAGCGCGCAGTAGAGGGCGACGGAGTCCGTCGTCTTCGTCAGGAGGCTTGTGTCGCTACCGGTCGTCAGTTGAAGCAGAGAGATGGCCACGGCGCGCTCGGCGCCGATGAGGGGAATCCGCTCCCGTTCCTCCCGGGTCCATGTAGCGGCTTGTCGTGCGCGCTCCCCTAGATCCGCATCGGACGGAGTCTCACCCAGTTCGGTGGTAAGCGCGCGAGTCTTGTCGAGATGCAGGAGCCACTCCAAGGTCATCACCTTGGGACGCGGCTTTGGCGACAACTGCTCCACGAGTGTCGCGCGCACCTGTCCGAGGCGTTGCTCCCGGCCTGGTGTGGACTCGGCGCGAAGCGCGGCGCCTAGGGTCTTCCACCGGCAAGCCTCCGTCGAACAGGCCTCGTACTCCGTTTCGAGGATGTTCGCGGTCAGCACGCCGACGTCCTTCGAGAAATCCTGTTCGAGCGCGGGCCTGGCGATGGAGAGCACCTCCAGGGCGGAGGCCGGCTCCTTGCGTGCGAGGGATTGGAGGACCTGCCGCCGAGTGAGCTCAAGGAGGCGCTGGTTGACCTTCGCCCGCTGCGGAGAGCCTGACTTCAACAAAACGGCATCCTCGACGACCTCTTTCACGGTCTCCGCGCGGAGCGCATGGGCGAGATGGAGTTCGGACCAGATTGGCTGAAGAGCGGGGTCCTCGGGTTTGCCCAGCGCGAGCAGTTCCTTGTTCGCGGCGTCGAGGCGTCCCGCCCAGATATGGCGCAGGGCATCAGCGAGTCTTGGCTCCGAAGCCTGCGCCACGAAACCGGCCGCGAGCGCGTACACAGCCAGGCCGATGCTCCGGCGGCGAGTCTTCCGCTTCCTGCCCAGGGTCCAGTCCCGGACCAGGTGCTCGGCCACAATCGCGAACCCACCGAGCGAGACACACAGCGCTACCAGCCAGCCGTTCCAGAAGTAGGAGCCTCGAATGAGGTAGAGGAACGGAACCCCCACCGCCAGCGCGAGGAGGACCAGCCGTGCCGCGAAGACCTTCCGGGCCCGCGCCGCGAACTGTCGGTCCGCGGAGACGGGTGGTGCCAGCATCCGCTGCCCCTCGAACTGAACCGTCGTGGGGAGCGCATCCGCGATGGAGTAGGAGACCCGCGCGGCGGGCGCTTCGAAGACCTGGAAGAGCTGGCTGGTGATGCGCTCCTGGAGTTTGAGCGCGATTCGGGTCTTCCCCCAGTGCTCCTGGAGCCAATCCTCGGGGAGATGAGGCGCGACCTTATCCTGTGACAGCGCACCGTTCGCGCTGATTTCTCCCAGGAGCTTCGCGTCTTTCTCCATTCCCACCGTTGTCCACGGCAAGCCACGCAGTGTCTCGTCCTCCGTCATCACCAGGAGGTCGAAGCGGACCGACTCGACGAACTCGAGCCAGCGCTGCTCACGACCATGCCCCAGGCACGGCGAGCAGGACACCCGCCCCGAATTGCAGCCGCTACAGGAGACGGTGCCCCGCGCATCACATGACCTGCAGTTCATGAGTCGGCGCGAGCCATTCGAAGCGTAGCCGTAGGCCTTCCGTGTGCCGTTACAGTTCGAGCAACGGACGTCCCCACTCCCGCCACATCTGGAGCAGGGAATCGAGCCTGGGCCCCCGCACGCTGAACAGGGAAGGATGGAGAGGCTGCTCTCGTGGAGGCTCTCCCGAGTCTCCAACCAGGGGTCGACGCTGTCGGCCTTTCGCCTCAAACCCGTGACAGGCGGTGAGCCCCGAGTGGGGCCGTCTTTCCACACGACCTTCCGCTCGGTGATGGTTGTGTAGAGCCGGCAGGCCCTCCGCACCTTCGGCTCCACGGAGCGGATGAAGTCCGTGGGATTGGAGGGCGCCACGGGCAGGCTTCGCGTCCAGGTGGCGAAGGCCTGGGTGGCGGCGTGCTGGATGGCAGCGGCGTCCACAGGGAGAGCCGGGTCGGCAGCCTGAGATTCGTGGGAAGGACGACTCATGGGTGACAAGGCCTCTCCATGAAGGGCTTCATTGCAACACCCGCTGCGCCGCGCGCCACGCACCCTGGACATCCAGGTACCGAGCCGCGTAGTCACGCGCCAGCAGGTCTTCCGGCACGAAGCCGTCATGCTTCTCGAGCGCCATGTTGGCCACGTGGGTCGTGAGGGCTTCGGCCCGAGGAGGCCCCTCTGCCACGAGTCCACGCAGGGCGCCTTCCACGTCCGACTGCATTCCCTCCACACTCAAGACCGCACCGAGCGTCTCCACCGACAGTCCACTCGCCTGGAGCGACAGCGCCAGCGTGTGTACCACCGCGTCACCGGCCCACGGGAAGACATGGACCTCCCGGCCGGAGGTGATGATGGACCGCTCGGAGAGCCCCCATCGCTGGAAGGTCGCCCGAGCCTCCGCCAGCAGCTCTTGCGCACGCGCATCCAGGTAGCGGGGAATGCCGTCACCGGCATAGACGGCCCGCATCTGTTCCCGGACGCGGTCATGCACGCCGCCGACACCAGTGGACTCGAACATGGGAACGCGCCCAGCGGGAGCGGGCTCCAACTCCACGACCTTTTCGTCGCCCTGCACGGCGAGCACGCGCCACCGTCGTCCGCCGAAGATGAGGTACGTGCCGACGAAGAGCGGCTGGTCGATGGGCATCGTGCCCAGCGTGCGACCCGAGGCCACCAGCCGGAACTCCTCTACCGAGGCGAAGGCCGCATAGAAGCTGTACTGGTTGACGATCCGCTCGCCCACCCGGCCCAGAAGCAGCGTCCCATCCGAGGACTGTGAGAGCAGCTCACGCTGTCCCAATCCCCGCAGGAAGTGCACGAAGTCCTCGCGTGACACCCGCGCGAAAGGACCCGCCTGGCACAACGCGGAGAAGGCCTCGCCCGCCTTGACGCCGCCATGCTGGGCGATGAGAGAGAGCAGCTGCTGGACCAGCGTGGAGAAGTGGAAGGCGCCCGAGGCGGGAGGCTCGAACCAGTTCGTCAGCAGCAGCTCGAGCATGGCGACCGATTGAACCAGGCGCATGCGGAGTTGGTCCGGCAGGGGACTCGTCTTCGTCAGCTCCGCCTCCTGGAGATACAACCGGAGCACGGCGGGTCCACCCTTACGTCCGCTGCGTCCCAGGCGCTGACGAAGGCTGGCCACCGAGGGAGGTACGCCCACCTGCGCGATGCTCTGCACGGCGCCCACGTCGATGCCCATCTCTAGTGTGGTAGTGCATACGAGGTTGACGGGCCGCTGCCTCGCCTTGAGCGCGGCCTCCGCTTCCTCGCGCAGTTCCTTGGAGAGGTTGCCGTGATGGGGGAAGAACTCGTTGGGCAATTGCGCCTGTTCGCACATGCGGCGCAGGAGGTCCGCGTAGAGCTCGACGTTCGCCCGGCTGTTGGCGAACACGAGATTGTGCGTCCCTCTCAGCGTCTTGAAGAGGTGCGCTCCCACGTCGTGCTCATCCTCGGGCAGCCCGTCGGAGGACTCCTCGTCCTCTCCAGGGGCCAGCCGCCTGGCATCCGGAGTTCGCTTGCGATAGCCCCTGAGCTGGAGGAGCAGCTCTCCGCCGCCGGAGTCGGAGTTGCACAGGCGGACCTTCTCCCCGGCGCCAGGGCGGAGGAACTCCGCGGCCAGGGTCATGTCGCCCAGCGTGGCGCTGAGGCCCACGCGAGGCACGTTGCGGCGCAGGGTCAGCTCGACACGGTGCAGGAGCGACTGGAGCTGGCATCCCCGCTCGGTGCCGATGAAGGCATGCAGCTCGTCGATGACGATGTGCTCCAACGAGGAGAACAGGCTGGCGAGGGCGGAGCCCTGGCGGATGAAGAGCGCTTCGAGCGACTCGGGGGTGATGAGGAGGATGCCCGCCGGGGACTTGAGCAGCCGCGCCTTGTGGCCCTGAGACACGTCCCCGTGCCAGCGATGCACGGCAATCCCCAACCCGTCGCAGAGTCCGTCGAGTCGCTCGAACTGGTCGTTGATGAGCGCCTTGAGCGGGCCGATGTAGATGGCGCGTACGCTGCCGCCGGAGTCCTCCGCCAGCCGGCTGCAGATGGGCAGGAAGGCGGCCTCCGTCTTTCCACTGGCCGTCGACGCCGAGAGGATGACGTCTTGCGTCCCCTCGATGATGGGCGCAATCGCGACCTCCTGGATGCCGCGCAGCTCCTTCCACCCTTGGGTCCACACCCAGCGCTGCACCTTGGGGTGCAACCGGTGAAAGGAGCCTGACGCGGAGCCGCTCGGGTCAGAGCTTGAAGGATGCGAGCTCATCATCTGCTCCGGCCGTCAGGCTTCCTGCCTCCGCCTCGGTCAGGGGAGCGAGGTCGGGGTTGACGTCCACGGCGAGTTGCACGCCTCCGAGCAGCTCCTTCCAGTCCGCGGTCGGATTCTGTTCGAGGACGGCCAGGAGGTTGATGAAGGCTGTCACGGTGCTCCGGGGCGTGCGGAAGTACGCCTCGCCGATGCGCTCGGAGCAGTGGGTCATGAAGCTGTGGAGCCCCTCATCGGGCAGGCGCTGCGTGGACGTATCGCCCGTGGAGTAGACGTGCCGAAGCTTGGTGAGCAGGACGTAGAGGTCCTCGGGGGTGAGGTTGGCCAGCCTGAGCACGGGAGAGCTGTAGTCGACGAGGTTGCCCACGGCGAAGGTGTTCTGGGCCAGCCGCGACTGGAGGGCCTCGTAGCTGTAGAGGCCCTTGCGGGTGTCCATGAGGAACTCGGGCGTTCCTCCCAGGATGAAGCCCAGGCCCTCGGCGGTGCCCTGGAGACAATCATTGAGGATGCGGAGGATCTGCTCGTAGTTGGAGGCGCGGGCCTTGGTGTTGGCCATCTTGTAGAGATTGACCAGCTCATCCAGGCACACCATCAGGCCGTCGTAGCCGGACAGTCGGACGAAGCGCGCCAACAGCTTCAACTGGTCGTAGACATCCGCGTCGTCGATGATGGTGCGGACCCCCAGCGACTTGCGTGCATCGGTGCGGGTGGAGAACTCGCCGCGCAGCCACTTCACGGCGTCGGCCTTGAGCACCTCGTTCCCGCTGTCATGGCCGCGCCAGTAGGCCGCGATGACCTCCGCGAAGTCGTAGCCGCCCACCAGCTCCGAGAGCGCCGCGAGCTTCTCCCTGATGACAGCCTCGGGGTTCAGGTTCCGGCTCTTCGCGTCCGTGAGGGCGCCGGAGACGAAGCGCTCCACAACGCTGGCGAGCGCTCCCCCCTCGGGCTTGGCCCGGGTGGCCATGTTGCGCATCAGCTCCGCGTACAGGCTGCGAGCCTTCCCATCCGTCGCGTGCAACCGCCGGTCGGGGTTGAGGTCCGCGTGCAGTGTGACGAGGCGCTTCTCCAGCGCGATGGAGCGGATGAGGTTGAGGAAGAACGTCTTGCCGGAGCCGTACTCGCCGATGACGAAGCGGATGGCGCTTCCGCCCTCGGCGATGCGCTCCACGTCGCGGACCAGTGCTCGGACTTCTTCGACTCGGCCTACCTGGATGTGTTGCTGTCCCACGCGAGGCACGACGCCCGCGCGCAGCGACTGGACGATGGCATCCCGATCCTTCGGCCTGATGCGTCCCTGGAGCGTCGCGTCCGTCATGACATCATCTCCCGTGCTGCCTGCTCATTGAGCTGAAGGGTTTCGTCGCCTTCGAGGACGGGTTCGCCGCACACCTCGAAGGCCGCGTCGTTGATGACATCCAGCGCGCCGTCCGTGAGCAGTCCGAGCCCGCCGGCGAGCTTCTCCACTTCGGAGCGAGGCCACTCCGTCTTCGCGACGAGGGAGCGCAGCAGGGAGGTGTGGAGGGAGTCCAGGCCCGCGACGCCAGGTTCCACCGGGGCGGGGGTCGATGGGACGGCGGGTGGCGGTGTTTCCTCCTCGGCGAAGATGCTGCCCAGGAGGCTGGAGACCGCGGCGGTTTCCGCGAGCTTCGCCTGCACGCTGCGCATGTCGAGCGCCAGCCGTTCGCCTTTCTCGGGAGGAGGCCCGGGGATGGTGAAGCCCTGCTCGGGTGCTCCGGCGAGCCGCATTGAGACGGGCTCCGTCGCCGCCGTGGGCCGCATTGCCGTGGCGGCGTGGACGCGGGAGTAGACGCTGGCCTCGTCGAGTCCCAGCATCGCGTAGAGCTTCGACAGCGTCTTGAGCTCCTGGGGTGACACGTTGCCGTCCGCCACGGCGACCTCAATCAAGAGATTGCCCAGCGAGGTGCGGGCCTCGGGAGCCAGTGCCTCCACGCGCTTTTTGTGGCCCGCGTTGGAGGCGGGCCTCGCGAGCAGCCAGGCGACATGCGCCTTGAGTCGGGTCTTCTCGGAGGCGAGCAGTCCCTGGGCCGCCTCTACCATGGCCTCCATGCGCGTGGTCTCGTCCGTCGACACGGTTCCATCCGCGGTCGCCACGGCGGCGGCGAGGTGGAGCATCGCGAGCGCGGACAGGTAGTCGCCGGAAGGCGCGCTCGGTGACTCAGGATGCAGTGTGAAGACGTGGGCGGACTCGTCGGGGGCAAGCACGGCGCCGCCCATGCGAGGGTCGGGCTCCATGCCGTAGCCCAGCTTCTCCAGGGCCTGGGCCAACCCCACGGCCTCGGACTTGGAGAGCTTCCCAGAGGTCGCGGTGGGCCAGTGCTTGAGGAGGTCGGCGGCGGCCACGGGCGCGGAGGTGTTGCTCCCGAGCGATTGCTGCAACAGCGCGCGGAGCGCCTGCACGTCCGAGCCTCCCTGCATCGTAGACGTCAGCTCGTCGGGGAGCAGCGCCAGGGCGCTCATGCTGTTGCGCGCGTCGGGGTTCTTCCCCACCCAGCGGCTGTAGGACTCGAGCGACTCGCAGCAGTCCTCGACGAGCGCGCGCACGGGCTTGAGCGACGTCTCGGAGGCCTCGGTGACGGAGGCCGACGCCAGCCGCACCATGCCCGCGAAGGAGGCGCTCGCGGGTTCGTAGCGGGCCCCCACCCTCGACTTCTTGGCGCGAGGGACGATGCCCGTGCCATGGTCTCGCTGGTAGCGCGCGCGGAAGAGGGCCTGGAACTCCTCGGGGCAGCGTGTGGCGGGGGTTCGCAGTTTGGTGTCACTGGTCTCCACGGCCCAGGCGAGGGCCCAGTCCGCAGGGAGCGGCAGCCCCTTGGACGCGGCGGTGCCCACGGCCATGCGCACATCGAACGAGGCCGCGCCGGCATGGCGCAGCGTGAACTGGGGCGTCTCCTTCAGCAGTCCATCTTCGCCAGCGCGGCGCACGCGCAGGACGTCGAGAAAGGCCGACGCGTAGGTACGGAAGGAGTTGTTCTCCTCGTGGATCTTGAGCAGGGCCTGGACCTCTTCTTCGATGAGGCGGGCCTCGGCGAGCGCCGCTGCGTCCGTGCCCAGCTCGATGAGCACTCGCCGCTCCAGCCCGTAGAAGAACAGGAAGACATAGCCGATATAGGCATGGGCATTGCGGCGACCACTCGCGAGCCACTCCAGATAGCCCGCGCGGGAAGCGGGAGAAATGTCCGAGTAGGAGGGCCAGTACGTCATACCCTGTCCATCGCGGTTGGGCCGTGAGGCCACTTCGAGACTCGGGTTGATGAGCGCGGGCTCGGTGCCGGGCGCATTCACGGCGCGCAGCCGCGAGCCCACGTACACCATGCCGTCCTTCAGCTTGTAACCAGCGACCTCGATGACCTCTCTTGGTGGAATCCAACCGGTCTTGAGCGGAGTGGGTGGCCACAGCGTGGGACCGGGGGTCGCCTGCGTCGCGACAGGCGCCACGGGGGGAGTGGCGCCTGCCTTGGGCACTGGAGTCACGGACCGCATGGGCGCGGCCGGTGCGGGCTCGACGGGCTTCGCGACCGGAGCGGAGGCCGTCATCGTGAATGCCGAGGGCGGGGGCGTCGCGGGTGGCGGAGGCGCGGGACGTGGTGCCACCAGCATCGGCTCATCCGGGATACGGACCATGAGCCCTGGGGAGACTCTGGGCGCGCTCACGGTTTCGAAGCGCAGCGCGATGGTGGCGGCAGGTGGGGCGGAGTGAGAGGCGGGAGAAGGAGCGGGAGCAGGAGCGACGATGGCGCCTGACAGTTGCGCGGCCTTCCAGCGCTTGTTGAGCTTGTTGAGCCAGACAATGCCGCCCCAGGCCCCCAGACCCAGGACGACCATGAAGCACAGCGTTCCCCTGGCCCCGTCTGACTGAGCGGCGGCCACCAGGGGCGGCAGCGCCCGCATCCATACGGCCATTGTGTCGCTCCCCGCCGGGCGCCGAAGGACGGCTACCGCACACGTCTGATGGTACCAGCCCTGGTCAGGGTAATGGGATGCAGGCGCGAGCGTGAGGGGAAAGGCTCAATGGCTCATCACCCCGGAGAGGTATTCCCATCGGGGCGTTCGTGACCCATCGTGGGTCGGGCAAGTGTGCGCCTGAAGTCGGCCGCCCCTTGATTGACAGACTTC
Organism: Myxococcus llanfairpwllgwyngyllgogerychwyrndrobwllllantysiliogogogochensis; assembly: GCF_006636215.1. Taxonomy (GTDB): domain Bacteria; phylum Myxococcota; class Myxococcia; order Myxococcales; family Myxococcaceae; genus Myxococcus; species Myxococcus llanfairpwllgwyngyllgogerychwyrndrobwllllantysiliogogogochensis. The sequence continues at coordinate 2,676 of NZ_VIFM01000131.1, read as the reverse complement.
GTTTGATGGTCCCTGCTCACGCACTCTGGAGGTATGCGATGCCGCTTCCGCTCATTCCCGCCGCGCTCCTGCTCGCAGGTCTCTTTGGCTATGGCGCCAAGAAAAGCTACGACGGCATCGATCGCATGAAGGACGCCAAGGATATTGGCGAGGAGGCTCAGGCGCGCCATGAAGGGGCGGTTCAACGGCTGGAGGGAGCGCGCGGCGCGCTCCAACGTCAGTTGGATGCCCTGGCCTCTCAGCGAGATGGCGTTGTCGCCACGACCTTCCGTCGTCTCTTCGACTTCCTCGAACAGATGAATCAAAAGGCCCGCATCGAGGCCTTGGAGCACCTGGGGCGAGTGGGAGTGAGTCGGGAATCCGTCCGCGAGTTCGCCGTGCAATATCTCGAAGCCGGCGGCACGCTGTCGGGCTCGGTCGCGGCGGCCGTGACAGGCGCGGGAGCGAGCGCGCTGACCACGGGGCTGGTCACCAGCTTCGCCACGGCTGGAACGGGGGCCGCGTTGTCGGGGCTGACGGGCGCCGCGGCGAACAGCGCCCTGCTGGCCTGGCTTGGAGGGGGCTCGCTTGCCGCAGGCGGCTGGGGTGTGGCTGGAGGCACCGCAATCCTCGGAGGCATCGCGGTGGCTCCCGCGATGGCCGTTGTTGGTTTCGTCATGGCCCGTCAGGGAGAGAAAGCCAGAACGAAGGCTCTGGCCTATGCGGAGGACGTCAATGAACAGGTCGCGCGCATCGATGCGGCCATCGCTCTGCTGGCGCGGGCGGGAGTGCGCGTGGACGAATTGGGCGGTGTTCTTGGCGCTCTCGACCAGCGAACAGGTCGGGCCATCGACGCCCTCTGGGAGTTGGCGAAGTGTTTCGACACCGAGAACGATGGGCATCTGGCTCGGTTCGCCACGGCCATGCAACTGGCGAAGGCGGAGAGCGAGCTGATGCGGGTGCCGCTCTTCACCGAGGGCGGAGACCTCAACACCCAGTTGGAGGCCCTGCTAGAGCAGTCTCGCGGCCTTCTTCAACGGGAGACGACATGAGCATGAAGATGAACCTGCCCCTGAAGGACGTGCTGACCGGCATCAAGGTGGTGGCCGAGTGCGTGCGCGACATCCAGAAAGAGCGCACGGAACAGACTCGGCTGCGTGAAGAATCCCGAGTGGATGTCGAGCACATCCATGCCATGCGTGACGTGCTCCTGGACTACCTGGACCGCAGCTTCGACGAGCGTCGGGAGAATTTTCGACAACTCTTCGAGCGCCTGGACGGAGCCATCGCCAGCGACAATGTGCAGATGGCGGCTGTGGTCCTGGACTCCGTCGTGAAGCTGGCCGATGCCTCGCCCTTCAAGGCGCTACAGGATGTGGCGGCGACCCGCGCCGTGCTCGGGAAACAGGGGACGGAGTGGAAGTTCTAGGGGGCTCCGCTTCGCCGTCTACGCGGCGACGGGAGTCGTCAGGCCCCTGCGCTCCATGAAGGCGCGCAGCTCCGGCCACCGCGAGGACAGGGCTTCGAAGTCATCGGGGCGCCCGAGCCGTGCGGCGGCCAGTGTGGCGTCGATGTCCAGCGCATGAGTTATCGGGTCCACGGCGTCCAGGGCGAAGGCCTTGAGGAGCTTGAGTCGGCGGGTATCACGTCCCGCCAGGGCGTCCGCCTCGTTCGCTCGGGCCGCGAGGAGCGCCAACGCGGCGTTGTGCTGTCCGTCGCGGCAGAGCAGGGAGACCTCGGGCAGCAACGCGTAGGAGGGGGGCAGCTTCCCAGCCCGCTTGCGCCCTTCCTCCAGCCATTCACGTGCCGGGGACAGCTCGCCCTGGAGGAAGTAGGCGTGGGCAATCAGATTGGGCAGCCATTGGTGCGCGGCTGGAACGAACCTTCGCAACGAGCTGGAGTGCTCCGCGGAGCCGAAGAGTTCGAGCGCGCGTGCTGCCTCCCCCAGCGTCAACAGAGACTGTCCGGCCATGGTGACGGAGACGGCCCGCTGGGTGCCCTGGGTGCTTTGGCGTGCGGCCTCCTCGTAGCAGCGGGCTGCTTCTCGTTCGTCACCCGCGCTCGAGAACGAGACTCCCTGGTGATAGGTCGCGCCCCACCTGCGGATGCGCCAGAAGAAGAAGGCGAACAGCGCGAGGAACAGCGCGACACAGCCGCCGGCGAGCACCGGAGGCGTCAGGTACTCGCGCAGCGAACTGGTGCGGGAGGTGGCGTTGTAGGAGATGACGAAGGCGACGACGAGAAACAGCCACATTCCGCCCCGTTGCGCCGAGAAGAAGGAGAAGGGCCGCAGATGGCGCTCTTTGGGAAGGGGAAGCGGAGTCACGTGGGCTCACAAGGCGAAGGTCGAAGCCGCCTCGTAGCCTGACAGCGCGCTGGAATTCCATCCGCTCTTGGTGTCAGCGGCTCGCAACCGAGTCCCCTGGTGACTGTCTGGGGGCTTGAGTCGCTCATTCGCCAAGAACCGGACCTGACGAATCCACGGAGAAGCCTCGCGCTGACACCCGAGCGTCGAGGCGCCAGGCTGCCTGTCCCTCGTGCTTCGGGGCTGGGGCTTGGGTTCCCCGGGTTCTCGGCCGCCTGGAGCGTTCGCATGTTGACGAGGAGGTGAGTGGGTGGGGCGGGGCGTGCCCCAGGCCCACGAGCGTTGACGCGCATGCGGAGCACGGGGGGACGATGGACCGCACACGCCAAGGA
>NZ_VIFM01000130.1 GCF_006636215.1 Myxococcus llanfairpwllgwyngyllgogerychwyrndrobwllllantysiliogogogochensis | reverse complement strand
CCCCACTCCCGCCGCGGCGAACCCCTCCCTCGAAGAGCCCCTGCTCAAGCCCCTGTCGGACCGCGAGCGCGAAATCCTCCAGCTCATCGCCAAGGGCGTCTCCAACAGCGAAGCCGCCCGCCTCCTCAGCCTCAGCAAGGCCACCATCCGCACCCACCTGGAGCACATCTACCGGAAGCTCGAGGTGACCAACCGCGTCGAGGCCGTCACCGAGGGCATCCGCAAGGGCCTCATTTCGGTGTGACGCGACATTTTCAAGCAGGGCCTAAAAACAGACATTCCCCGCTTTATCCCACTTAAGCCGCAACTCACGGACATAGGCGCCGATAACCCTCTTGTACGAAGCCTTCCGCCTTCGGCGAGAGAAAGAGGCCCTCCATGCTCCAGGTCGGTACGCGCGGTTCGGATGTGACGCGGCTGCAGAAGACCCTGGCCAAGGCCGGTTACAACCCCGGCACGGCGGACGGAATCTACGGCGCGAAGACGAAGGCGGCGGTGACGGCCTACCAGAAGCAGCACGGGCTGAAGGCGGACGGCGTCGTGGGCAACAACACGGGCCGCTCCATCTTCAACTCGCGCAACCAGGACATGTGGGACGGCAAGCCGGATGGCACCAAGGGCCCCGGCGGCGTCCCGGGCAATTTCCCGGTGAACGGCACCAACCGCCAGAAGCTCGACTTCGCGTCGAACCTGGCCCGGCAGATGGGGCTCACCATCACCTCCACCACGGGTGGCCAGCACACGCCGGGCTCGTACCACTACAAGGGCCGCGCCATCGACGTGGCGGGCAGCCCGGCGAAGATGGCCGAGTACTACACGCGCCTTGCGGGCACGAAGCCCACCGAGCTGTTCTATGACCCGAAGGGCGGCATCAAGAACGGCACGCCCATTGGCGCCATCGGTGGCCACGGCGACCACGTGCACGTCGCGTACTGAGTCCCCGTCACTGTCGTGACACCTTTGGCCCGGTGGGAGCACGACTCCCGACCGGGCCTTCGTGTGTCAGGGCCTCGCCGCGCCCGCCGCTTCCACGACGAGGTCGGCATAGCGGTTGGCCGGGTCCTCCGGCCGCGTGCCATCGCGGAAGTAGAACGTGTGTTCGTCCCACGCGTCGGGCCGCGCGTCGTTGGCGAACATCCACAGCGCGCCAGCGCCCACGCCTGACTTGCGCATGCACTCCAGCCAGCCGCGATACAGCGCGCGGCGCTGGGACAAATCCAGGGCCCCTTCGTTGCGCAGCCCCAGCTCGCCCACGAACAGTGGCTTGCCCAGCCCCCGGGCGATGTCCGCGTGCTCGCGAATCCACCGCGCTCCCGCCTCGGCCATGTCCGCGTCGTCCAGGCCCCAGGACTCCGGATAGAAGTGCACCGACGCGAAGTCGATGTACGGCGACGCGGTGTTGCGCGTGAAGCTGGAGCCGGGCGTGCGCAGCATCGTCGTGCCCGCGCGAGCCCAGAAGGCGCCGTCGTAACCCTCCGAGGACGGCTCGAAGCCTTCCTCTCCCGTCCCCACCTGATGGCCTGGCGCGCGGGACTTCACCTCGCGCGCCACCTCATCCACCCACGCCCGCATGCTCGCGCCCTCCGCGTCCAGGCCCCGGCCGCGAGGCTCGTTGAGCAGCTCCCACGCGAGCACCGCCGGATGGTCGCCATAGCGGATGCCATCCTCCGTGTTCACCCGCTCCAACATCCGCGCGATGTGCTCCTTGTAGAGCGCCACGACGACGGGGTCGGTGAAGAAGCGCGGGTCGCCCTGAATGGGAGAAGGCAGCCCCGCCCACGTCACATACTGGCGAGTGCCACCGTAGGCATCCCAGTAGTTGCCGAGCGTGAGCACCAGCCTGACGCCATGCACGCGCGCGCGGGCGAGCACCCGGTCCAACCCTCGCAGGGCGACCTCGTCGTACTGGAGCGGCCCCACCTGGATGGTGCTGTCGCCCACCTTCTCCGGCGCTTCGTTGTGGCCATTGGTCCGAAGCGCCACGGCGCCGAGCGCAGCCGTCTTGGCCAACACCTCCTCGACGATGGGTGACTCATGCAACCCACGGCGCACGTCGCGTGCGGCCTCCTCCTGGAGGAAATAGGAATTGAGCACCATGCTGCCCACCGGCAGGCGCTCCAGGCGCAGGGGCTCGGCGCTCCCACAGTCGGCCGCCGCTGCCTCCAACATCACCGGCTCCCCTTCTCCACACGCGCACAGCAAGAGGACGGGCGCGAGGCAGGGACTCCAACGCGGCGAGAACATGGAGCGCATGGTAACGGATGGGCTAGGTTGATGCCCGACATGGAGCTCCGACTCGAAGGCGTGTCCAAGACGTACCCCAATGGAACGCGGGCGTTGCACGACGTCTCCCTCACCATTCCGCGCGGCATGTTCGGACTGCTCGGCCCCAACGGTGCCGGAAAGTCGACGCTCATGCGCAGCATCGCCACGTTGCAGGACGTCGACGGCGGAACGATGACCTTCGACGGCATCGACGTGCGCCGCGACAAGGACAAGCTGCGCGACGTGCTGGGTTTCCTGCCCCAGGACTTCGGCGTGTATCCCAAGGTGACGGCCTGGGACATGCTGGACCACCTCGCGCAGCTCAAGGGCCTGTCTCAGCGCGGCGCGCGCCATGACGCGGTGAAGGCGCTGCTCACCAAGACGAACCTGTGGGAGCACAGGGACCGACGGCTCGGCGGCTTCTCCGGCGGCATGAAGCAGCGCTTCGGCATCGCCCAGGCGCTGCTGGGAGACCCCAAGCTGCTCATCGTCGACGAGCCCACCGCCGGCCTCGACCCGGCCGAGCGCTTCCGCTTCCACAACCTGCTCGCGGAGATCAGCGCGGACGTCGTGGTGCTCCTGTCCACGCACATCGTCTCGGACGTGGCGGACCTCTGCCAGAACATGGCCATCCTCGCCCAGGGCAACGTCGTGGCCAGCGGACACCCGCTGCGACTGGTGGACGCGCTGCAAGGGCGCGTGTGGAAGCGCTTCGTCACGAAGCAGGAGGAACTGGACGCGTTGACGAAGGAGCTGGAGGTCATCGCGGTAAGACGCGTGGCCGGCCAGCGGTTGGTGCACGTCCACGCGGAGAGCGCACCGGCGGGCTTCGAGCCCGCGAGCCCCGACCTGGAAGACGTCTACTTCCACGCGCTCTCACGCGCGTCGAAGAAGGCGTGAGCGAGGACACCCCATGTTCAGCGCTCTCGTGACATTCGAATTGCGGCGCCGGGTCAAGATGCTCTCGACCTGGATCTACGCCGCCGTGCTGGCGGGCGCCGGCATGCTGTTGATGATGGCCACCGGTGGCGTCTTCCGCAGCGTCTCCGCCAGCTCCGGCTCCGAGCGCGTGCTGGCCAACAGCCCGCACACGCTCCTGGGATTCACCACCACCATCGCCCTGTTCGGCCTCTTCATGGTCGCGGCCATCTTCGGACAGGCCGCGCACCAGGACTTCGGCCACGGGACGTGGATGCTCATCTTCACGAAGAACGTGAAGAAGACGCCGTACCTGCTCGGCCGCTTCCTGGGCGCGTACCTCTTCAGCGCCGGACTGATGCTGGCCATCATCCCCGGCCTGCTCGTGGGCGCCGGCGTCGTGTGGCTGGTCGACAAGACGCAGCTCGCTCCGCACCAGACCCTCGCCTACGTGTGGCCGTACCTGGTGGGCGTGTGGCCCACGCTGTTCTTCGCGGGCACGGTGTTCTTCTCACTGGCCGCGCTCACGCGCCGCATGGCCCCGGTGTACGTGGGCATGGTGGTGCTGGTGCTGGGCTACCTGGTCATCAGCTCCGCCATGTCGGACGTGGCCAACCAGGAGCTCGGCTCGCTGTTGGACCCGTTCGGGTTCACCACCATCGAGACGGTGACCCGGTACTGGACGCCCGCGGAGCGCAACCGGGACCTGATTCCGTTCACCGGCTGGCTGCTCATCAACCGGCTCGTGTGGAGCGCCGTGGGCGCCTTGCTGCTGGGCCTCACGGTGGCGCGCTTCCGGACCACCGTGGAGGAACACAGCGGTGCTCGCCCCGCGGCACGCGAGGAGACGCCCGCCGTGCCCGTGGCCATCCCCACCACGCGGCCCGCGCCCACGTTCGGAAGCTGGGTGCGCACGGCCCTGGCCTCCGCGTGGCTGGCGTTCCGCGACGTGCTGCGCTCGCCGGTGTACTGGTCCTTCGTGGTGGCGGGCCTGGCCTTCGTGACCATCGCCTCGCTGATCTCCAAGCAGATCTTCGGCACCGCCACCCTGCCCGTGACGTGGCAGGCGCTGGAGATGGCCACATCCACCTTCCATCCCTTCGTGCTCATCACCCTGACGTTCTACGCGGGGGAGCTGGTGTGGAAGGAGCGGGACGCGGGCCTGGGTGACATCGTCGACGCGACGCGGGCTCCGACGTGGGTCGGCTACTCCGCGAAGTTCGGGGCGCTGCTGCTGGTGGTGCTGTCGCTCAAGGGCGTCGTCGCGCTCGCGACAATCATCTCCCAGGTGAGCCGGGGCTTCTTCGACATCGAGTGGTGGCTGTACTTCACGGACATCCTGCTGCTCGACTTCACGCACAACATCCTCCTGTGCGTGCTGGCCTTCTTCGCGCAGGTGCTCATCCACCACAAGTACGTCGCGTACCTGGTCATGGTGCTCTACTTCGCCTCGCAGGCCGCGCTGGGGCTGCTCGGCATCGAGGAACCGCTGGTGCGTTATGGCTCGGAGCCCTCGGCGCCCTACTCGGACCTGAACGGCTATGGCCACTTCCTGGCCTCGGTCGCGTGGCACCGCCTGTACTGGTACGGCCTGGCCACGCTCATGGTGGCCGCGGGCGCGCTGCTCGTCGTTCGGGGACGTGGAACGGCCTGGAAGGAGCGGCTCGCTGAAGCGCGGGCCCGCCGCACCCCGGCCTGGACGGTGACCGCCATCCTCGCGGCGCTCGTGTTCGTGGGGACTGGCGCGTTCATCACCTACAACACGCGCTTCCTCAACCCGTACGTCACGGCGAAGGACAGCGAGCGCGCGTTGGCTCGCTACGAGAAGGACTACAAGTCCTTCGCCGCCCTGCCCCATCCGCGCGTCACCGCGGTGGACGTCACCTTCCACATCCACCCGGAAGAGCGACGCATGGAGGCGCTGGGCACCTATCGCGTGCGTAACAAGACGGAGCAGCCCATCTCCCAGGTGCTCATGGAGCTGCCGCGCGACGCACGCGTGCGCAAGCTGTCCCTGGCGGGCGTGGACACCCCGGCGAAGCGCGACGAGTCGCTCGGCCTCTTCGTCTTCCAGTTGCCCACGCCGCTGGCTCCCGGCGGCGAGGCGGACCTGGTGTTCGACCTGGAGTACGCGCCGCGCGGCATGAGGCATGGCTCGACGCGCACGGACATCGTCGAGAACGGCACCTTCTTCAACAGCGGCAACCTCCCCACGCTGGGCTATCAGGAGGACGCGGAGCTGGTGGAGGACGGTGACCGCAAGGAGTACGGCCTCGCGCCCAAGGAGCGCCTGCCGGACCGGGATGACCCGAAGGCCAAGGCCAACAACTACATCACCCAGGACGCGGACTTCGTCAGCTTCCAGGCCACGGTGAGCACCTCGGCGGATCAGATCGCCATCGCCCCCGGCTACCTGGAGAAGGAGTGGACCGAGGGGAACCGGCGCTTCTTCCGCTACAAGATGGACCAGCCCATCCTCAAGTTCTACTCGGTGCTGTCCGCGCGCTACGCGGTGGCGCGCGACACGTGGAAGAACGTGGCGCTGGAGATCTACCACCACCCCACGCACGTCTATAACCTGGACCGGATGATGCGGGGGATGAAGGACACGCTGGAGTACTGCACGGAGAACTTCGGGCCGTACCAGCACCGGCAGGCCCGCATCCTGGAGTTCCCCCGCTACGGTGCCTTCGCGCAGTCCTTCCCCAACACGATTCCGTACTCGGAATCACTGGGCTTCATCGCCCGCGTGCGCGACGGCAGCCCCGATGACGTGGACTACCCGTACTACGTCACCGCGCACGAGATTGCCCATCAGTGGTGGGCCCACCAGGTGGTGGGCGCGCGCGCGCAGGGCAGCACGATGACGTCGGAGACGATGTCCCAGTACACCGCGCTGATGGTGATGAAGCACCGCTTCGGCGCGACGAAGATGAAGCGCTTCCTCAAGTTCGAGCTGGACGGCTACCTCATGGGCCGCGCACTGGAGCGGAAGAAGGAAGTGCCGCTGTCCCGAGTGGAGAACCAGATGTACATCCACTACCAGAAGGGCAGCCTCGCCATGTACGCGCTGCAGGACTTCATCGGCGAGGAGCGCGTCAACCGCGCCATGAAGCGCTACGTGGACAAGGTCCGCTTCCAGGGGCCGCCGTACACGGGCTCCGCGGAGCTGCTCGGCTTCCTGCGGGAGGAGACGCCGCCGGAGTATCAGTACCTCCTGGAAGACCTCTTCGAGACCATCACCCTCTACGACAACCGCGCGGTGTCCGCGACGATGCGGCAGAACACCCAGGGGACCTGGGACGTCACGCTCAAGGTCATCGCGAAGAAGTTCCGCAGCGACGACAAAGGCAACCAGACGGAGCTGGAGTTCTCCGACTGGATGGACGTGGGCGCGCTCGACAGCAACGGCGAGGCGCTGTTCCTGGAGAAGCGCAAGGTGGGCAAGGGGGAATCGGAGATCACCTTCACCGTGCCGGTGCAACCGGCCGAGGTCGGCGTGGATCCCCTCAACAAGCTCATCGACCGCCAGTCACAGGACAACGTGACGGAGCCCAAGGTGGCCGCGACGCTCGCGCTGGGGAGCCCCACCCAGCCCTGAGCAACACCTCCGAGGGCTTCACCAGCGAATGCGCAGGTCGAAGCCCTCCGTCTCATACCGTTCGACGTCCACGGTGACACTCAGGGCGCCCGCCTGCTTCAGGGCGCCCTCGCACGTGCCGGCGGCGGCCTCCGCGGGGAACGGGTAGTCGCGGAACTTCACCCGATAGTCCTGGGGCGCGAGCAGCGCGGTCTGGATGTTCACCGGCTCGAACACGGAGCTGAAGCTGAGCGCCACGCGCTTCATCGCCCGCTCCGGCCCGGCCACCTTGAGGGCCATCCCCACCACGCGCCCCACCAGCGTGTCGAAGTACTGGCGGAGCAAATCCCGTCCCATCTCCCGCTGCGCCTGCTTGGACGCGAGCCCCCCATACGTCGTGCGCAGCACCAGCGCCTGACAGGCCAGGAACACGGAGCTGGGATAGCTGGCCCGGGGCTTGTCCACGTCGTAGCCCGCGGCGAGGAACTCGGCGCGCATGGCCGCGTCGGGATTCGCACAGCGGACCAGCGACTCGAACAACGTGGACTGGACTCTGACCTCGGTCGGCATGTGGGGCGACACCCTAGGGGAGCCGCGTCATCCGGTCATGACGCGGTGGTTCAAGACGTGGGCAGACCTTCGCCCCACCCTCGACCGACAGCAGCGAGGCCCCGCTCACTCGGCTCCCGAAGGCGCGCTAGGAATCCACCCGCTCCGAGACCTCGAAGCGTCCCGCCGTGACGACGTGCTTGTCCTCCACGACGAGCTTCGCGGCGCGCAGGGTGCCCCGGACCTCCAGGGCGTAGTCGTTGTACTGCGCCGTGACGTGCGTGGCCTCCAGGTTGCCGCCGATGATGACCGGGCCCTGGGACTTGAGCGTCTCGCAGGTGAAGTCACCACCGACGAACAGCGAGGCGCCTTGGGGGTTTGCGGCCCCACCCTTCACGGTCAGGTTGCCCGTCACCATCAACGCGCCGACCTTCAGCGGGCCTTCGACCTCCAGGTTGCCGTGATGGACGTAGCTCGACTTGGAGACCTTCTTCACCTTCTTGTCCTTGGGCGGCTCCGCGATGGCCGCCTGGATGAGCCCGATGCCCGCGAAGACGAGGTCCGGGTTCATCGAGGACTGTTCCTCGATGCCCTCGAAGAACGCATCGATGGTGACGAAGTGCGCCTCCACGAAGACCGCGTCCATGATGAGGCGGAGCTTCTCCCACGAAGCGGGTCGCACGCCCGGCGGCGCGGCGCCTTGGAGATAGCGGACGACCTTCTCTTCCGACAGGCCCTTGGGCTTCTTGGGCGGAGGCGGGCGCTGGGACTTCGTCGGCAGCAGCAGCTCCACCAGGAGGGCCGGAACCTTGCGGCTGTGTCGCGAGGTACGCGCCGCGCCCAGCACGCTCTGCCCTCCCGGAGTCAGGCCGCGAGGGTCCGCGCCCTGCTCGATGAGGAACCGGACCACGCGGTCCGCGCCGAACTCCGCCGCGCGGTGCAGCGGCGTGTCGTAGCGGTATGGCGCGAGGAGGTTGGCGCCGTACTCCTTCAAGAGCTGGAGGAGCTCCACGTTGTTCTGGGTGACGGCGAGCAGCACCGGCGTGTGCTGGTTCTGGTCAACGAAGTCCAGGCTCACACCCCCGGCGAGCATCTGGCGGATCTTCCCGAGCGCCACCTCGTTCTCCGCACGCTCCTTGGCCAAGCGCTCGTCGAAGCTGTCCGCTTCGTAGACCTGAACATGGTCCTCGAGGTGTTTATGGCTCTGGACTTGTCGGAAGAGTTTGGTCAGCTCGTACTGCTGTTCCGTCATGGTGTGTGGCCTCGGCGCTTCGCGAATCCATCGCGTGACTCGGGCGTGAATGCAACCCCGGACACGGGCCGTGCCTCAGTCCGCGCGCGTTCCACCCAGCGCGGGCAATCGCCGACGGAGGAACTCTCCAGGAGGACCTCCCGTGAACTGCCGGAAATCGCGAATGAGGTGGGCTTGATCGAAGTAGCCCTGCTCCAACGCGAGGCGGGCCTGGCTCTCCGCCGCGCCGGACTTCAGCACCTGGATGACACGGTCGAAGCGGATGAGTCGCGCGAGCAGCTTGGGCGTCAGGCCCAGCTCCTGACCACATCGCGCGATGACGTGCTTCTGGCTGAAGCCCAGCTCCCGGGCCAGCTCGCCAATCTCCACCTGTCCGCCACTGGCGCGCAGCCGCTGCCACGTCCAGATGATGACGGGTGAAGCCTCGGGCGCCGTGAGGATGCGTGAGAGGAGGAGCTGGTCCAGCAGCGCGAAGCGGGCCTCCCAGGACGGCGCCTCGACGAGCCGCTCCGTGAGCAGCGGCCCCTCCGCGCCGAGCACCGACTCCAGTCCGACGACCTGCCGCGCGAGGTGATGCAGCGGCATGCCGAAGAACCGTCGTGCGCCCACGGGCGTGAAGTTCACCTGCATGCCGTTCATCGACCCGGCCGTCTCGGTGATGGAGTACCCGTCATCCAGCCCCGCGACGAAGCCGACCGGATGTCGGCCGAGCGGTCGCCCCGTCCTCGGGTCGACGATGCGCAGCGGCGGGCCGAAGTCGATGATGAGCACGACTTGCGGCGCGGGAAGCTCGCGTCGACGCACCGGGCCAGGGGTGGATTCACGATAGCCGCAGTAGTCGTGGACGTGCTCGCGCAGTCGGGCGTCGGGCGTGCCGAACACCAGCTCCCAACCACCCTGCTCGGAGGCCTGCCGGACCACTCGCGCATGGGGGCTTTGCGTGGTCATGCGGCACCCTCCGAAGACACGCCGTGTTGACGCCTTAGCATGGCCACCGGTGCCAATAAGGGACTTCCGGTGCCCGCCAACAAGGACCGCCTTCACCTCGCCATTGCCGCGGCCCGTTTTTGCGCCTATGGGACGGGAACGGCCCGTCCCACGGTGCCACTCCCCTGCGAGGACACAGCATGTCGCAAGTGCCTCTTCACATCGCCACCGAGTTCCCGGCTCGCTCGCTCGAAGAGTGGCGCCGACTCGTGGATAAGGACCTGAAGGGCAAGCCCTTCACGTCGCTCCAGTCGCCGCTGGAAGGCGGGCTGACGCTCCAACCCCTCTACGCTTCCCAGGACGCCGCGCCGCCGCCCCCGGGCGTCGCGCCGTACGTGCGAGGCACGCAGGCCCTGGGCCACACCGAGGGTGGATGGCTGGTGTGCCAGGAGTACGCCGAGCCCGACATCGCCGTCGCCGCCGAGGCCATCCGCAATGACCTGGAGCGCGGCACACTGGCGGTCTGGCTCTGCCTGGGCCCCACTCGCGGCATCCCCGTGAAGGACGAGGCCACGATGGAGCAACTGCTGGCCTCAGTGCTCCTGGCCCGCACTCCCGTGCACCTGGAGTCCGAGGCGGCGCCCGTCTCCATGGCGTCCCTGCTGTTGGGCGTCGCCACCAAGGCGGGTGTGTCGCGCAAGGCGCTGAGCGGCTCGCTGGGCATCGACCCGCTGGGCATCCTCGCTCGCACCGGCGCGCTGCCGGGTGGCGTCGACGCGATGTTCACCGAGGCCGCGCCGCTCGTCACTTCGCTGAGCGGGAGCGCGCCGGAGCTGCGCGCGCTGCTCATCTCGACGCGGGCGTACTCGGACGCGGGCGCCACGTCGGTGCATGAGCTGGCGTGGGCCATCGCCACGGGCGTCGAGTACTTGCGCGGGATGGAGCGCGCAGGCGTGCCGCCGGAGGTCGCGGCGCGCTCGGTGCAGTTCGCGCTGTCCGTCGGCGGACAGTTCTTCCCGGAGATCGCCAAGCTGCGCGCCGCGCGGCTGCTCTGGGCCAAGGTCGTCGCCGCGTCGGGCGGCTCCCCCGAGGCGCAGGCCATGCGGCTGCATGCGCGCACCGCGAGCGCCACGAAGACACAGCGCGACCCGTGGGTGAACATCCTGCGCGGCACGGCCGAGTCCTTCGCAGCGGTCGTCGCGGGCGCGGACAGCATCAGCACGTCGCCCTTCGACGAGCCGCTGGGTGCTCCCGATGAAGGCGCGCGCAGGCTCGCGCGAAACACACAGCTCATCCTGCGCGACGAGTCCAGCCTCAACCGCGTCGCGGACCCGGCGGGCGGCAGCTACTACCTGGAGCAGCTCACCACCGAAATCGCGCGAGCGGCCTGGACGGAGCTGCAGCGAATCGAAGGCCTGGGCGGCATGGAGAAGGCGCTCACTCAAGGCGATATCGCCCGCGTGCTCACGGAGACGCGCGCGGCGCGGGACAAGGCCGTGCGCACGCGCAAGCAGCCCATCGTCGGAGTGAGCGAGTTCCCCTTCCTGGGTGAGACGCCCGTGAAGCGCGAGGCCCGCAAGGCCTTCGGCGTCGAGAATTCCGCGCGAGTCCCCGGCGTCACAGAGGGCGCGGAGGTGAGCAGGAGTGTGGGCCTCAAGCCCTCTCGCATCTCGGAGCCTTTCGAGCTGCTGCGCGACGCGAGTGATCGCACGCTCGCGGCGAAGGGCCAGCGCCCCACCGCGTTCCTCGCGAGCCTGGGCGCGGTGGCGGAGCACACGACACGGTCCATGTGGGTGGTCAACGCGCTGGCCGCGGGAGGCATCGAGTCGCGCGAGAAGCACGGCTTCGCCGACCCCGCCGCCGCCGTGGCCGCCTTCGCGGAGTCCGGCGCGGCCCTCGCGGTCATCTCCGGACCGGACGCGATGTATCCGGAGTGGGTGCCCGCGCTGACCAGCCAGCTCAAGGCCAAGGGCGCACGCGTGGTCGCCGTGGCGGGTCGTCCTGGTGACAACGAGGCCGCGTTCCGCGCGGCTGGTGTGGACCTCTTCATCTACGCGGGAGCGGACCTGTTCTCGCTCCTGTCCTCGCTGCACGCGCAGCTCGGAGTGGCCTGATGCGCACCCACGTCCCGAACTTCTCCGGCATCGACTTCGACGCACCCGAGACGCAGGCGCCCACGCCCGCACTCAATGCGCAGGGCAGCCAGGCCGCCACCAGCCGGCGCGACGCCGAACACTGGGACACGCCCGAGGGCATCCCGGTCAAGCCCGTGTACACGCGCGAGGACCTGGCGGACGTCGAACACCTGGGCTCGCTGCCGGGCCTGCCGCCCTTCGTGCGCGGCCCCTACTCCACCATGTACGTGCAGCAGCCGTGGACGGTGCGCCAGTACGCGGGCTTCTCCACGGCCGAGGCGTCCAACGCCTTCTACCGGCGCAACCTCGCGGCCGGTCAGAAGGGCCTGTCCATCGCGTTCGACCTCGCGACGCACCGGGGCTACGACAGCGATCATCCTCGCGTCGCGGGCGACGTGGGCATGGCGGGCGTGGCCATCGACTCCATCAAGGACATGCGCATCCTGTTCGACCGCATCCCGCTCGACCAGATGAGCGTGTCGATGACGATGAACGGCGCGGTGCTGCCCATCCTCGCGCTCTACGTCGTCGCGGCCGAGGAACAGGGCGTCAAGCCCGAGCAGCTCAGCGGGACCATCCAGAACGACATCCTCAAGGAGTTCATGGTCCGCAACACGTACATCTACCCGCCGGGCCCGTCGATGCGCATCATCGGCGACATCTTCCGCTTCACCGCCGAGAAGATGCCGCGCTTCAACAGCATCAGCATCAGCGGCTACCACATGCAGGAGGCGGGAGCGACGCAGGACCTGGAGCTGGGCTACACGCTCGCGGACGGCGTGGAGTACGTGCGCGCGGGTCTCGCGGCGGGCCTGGGAGTGGATGCCTTCGCGCCCCGACTGTCGTTCTTCTGGGCCATCGGCATGAACTTCTTCATGGAGGTGGCGAAGATGCGCGCGGCCCGGATGATCTGGGCCAGGCTCATCAAGGGCTTCAACCCCAAGAGCGACAAGAGCCTGGCGCTGCGCACCCACTCGCAGACCTCCGGCTGGAGCCTCACCGCGCAGGACGTGTACAACAACGTGGTGCGCACCTGCGTGGAGGCGATGGCCGCCACCCAGGGCCACACGCAGAGCTTGCACACCAACTCGCTCGATGAAGCGATCGCGCTGCCCACCGACTTCAGCGCGCGCATCGCCCGCAACACCCAGTTGTATCTCCAGCTCGAGAGCGGGACGACGCGCGTCATCGACCCGTGGGGCGGCAGCTACTACGTGGAGCGGCTCACCCACGAGCTCGCGCAGAAGGCCTGGGGCCACATCCAGGAGGTCGAAGCGCTGGGTGGCATGACGAAGGCGATTGAAGCGGGCCTCCCCAAGCTGCGCATCGAGGAGGCGGCGGCCCGCACGCAGGCGCGCATCGACTCCGGCCGTCAGGCCATCATCGGCGTGAACAAGTACCCGCCCGAGCGCCCCGACAACATCGAGATCCTCAAGGTGGACAACTCCGCGGTGCGCGAGGCGCAGATCGCCCGGCTCAAGGAGCTCCGCGCGGAGCGCAACGCGGAGGAAGTGCGGCGGAGGCTGGACGCGCTGACGGAGGCGGGCCGACGCAACGAGGGCAATCTCCTGGCGCTGGCCATCGACGCGGCGCGGGCGGAGGCCACGGTGGGAGAGATCAGCGACTCGCTCGAGAAGGTCTTCGGGCGCTACGAGGCCACGGTGCGAAGCGTGTCCGGCGTGTATTCGAGCGAAGCAGGCAAGGACTCCCAGGGAATCATCCAGGCGCGCGCCGCCGCGGACGCGTTCCTCGCGCGGTTCGGCCGTCGGCCGCGCATCCTCATCGCGAAGATGGGGCAGGACGGGCATGACCGGGGACAGAAGGTCATCGCCACGGCCTTCGCGGACCTGGGCTTCGACGTGGACATCGGCCCGCTCTTCCAGACGCCCGAGGAGTCCGCGCGTCAGGCCGTGGAGAACGACGTCCACGTCGTCGGCGCCAGCTCCCTGGCCGCGGGCCACCTCACGCTGGTGCCGCAGCTCAAGCGCGCCCTGCGCGAGCTGGGCCGCGAGGACATCATGGTCGTCGTCGGCGGCGTCATCCCGGCGCAGGACTATGACGAGCTTCGCGCCGCGGGCGCCGCCGCCATCTTCGGCCCCGGCACCGTCATCTCGAAGGCCGCGGTGGAGCTGCTGGAGAAGCTCTCGGCGGCACAGGAGGAGGCGTGAAGCTGCTGACGGCGGAGGCCTATGTGGAAGGCGTCCGCTCGGGCGACCGGTCCGTGCTGGCTCGTGCCATCACCCTGGTGGAGAGCGGGCATCCGCGCCACCAGTCGATCGCCCAGGAAGTGCTCACCCGGTTGCTCCCTCACACGGGTGGCAGCCGACGGGTGGGCATCAGCGGCGTGCCCGGCGTGGGCAAGAGCACCTTCATCGACGCGCTGGGCATGCACCTGGTGGGCGAAGGAAGGCGCGTCGCGGTGCTCGCCATCGACCCGTCGAGCACCATCTCCGGCGGCAGCATCCTGGGCGACAAGACGCGCATGGCCCGGCTGTCGCGTGAGACGGCGGCCTATATCCGTCCCAGTCCCTCCAGCGGAACGCTGGGCGGTGTCGCGCGCAAGACTCGCGAGACGCTGCTCCTGTGCGAGGCCGCGGGCTTCGACGTGGTGTTGGTGGAGACGGTGGGCGTGGGCCAGTCGGAGACGGTGGTCGCCGACATGGTGGACTTCTACCTGGTGCTGATGCTCGCGGGTGCGGGGGACGAGCTCCAGGGAATCAAGCGCGGCATCCTGGAGGTGGCGGACATGCTCGCCATCAACAAGGCGGACGGTGACAACCAGCCCCGCGCCGAGCGCGCTCGCGCCGAGTACCGCGCCGCGCTGCACCTGATGCGTCCCGGCAACGAGCCCGTGGTGACGACGTGCAGCGCGATGGAGGGCACGGGCATCGCTTCGCTGTGGAGTTCGCTGGAAGCGCAACTGGACAAGCGCGTGGCCTCTGGAGCGATGGAGCAGCGTCGGCACGCTCAGCAAGTGGGCTGGATGTGGTCCATGGTGCAGGACGGCCTGCGGGCGGCCCTGCATGCGAACCCCACGGTGGCCGCCCTGGTCCCCCAGTTGGAGCACGACGTGCGTGAGGGCCGTGCCACGGCGACGTCCGCCGCACTGCGCGTCCTGGGTGCATTCCTCCCGGAATCGAGGGCTTGACAGTCCGCGTCGAGCCTCGGCCGTCCCCGCTTCAATCGCTTGCCCGACACCCACCGCGCTCCTACTGTACGCGGCGTGCGAAACGTCCAGTTGACCCCGGTCCCCGGGCCCTACAAGCCGCGATTCCATGTGCGAATCGTGACGGCCGCCTCCCTGTTCGACGGGCATGACGCGGCCATCAATGTCATGCGCCGGCTGATGCAGTCCTCGGGCGCCGAAATCATCCACCTGGGACACAACCGCTCGGTCTCTGAAATCGTCGACTGCGCCATCCAGGAAGATGCCCAGGGCATCGCCATCACCTCCTACCAGGGAGGCCACGTCGAGTACTTCAAGTACATGATCGACCTGCTGAAGCAGCGCGGGGCGAACATCAAGGTCTTCGGCGGCGGTGGCGGCACCATCCTCCCCACGGAAATCGAAGAACTGCATGCCTACGGCGTGACGCGCATCTATTCCCCGGACGATGGCCGCTCCATGGGCCTCCAGGGGATGATCGACCACCTCATCTCGGAGTGTGACTTCGAGAAGCGCCCCGCGGACTACGGGCCGGCCGTCGCGGCCATGCCGGTGCGCGACTCGATGAAGATCGCCTCGCTCATCACCATCGCGGAGAACTTCGCGAGCGCCGGAGACGCGCTGCGCGACGCGATGACGAAGCTGAGCGCGAAACAGCCGCGCGTGCCCGTGCTGGGAATCACCGGTACCGGTGGCGCGGGCAAGTCCAGCCTCGTGGACGAGCTGGTGCGCCGCTTCCTCGCGGACTTCCCGGACAAGACGCTGGCGGTGCTCTCCGTGGACCCGTCGAAGCGCAAGTCGGGCGGCGCGTTGCTCGGTGACCGCATCCGCATGAACGCCATCGACAACCAGCGCGTCTACATGCGCTCCATGGCGACCCGGCAGAGCAACCTCGCGCTGTCCAAGCACGTGGGTGACTCCATCGAGGTGTGCAAGGCCGCGGGCTTCGACCTCATCGTGGTGGAGACCTCCGGCATCGGTCAGTCCGACACGGAGATCATCGAGCACTCGGACGTCTCGCTCTACGTGATGACGGCCGAGTACGGCGCGGCGACGCAGCTCGAGAAGATCGACATGCTCGACTTCGCGGACGTCATCGCCATCAACAAGTTCGACAAGCGCGGCTCGCTGGATGCGCTGCGCGACGTGCGCAAGCAGTGGAAGCGCAACCACAACGCGTTCACCACGGCGGATGACTCGGTGCCCGTGTACGGCACCATCGCCTCGCAGTTCAATGACCCGGGGATGAACCAGCTCTACCGGGCCATCGTCGACACGGTGGTTCGCAAGACGGGTGCCCCGCTCCAGTCGCACCTGGAGCCGACGCCGGGTATGAGCGAGAAGAAGTGGATCATCCCGCCTGATCGCACCCGCTACCTCGCGGAGATCGTCGAGACGTGCGAGGCGTACGACAAGTTCGCCCGCTCCCAGGCTGCGGTGGCGCGGCGGATGTATCAGCTCCACGGCACCATCGAGGCGCTGCGACAGAACGTCGGCAAGAAGCGCCTCGAAATCGTCGAGCCGAAGGACACGTCCGACGTGGTGCACGTCACCGAGCGCGTCGAGGGCGAGCCCGCGTACCTGAGCGAGCTGGTGGAGCTGTACAAGGACCTGGAGTCCCGCCTGGACCCCGACTGCCGTCGGCTGCTGACTGAGTGGCCCGCGACCAAGCGGCGCTACGCGGCGTCCAAGTACCAGTACCAGGTGCGCGACAAGGTCATCGAGCTGGACCTGTTCACCGAGTCGCTGTCCCACCTGCGCATCCCGAAGATCGCCCTGCCCCGCTACGAGGACTGGGGCGACATCCTCATCTGGCTGCTGCGGGAGAACGCGCCGGGCGCATACCCGTTCACCTCTGGCGTCTTCCCGCTCAAGCGCGAGGGTGAGGACCCGGCGCGCATGTTCGCGGGTGAAGGCGGCCCGGAGCGCACCAACAAGCGCTTCCATTACGTGTCACGCGGCCTGCCCGCGAAGCGCCTGTCCACCGCGTTCGACTCCGTCACGCTTTACGGCGAGGACCCGGACCACCGGCCGGACATCTACGGCAAGGTCGGCAACTCCGGCGTGTCCATCGCCAACGTGGACGACGCGAAGAAGCTCTACTCGGGCTTCGACCTGGCGGATCCGGCCACGTCGGTGTCGATGACCATCAACGGCCCCGCGCCGATGCTGCTCGGGTTCTTCCTGAACGCGGCGGTGGACCAGCAGTGCGAGAAGTGGATTCGCGCCAACAACAAGGTCGACGAGGTCGAGAAGAAGATCGACGCGATCTACCGGGAGCGCGGGGTGCCTCGGCCCCGCTACCAGGGTGACCTGCCGCAGGGGAGTGACGGACTGGGCCTGCTGCTGCTCGGCGTGTCGGGCGACGAGGTGCTGCCGCGCGACGTCTACGAGAAGATCCGCGCGACGACGCTCCAGCAGGTGCGCGGCACGGTGCAGGCGGACATCCTGAAGGAGGACCAGGCGCAGAACACCTGCATCTTCTCCACGGAGTTCGCGCTGCGGGTGATGGGCGACATCCAGCAGTACTTCACCGACAAGAAGGTGAGGAACTTCTACTCGGTGTCCATCTCCGGCTACCACATCGCGGAGGCAGGGGCGAACCCCATCTCCCAGTTGGCCTTCACGCTGGCCAACGGCTTCACCTTCGTCGAGTACTACCTGTCGCGCGGGATGCACATCGACGACTTCGCGCCCAACCTCTCGTTCTTCTTCTCGAACGGAATGGACCCGGAGTACGCGGTGCTGGGCCGCGTGGCGCGCCGCATCTGGGCCAAGGCCATCCGCGACAAGTACGGCGGCAATGACCGCTCGCAGAAGCTGAAGTACCACATCCAGACGTCGGGCCGATCCCTGCACGCGCAGGAGATCGCCTTCAACGACATCCGGACCACGCTCCAGGCGTTGCTGGCACTCAACGACAACTGCAACTCGTTGCACACCAACGCGTACGACGAGGCCATCACCACGCCCACGGAGGAGAGCGTGCGGCGCGCGCTCGCCATCCAGCTCATCATCAACAAGGAGTTCGGGCTCTCCAAGAACGAGAACCCCAACCAGGGCGCGTTCATCATCGATGAGCTGACGGACCTGGTGGAGGCGGCGGTGCTCACGGAGTTCCGCGCCATCTCCGAGCGCGGCGGCGTGCTGGGCGCGATGGAGCGCATGTACCAGCGGTCCAAGATTCAAGAGGAGTCGCTGTACTACGAGATGCAGAAGCACGACGGGACGCTGCCCATCATCGGGGTGAACACGTTCCTGGACCCGAAGGGTTCTCCGACGGTGACACCGCCGGAGGTGATTCGCGCGACGAAGGAGGAGAAGGACTACTCCATCACCGCGAGGGACGCGTTCTGGAAGCGCAACGCGGCGACCGCTCCGGCGGCCCTGGAGGCCGTGAAGCGCGCGGCGCTCGACAACGGCAACATCTTCTCCGCCCTGATGGACGCCTGTAAGGTCTGCACGCTCGGCCAGCTCTCCCGCGCGCTGTACGAGGTGGGTGGGCAGTACCGACGGAACATGTAGTGCTTCAGGGGCCCCGCGCGACACGGGGCCCCTGCCCTCCGCTCACTTCTTTGAGCGTGTGGGCCGTTTTTCGACGGACTGCCAGGCGGCACGCGCAAGCACCGGGATGGCCGCGCGCAAATCCGTCTTCGTCCGTCCCGCGAGCCAGTCGCGCACCAGTTCCTGTGCGGGCCCGCGAAGGATGGCGAGGAAGAGTTCGAAGGACATCTCCTCGAACGCGCCGTCCCGGACGTGCGCCTGCCACCAGTCCTTCATCTGACGGAAGAAACCCTTGTTCTGCTCGCGGATGCTCGCCTCGGCCGCGACAACCGCCGCGACGCCTCGCGCACCCATGAGGAAGCGCGTCGCATCCGGCCGCGCCAGCGTCCACTCCAGATGGTGACGAACGAGCGCCTCGACGCCCTCCCGGGCTCCCGGCTGCGTCTTGAGCACCTCGACCACCCCTGACTGGTACTCGCCCAGGACGTCCAGGTAGAGCGCCGCGGCAATCGCGTCCTTGCTCTCAAACAGGTGGTAGATGCTCCCCGTGCTGGCCCCCGAGCGCTCACGGATGGCCGCCAGGGTCGTCCCCTCGACGCCCCGCTCCAGGAAACACTCCAGCGCCGCCTTGAGGACCTCTTCTCTCCGGTGACCCGGGTTGCGCATCCCTCTACCCTACATTAGAACATCATTCTAGAACGATATTCTACACAGCCGGGAGGCCGCCGTGGAGTCACTCATGGAGATGGGTCAGCAGGTGCTCAAGCAGCAGGCGTTCAGCACGCTGATGGGGACCCGGTTGGTGCATCTGACGAAGGGCGAGGTGGTTCTGGAGCTGCCGCTGCGCGAGGAGCTGCGTCAGCAGTACGGCTTCGTGCACGGGGGCGTGCTCAGCTACATGGCCGACAACGCGCTCACCTTCGCCGGGGGCACGGCGATGACGGGGCCCGTCATCACGTCGGAGTTCAAGATCAACTACGTCCGTCCGGCCCAGGGCTCCATGCTCATCGCACGGGCTCGCGCGCTGCACGCCGGGCGCAGACAGTCCGTCTGCCACTGCGAAATCTTCGTCGTCACGGAGAAGGGCGAGACGCTGGTGGCCGTGGCCCAGGGCACCATCGCCGCCATGGCGCCTCGCGAGGAGTCATGAACTCCGCAGCGGTGCCCGTGCCGCAAGGCCCACCGAGCACAACGCCAGCGCTTCACGAGCAGTGGCCCCGGGTGCGCCAGTTGTTCTCCAGCGCCTTCGCCAGCTCCCTGCACTTCGCCATCGCCAGCGTCGATGCGCGAGGAGCACCCCACGTCACGCCCATTGGCTCCGTGCTGCTGGGTGAACCCGGGCGCGGCATCTTCTTCGAGGTCTTCGCCCGTCAGCTCCCAGCGAACCTCGCGAAGGACTCCCGGGTGAGCATCCTCGCCGTGGACAGCGGCAAGCTGTTCTGGCTTCGCTCACTCTTGGCGGGGCGCTTTACTCGCCCACCCGCGCTGCGACTCGTGGGGCACGTGCTCGGCCCTCCCCGACGCGCCACACCCGAGGAGCAACAGCGCTTCGCGCGACGCGTGCGACGACTCCGGTGGCTCAAGGGCCACGCGCGACTCTGGAGCCAGCTCGAACATGTGCGGG
Organism: Myxococcus llanfairpwllgwyngyllgogerychwyrndrobwllllantysiliogogogochensis; assembly: GCF_006636215.1. Lineage (GTDB taxonomy): Bacteria > Myxococcota > Myxococcia > Myxococcales > Myxococcaceae > Myxococcus > Myxococcus llanfairpwllgwyngyllgogerychwyrndrobwllllantysiliogogogochensis. The sequence continues at coordinate 10,279 of NZ_VIFM01000130.1, read as the reverse complement.
ATTTCGAGGTCGAACGAATCGAGTCCGTTCACCTCGGAGCCATGACGGCGGGCCTGTCGTAACGGCCCACCCGTCACCGCCAACCAACACCTCGGGGCCCCGTGAGCACGTCGAGCGCGCATCACGGGCCCTCGGAGGGGCTTCAGCTCACAGCCACTTCGGAGACTGACGACGCGGAGGCGGCTCGGCCGCCTTCACGGGAGTCGGCGCCGGACCCGAGGACCGCGACGGTGCGCTGCCCCCACGAGACGGAGCACCGCCACCGCGCGACTGCTGTCCACCACCACGGCCCGAACCGGAGGAGCCGCCACCACCCCGCGCCGAACGGCCCGCCTCGGGACGCCCCTGGCCTGCGCCACCACCCCGGCGACGGCGTGACGAGCTACCGGGCTGGTTGCCACGGCCGCCACCACCACCGCCCTGCCCGCCTCGCGACTGCCCACCCGAATTCGAGCTGCGCGCGACAGGCTCGTCCACCGAGGCCGAGGCCCCAGGACGCGGCGCCGCGAGGCCCGAGCGGTACGGATGCTCCTCCACCACCGGCACGCTGCGGCGGATGGTCCGCTCGATGTCGCGCAGGTATGCGCGCTCCTCGCCGTCGCAGAAGGACACCGCGGTGCCCGTCGCTCCCGCGCGGCCCGTGCGACCGATGCGGTGCACGTACTGCTCCGGCACGTTGGGCAGGTCGTAGTTGACGACGAAGCTCAACCCGTCGATGTCGATGCCGCGCGCCGCGATGTCCGTGGCCACCAGCACCCGGAGCGCGCCGTTGCGGAAGTCGTCCAGCGCGCGCTCACGCGCGTTCTGGCTCTTGTTTCCGTGAATCGCGGCGGCCGTGACGCCGGAGCCCTCGAGCTGCTTGGCCACCCGGTTGGCGCCGTGCTTGGTGCGCGTGAAGACCAGCGCACGCTCAATCTTGCCGTCCTTCAGCAGGTGCGTGAGCAAGCCGCGCTTCTGCTCGCGCTCCACGAAGTACACCTGCTGAGCAACGGTCTCCGCCGTGCTGGAGACCGGCGTCACTTCCACCCGGATGGGGTCCGTGAGGATGTTGCGAGACAGGTCGACAATCTCCGGCGGCATCGTCGCGCTGAAGAAGAGCGTCTGCCGCTTCGAGGGCAGCGCCTTGATGACCTTGCGCACGTCATGGATGAAGCCCATGTCCAGCATGCGGTCCGCCTCGTCGAGCACGAATACCTCAAGCGAGCGCAGCGACACGTAACCCTGGTCCATCAAGTCGAGCAGGCGGCCAGGCGTCGCCACCAGCACATCCACGCCGCTCTTGAGCGACTGCACCTGCGCGCCCTGGCCCACTCCGCCGAAAATCACCGCGTGGCGCAGCGGCAGGTTCTTGCCGTACGTCGCGAAGCTCTCGCTCACCTGCCCCGCGAGCTCTCGCGTGGGAGTGAGCACCAGGCAACGCACGGGACGCGCGCCCCCGGTCGGCGCCTTGGCGGACAGACGCTGGAGAATCGGCAGCGCGAACGCCGCCGTCTTCCCCGTGCCCGTCTGGGCCACGCCGAGCACGTCCTTCCCAGCCAGGGCGTGTGGAATCGCCTTCATCTGGATGGGCGTAGGCGTGGTGTACCCCTCCGCCTTGACCGCGCGCAGGAGGGTGTCGTGAAGCTGCAATTCGTCGAAAGTCATGGATTCCTAGTCGAAGTGAGTCTGCTTCCTCGCCAGGCAAGGAAGCCCGCGCAGCGAGCCCAATCGAGTTCAGTATCGAGGGCACCTGGCGGTGCGCGGTCCGGCCCGGCCGGCCGACCCGCTTGAGAATGTCGGAGAACAGGGGGGTCTTCCCGCCCATTCCACGCATTCGGCCGCGGACCCTGCCCTCTCCCGGGACGGATGTCCCGTGAAATCGAGCCCTTGACAGCCGCTTTTGTGGGGTGTCGGGCGAACGAAGAGGGCCCCGAGGCGTACAGCCCCGGGGCCCTCCTCACCCTTCCGTCATGCCCGTGCTTCGGACAGTGACGCCTGGAGCACTTCTGGCAGGGGCTCATACGTCCCCAGCCGCATGCTGGCCTGGGCCCGGCCCTGCGTCCTGCCCCGCAAGCCCGTCACGTAGCCAAAGAGGCTGGCCATGGGCACCCGCGCGGACACCACGCGGGCATTGCCCCGCGTCTCCATTCCCAGCACCCGGCCCCGCCGCGAGGCCAGGTCTCCCAACACCTCGCCCACGTACTCCTCGGGCGTGGTGACCTCCACGTCCATCACTGGCTCCAGAACCTGCACGCCCACCCGCCGCACCGCCTCCTGGAGCGCCAGGGAGCCGGCCATGGAGAACGCCTGGGGCGTGGAGTCGCGCACGTGCGTGTCTCCATCCACCAGCCGGACCTCCACGTCCACGAGCGCCACGCCGTCCCGCACGCCGCGCTCCATGGCACCCGCCACACCCTTCTGGATGGCGGGCACCAGCTCCCTCGGAATGGAGCCGCCCTTCGTGTCGTCCACGAAGACGAGCCCCGCGCCTCGCGCCGCCGGAGCCACATCCAGCACCACGCGCGCATACTGTCCGGGCCCGCCCGTCTGACGGACGTGCCGGTACTCCTGACGCACGGCGCGCTTGAGCGTGTCGCGGTAGGCCACCTTGGGCTGTCCCACGCGCGCCTCCACGCCGTACTCCGTCCTCAGTCGGTCCACGACCACCTCCAGGTGAAGCTCACCCATTCCGGACAGCAGCACCTGGCCGCTCTCCGGGTCCACGCCCACGCGCAGCGACGGGTCTTCCGCCGCCAGGCGATGCAGGCCCTCTTCCAGCTTCGGCAGCTCCGCGGGCGACTTCGCCTCCACGGCGAGGTGCACCACGGGCTCCGGGAAGCCGAGCGACTCCAGCACCACGGGTGCCTCGGGGTCGCTCAGTGTGTCTCCCGTGCGCACGTTCTTCAGGCCGAGCGCCGCCGCGATGTCTCCCGCATGGACTTCCGAGACCTCCTCCCTGCGATTGGCATGCATGAACATCAGCCGACCCACGCGCTCCCGCTTGCCGGTGGCGGGATTGAGCAGGACGGTGCCTGCGCGCAGCGTGCCCGAATAGACACGCAGGAAGACGATGTTGCCCACGTTCTTGTCACTCATCATCTTGAACACCAGCGCGGCCGGAGGACTGTCGTCCGTTGGCTCGCGCGAGGCACGTTGCTCCGTGCCCGGAACGAGTCCCTCCACCGCCGGAAGGTCCGAGGGCGCGGGCAGGTAGTCGACGACGGCGTCCAACAGCATCTGCACTCCCTTCTTCTTGAACGCCGAACCGGCGAGCACCGGCACCAGCGTGCGCGAGAGGGTTCCCGCGCGCAGCGCACGTACCAGGTCCTCCTCGGTGATGTCTTCCAGACGTCCGTCCACGAACTTCTCCATCACCGCGTCATCCACGTCCGCCGCCGCCTCGATGAGCCGCAGCCGCAACGTCTCCGCCCGCTGCCGGACGTCCTCCGGCACGGACAGCTCCTCGCGGTACTCACCGGCCTCTCCGTCGAAGTGGAGGGTCTTCATGCGCACCAGGTCCACGAGGCCGCGGAACTCCGACTCCTCGCCCAGCGGCAGTTGCACCGCCACGGCGCGAGCGCCCAGGCGCTCACGGATGGACTCCAGGCTCATGACGAAGTCCGCGCCCACCTTGTCCATCTTGTTGATGAACGCGATGCGCGGGACGCCGTAGCGGTCCGCCTGACGCCACACCGCCTCCGACTGGGGCTCCACGCCCTGGCTCGCGTCGAACACGGCCACCGCGCCATCCAGCACGCGCAGGGAGCGCTCCACCTCGATGGTGAAGTCCACGTGTCCCGGCGTGTCCAGGATGTTGATGCGATGAGGCGTGCCCGCGGAGGGCCCGTGACGAGGTGACCAGAACGCGGTGGTGGCCGCGGAGGTGATGGTGATGCCGCGCTGCTTCTCCTGCGGCAGCCAGTCCATCTCCGTGGAGCCATCGTGCACTTCTCCCGTGGAGTGGATGCGACCGGTGAAGAACAGGACGCGCTCGGTGAGCGTCGTCTTGCCCGCGTCGATGTGCGCCATGATGCCGATGTTGCGGTACCGCTCGATGCGAGTGCTGCGGGACATAAAAGACTCCTGTTCCCGTCGGGCAGCGAGGCCCACGGGTGGCGATGGATGAGAGAGGAGCCGGTTGGAGACACGACGGGCGTGGAGCCGTCAGGCGCACGCACGCGCGACATGCCGGAGGGGCTCGAAAGGCCCGCTCAGGGACGCGTGAGGACACACGACGGCTCAGACGGAGCCAGGGCGGAACCGGGCTTCACGACACGCGGGAACCAGCGACCCGCGCACCGGAAGGACTCCGGCCCGCCTGCTCAAATGTCGAGCAGAACCTCGTGACGGGGGGAAAGGCACACGTCCGCCGCCGGCGCGGAGAAGCGCGCAATCAGCAGGGCAGTGAAGGAGACGGGCCTCATGATGCGTATGAGTTAAGACAGACGACTGCCATTGTCAACTCACGGCCCTCGATATCCCCTGAAGCCCCGTGCGCAACGCGCGCGCGGCCCGCGCATCGGCGTGGCGACTTCAGGGGAAGAGGCCTGGCTCAGAGCCCGGCGTCCTTGCAGAGGTCGTCCTGCAACTCGGTCAGCGCCTTGCGGGCGCGCATGGGCTGGCAGGTGTTTTCCAGGAAGTAGGCGGAGCCGCCCACCGTGGCCGCCTTGAGCTTCGCGCCCAGAGCCACCCAGCACCGCTCGAAGGCCACCGTCTTCGCCTCCGCCGCGCGAGCGTCCGCCACGGGCAGGTCCAGCGCCGCGAGCACCGTCTCCCCGAGCGCCTCGTCCTTGCAGACGCCGGAGTCCTTCCGCTCCCCCACCGCCATGGCGAAGAGGGGCATCGCCACGTATGCGAAGCGGCCTTGTCTCACGAGCCGGGCGGCCTTCAGCGCGGACTCCGGCCCCGTGCCCACCGCGAGCTGCTGATACGTCTCGACACAGTCGCGCCCCTCCTGCGCGAGGCAGCGCTCCAGCCCCTTCACCGCGCTCGCGTCACGCGCGGCGGTGTAGGGAGTGGCCTTGGCGAGGAATGCATACCGCTGCCCCAGGGTCCGGGCCTTCCGCGCGGCGGCGAACGGCTCTTCGTCGGTGGGTATCGCCGCTTCGACCTCCGCTGTCGCGGCATCCGTCACCAGATTCCGCCACGAGTCCGTGCGCGTCGCGGCGGGAACATCCTCCGCGCGCTCGAGCAACTCCGCCCAGGCCTTCTGTGAGGCCAGGGCCTGGAGGTCCGCGAGCGTCGCCGGGGGCCGGGCCGCGCCCACCGTCGACACCAGACACGTCAGCACCACCGCGCGTCGAATCATCGTCCGAGACTCCTGCCGAGGAACGCCGCCCCATCGGCCGCGCCCTCGCGGTGGGTGGTGAAGACGAGCGTGGACCCACTGCGATCCAGCGCGAGCGCGGGACCGAAGCGACACGTCAACGCCGTGACATCCTTCAGCGCGGCACAGCGAGCCCGCGCCTGGGTGAGCAGCGGCGCACAGGCCGCCCAGACATCCACGTCCGCCATCACCTCGTCACTGAACGTCTTCCAGTCGAAGGTGAAGGTCGCCGTCGTGCCACACGCACCGCGCAGCGCCGTCAGGGCCTCGGCGGCGCGCGCGGTGTACTTCTTTTCCAGGTGGGGCCACGCCTTCTTCTCGAAGGCGGCAATCCTCCCTGACTCACGTTGCAGGGAATGCGCGGTGAGCACCTCGGAGGCGGACGCGCGCTCCGTCGCCTCCGGGTTGAACCGCACGCGGAAGGCAGGCTTGCCCGGAAGGAAGACGTCGTAGACACCGCTTTCGCGCTCGGACGCCAGCACCCAGTCCGCGCCGCGATGACGGGCCACGTAGTCGACGCCACCTCGCGTGCCGCGCGCCTTGCAGCGCACCGCGAGGCCGTCATGTTCGGAGTCGGCGCCCCGGACCTGGAGCACCGCCTCCGACGACTCGCGCGGAGCCAGCGCGACGACCTCCAGCGTCTGACCATCCTTGCCCCGGTACACCTTGAGGGACAAGGCATCCAGGGACTCCGCCGCCACGGCCCCAGCGGACAGGAGCAGCGTGAGCACCATCGCCAGCTTCCGCGCCATACTCAGTTCAGCGCCTTCTCGAGCACGGCCTTGGTGTTGTCCTCGATGTTCGTGTGGTCTTTCCCCATGCGGTACGTGAGGGTGCCCTTTTCGAGCGAGATGTTCGCCTGCGTCGCCCCGTTGACGCTGTCGTCCTTCTTGTCCGCGGGCTTCACGCCAGCGAACAGGCACGACAAGCTGGTGACCTTCTTCGCGATCGACTTCTTGTACGCCGGGCGCTCACACAGGCTCGTCACCCCGTTGATCGCCGCTTCACAGTACGAGCTGAAGCTCGTGCCCGACCAGTCCTCCGGCTTGAAGTTCTGGAAGTCCGTCTTCACGGCGAGCTTCGTGCCGCACTTTTCGTTGGCCGCCTTCAGCGCCTCGGCGGTCGCCTCCTCGAAGGAGGCCTTGGCCTCCTCCTGCGCGGGCTTCAGGTCCTCCTCGGCGAAAGCGGACATCGACAGCAGGGTCACGACAGCGAACACGAGCTTCGAAGACATGCGGTGTCTCTCCTTGAAGTAGCGACATTCGCGAGTTTCGAAGTCTCCGGCTCCTGATGCAAGATTGGCCGAGGTCAACCCTACCTACCAGCGGGGGCGCCCCTCAGATGCTGAGGGCCCGCACGCGCGCGGCGAGGTTCTGGGTGAAGAGCCGGTAGATGCGCAGCGCGGCGGCCTCGTGCGTGTCCAGGTAGTGCTGGAAACCGGCCCGGGTGATGCGCAGCGCTCGCACGGCCGTGCGCGCCTTCACCCGCGCGGACACGGGCGCGTCCTGGACCAGCGAGATCTCTCCCAGGTACGCCCCGGGCCCCAGCGTGTTGAGCCGGCGCGCGTCGTCCTCGGTGCCGCTGAAGACATCCACCGTCCCCTCCAGCAGCACGAAGAGGCCCACGCCCGCGGCGCCCTTCTCCAGCACCACCGCGCCCGCGGGGATGAGCACCTGACGGGCCACGCGATACAGGTCCTTCATGTCGTCCAGCGACAGCTCGCCGAAGATGGGAATCGCCTTGAGATACCCGTACCCGTTGGCCTCGGGTGAGGAGCTCTGGGACGGCAGCCGCGCGATGACGGCCTCCGCCTCCGCGTCCATGCCCATTCGACGCAAGAGGCGCGCCTTCTCCGCGGCCAGCGCCGGGTCGCCTCGCGCGACCTCCGAGCCCCGCATCGTGTCCGCGAGCAGCGCCAGCGCCCGCCGCGTGAAGCCCTCCGCGTCCAGCAACATGCACATGCGCAGCACCGACTCCACGTGCCGCGCGTCCCCCGCCGGCACGCTGCCCAGCGCCTCGACCTCCGCGTGGGGGTGGCCCAACTCGCGGTAGATGAGCGCCGCCTCGTATGGACGCCCCAGGCGGACCAGGCACTGGGCCACCGCCTCGCCCGAGCCCAGGCCCCGGTACACCTCCAGCGCCCGCTCCAGCGCGCCACCGCGCTCGAAGGCCGCGGCGGCCCGGTCCGCTTCACCCGCGCGCAGAAAGGCCTCCGCCGCGTCCACGTACTGGCCTCCCTGGACGTAGAGGGCCGCCATGCGCGCATCCTCGCCACAGCCCACCAGGAGCCGCGCGGCACCGGAGAAATCCCGAGCCCACCGCAGCACCTCCGCCAACCGCTGGCGCACGTCCGGAGGCGTCAACGCCGCGTCACGCAGCAGGCGTTCCCGCTGCGCCGCGCCCAGCTCCTCGTAGAGCCGCGCGGCCGTCGCGGCCGACTCCAGCCCCATCAGCGATTGCAGCGCCTGGAGCGTGCCCTCCGCACCAGCTCGTTCCCCGCTCGACTCGGGCACTTCCGACTCGGACCCCGCCATTGCGCGTCCCCCTGGCCGGGAGATGAGACCCCCACGTCGACGACCCTACCCAAGGGCCTCGACGTCCCGGCAGACGTGCGCCGGCTATATCACCCCTCGCGGTGCCCCGGAGAGGCGGGTTCATGGGGTCCGCGCGCGACGACGGCGGCGCGGGCTTCAGCGGACGACGATGAGCTCCGTGTCGAAGATGAGCACCGAATACGAGGGAATGGCGCCGGGGCTGCCCTCCGCCCCGTACGCCAGCGACGAAGGGATGACGAGGCGCCGCTTGCCGCCCACGCGCATGCCCGCGATGCCCTGGTCCCAACCGTCGATGACCCGTCCCTGCCCCAGGATGAAGTCCAGCGGGGACTTGCCCTCCGACGAGTCGAACTTCTGACCGTCCGGCAGCCAGCCCGTGTAGTGCACATAGACGCGCCGGCCCGCGGTGGCCGCGTCGCCCGCGCCCGGCTCCCCGAGGTCCTGGAGATAGAGGCCGCTGGGCAGCAGCGTCATCGCCGCCAGGTCCACGTTCAGGCTCTCCGCGTACGTCACCTTGGTGGGGTCGCCATTGTCCGGGTTGCCCAGCGGCGGCGTATTGGGGTCCTCGCTTCCACAGCCCACCAGGGGGAGGAGCAAGGCGCAGAGCAGGAGGGAGCGAAGCATGGGGATCCTCGAGAAGAAGGCCGGAGACCGGCGATGAACGAGCCCCAGCCTGCCCCGGAGCGGCGGCCCGCGAAAGCAGAAGCGTGACCGCCTGCCTGCCGACACGGGCACCACACCCGGCGCGAAATGCACGGGCGCCCCCGACAGGCTTCCGCTATGCAGGAGCGCGATGCCACGCTGGCTCAGCCTCCTCGTCTTCTTCGTCCCGGTCCTCTCGCTGCTGGCGACCGCGCACGTCTACCTCTACCGCCGACTTGTCCGAGACCAGACCGCGCGACGGGGGCTGCGCCTCGGCGCCCAGGCCCTGTTCGGCTTCGGCTTCCTGGGGGCCGTTGGCTTTCGCTTCCTCGGCGCGCTGTTTCCCTCCGAGTTCGTGCGCATCCTGGGAATCGGCCTGCTCGTGTGGATGGGGCTGGTGTTGTACCTGCTCCTCTTCACGCTGGCCGTGGAGTTGGTCCAGCGCGCGGTGCGGTGGCGCGTCCGTCGCGCCGCGGCGCCCCTGGAGCAGCCCTCACAGCCCCCTTCTCCCGAGCGCCGGGCCATCCTCACCGGAGGCCTGGCCGTGGGCGCGGGGCTCGCGGGCGCCGGCGTGAGCACGTTCGGGGCGTGGCGCGCGTTCCACCCACCCGACGTGCGCGACACCCCCGTGCGCCTGCCCCGGCTCCCCAGGGCCCTGGATGGGTTCTCCCTGGTGCAGCTCACCGACATCCATGTCGGAGACGTCCTCCAGCGCCACTTCGTGGACGAGCTGGTGGCGCGCACCAACGCCCTGAAGCCAGACGTCATCGCCATCACCGGCGACCTGGTGGATGGGTCCGTTGAGAGCCTGGGTGCCTTTGTCGCCGGCTTCGGAAGGCTGCGTGCCCGGAATGGAGTGTTCTTCGTCACGGGCAACCATGACTACTATTCTGGCGCATCGTCATGGGTGGCTTTCCTGGAGACTCTGGGCATCACCGTGCTGCGCAACCGCGCCGTGTCCATCGGCGACACGGGTGCGTCCTTCATGCTGGCGGGCGTGGACGACTGGAGCGCGGCCCGGATGGGCGAGCCCGGGTACGACCTGGATGCCGCCCTGCGCGGAGTGAGCCCGGACCGGGCCTCCGTCCTCCTGGCGCACCAGCCGTCCAACTTCGACGAGGTCGCCCGGCGCGGCGTGGGACTCCAGCTCTCCGGCCACACCCATGGCGGGCAGATGTTCCCCGGCAACCTCGTGGGCGACGCCATCTGGGGCAGCCGCAACGCGGGCCTCAGCCGCACCGGCGACTCCCAGCTCTACGTCAGCCGGGGCTGCGGCTTCGTCGGGCCCCCGATGCGCGTGGGAGCACCGCCGGAGATTGCTCGGCTGGTGCTGCTGCCCGGGTGAACACTCCCGGCGCGGCGCTCGACATCGTCCGTGATTCCGCCGGGTTGAGAGTGAAGGACCGCGCGAACTCCGCGCTGGAAACACATTTCAGGGCGGGCCGTCCATGAGCCGGGTGATGGGGAGTCCCTCGGACGAAGAGCTCATGGAACGGTTCTGCGACGGAGCACCAGACGCCTTCGAGGCCCTCTTCGCTCGGCATTCCGGGCGGGTGCAGGGCTTTCTGACGCGGATGGTTCGCGACGGCCCGCTCGCCGAGGACCTCTTGCAGACCACGTTCCTGTCCGTCATCCGAGCCCGGGGCCGCTACGAGCCCGGAACCCGCTTCATCCCCTGGCTGATGACCATCGCCGCCAACGCCGCGCGAGACACCCTGCGTCATCGCCAGCATGTGGAGTCCTACTCCTCGGGCGAGGGCACAGCGGGCCCCACATC
>NZ_VIFM01000012.1 GCF_006636215.1 Myxococcus llanfairpwllgwyngyllgogerychwyrndrobwllllantysiliogogogochensis | reverse complement strand
GGTTTCGCTGGGGGAGGCGGGACAGGTGAGCGGGTTGAGCGTGTCCTCTAGGACCGAGGGGTGGCTTACGCAGGCACCGACCACACAGGCTCCGAACGGCCGTGTGTGGCGATTGACGGCCACGGGTTGGCAGCCGGCCGAAGGGCTCGCCAGCCAGACGCTGTCGGCGCCGTGGATCCGTTCGTCGGGGGATGTGTGGGCGCTGGCGGGAGGTCAGGGGCTGGCGCGTTGGCGGGGACAGGGTTGGAGCGGTGCGGGGTTGCTGCCCGGCCCCGGAGCGGCGGGTGAGGACTACACGTCGCTCTGGGTGGCTCCGGGCGAGGACACGGGCTTCGCGGTGGCGACCTCGGGCGCGATTGCTCGCTGGGTGGGCTCCGGGTGGGTGTCACTCCAGTCGCCCCGCGCCGTCCGTCTGCACGGCGTGTGGGGGAGTGGACCGGATGACGTGTGGTTCGTAGGTGCGCAGGGCACGCTGCTGCACTGGAACGGTGAGGCGGTGTCGGTGGTCGACACGGGAACTCGAGAGGACCTGCTCGCCATCTCCGGCACGGACTCGAACCACGTCTGGGTTTCGGGGGCGCGCGGGAGCCTGATGGTGAAGAACGCCGGGGGCTGGCATCTGCTGACCAGGGACCTTGCGCCCTCGGCGAAGTGGAGCGTCATCACGGGGTCGGCGTCCGACCATGTCTGGGTTTTCGGAAGGACGGGCACCACGGGCGCGGCGCTCTTGTGGAATGGGCAGACGTGGCGCTCGATGGAGGCGCCGCCCGAGCCGATTGTCGCCGCGTGGGCCGCGAGCACCGAGGAGGTCTGGGCGGTGGGCACCCAGGCGCATCGCTGGAACGGGAAGACGTGGGAGAATTTCCCGCTGCCCGACGGTCTGGTCGCCCGCGCCATCCACGGCGCGAGCAACACGGAGATATGGATTGTCGGCGCGGCGGGACGGCGCGCGGTGTGGCGGGGCCGGCTCTGGCTGGATGCTGGCAAGAGTGAGGTGGAGCTGCACGACGTCTGGATGTTGACGCCGGAGTATGCGTGGGCCGTGGGCGCGGAGGGCACGTTCGAGAACTACAACGGCGCGGACTGGGTCTCCGTCGCGGTGGTGCCCGCACATACGCTGCGAGGCGTGTGGGGCGCGGACCCGGACAGCGTGTGGGCCGTGGGCGACCAGGGACTCATCGTGCACTACGATGGCACCGTGCTCCTCGCGGATACCACCAGCGCGCAGGGCGCGGCGCTCAAGGATGTCTGGGGCGCGGCCAACAACGACGTGTGGGCCGTGGGTGACAACGGAGTGCTCCTGCACTTTGACGGGACGCGCTGGCAGCGGCAGGCGAGCGGTACCACCCAGCGGCTGGTGGGCGCCTGGAGCACCCGTACGGAGGCGTGGACCGTCGGAGAGCAAGGCGCGGTGCTGCGCCGGCGCTGAGGCTTCGCGTTCGAGCGGCCGGGCGCGGTCCAACTCCGTTGGACCGCGCCCGGAGCGCTGGACTGTGTCGTTTGTTCCGGAGCGACGCCAATGATTCACACACCTCAGGAGGGCGTATCCACCAGCTCCCTCCCGAGGAACAGCGCGCCCGGGAGCGGGTTGTACACATAGGGCGCGATGGGGCGGAACCCCATGGACGTGTACAGCCCCACGGCCGCGGCCATGTGGGGCAGGGTGTCCAGGCAGATGCGTCGGTAGCCCGTGGCGCGCGCCTCGTCGCAGATGGCGTCGGCCAGCCGCCGCCCCAACTGCTCGCCCCGCGCGTCGGGCCGGATATACAGCCGCTTCATCTCGCACGTCTCGGCGTCGAGCGGCCGCAATGCCACGCACCCCAAAGCCCGGTCCTCTCGCCGCGCGAGCAGCACCTGCCCGCGCGGTGGTGCGTACTTACCCGGCAGTCCCGCCAGCTCGGACTCGAAGTCCTGGAAGCCCAGGTCGAAGCCCAGGCCCTCGGCGTATTCACGCCACAGCGTCTGGACGAGCGACACATCCGCGGGAAATCGGGCCGGTTCGATGACCATCACCCGGCACATCCTAATGTCCGGCCGGGGATGGCCGCCGCCCCATCCCCTCGCTCGTGTTTGTCGCGCGAGTCAGGGAAGTGGCGCCAGCTCCGGTACCAGGGCACGCGGCGCGTACTGGGACCATTGGGCGAGGACGCGCGCAGCTTCGGCGCATCCTCGTGGAGGTTGGAGGAATCTAGAGGCCCGTGCTGGCGTGGAGCGCGTGCACCCCCTGCTGCGCGGGCTGGAGCCAGGTGGCTCGGTAGGAGCCCGCCGCGAAGTCCCAGCTCACGCTGCCGTCGATGACGGGCTGGGACGGCTCGTGGGGCGAGGCGCCCTGCTGGAACGCGCTCGTGCCCGGCGCGTAGGACAGCGCCAGGTTCACCGGCGTCCCGAAGACAGGTCCTGTCGCCAAGCCACATCCCTTCGTGTCGCACCGCAAGGAGCCCGTGGCGTGGGGGCGGCTGACCTGGGTTGCCTCCTTCACCCACTCCGACCCGCTCCACTTCCACCAGCTCATGCCCGTGTGGAGCCGCAGTCCCTGGGGCGATGCGGCCAGCAGTCCCTTGCCGTCCGCGGGAGAGGAGAGGGTGCGCTGCGCGGACCAGGCGGTGCCGTTGTGGACGAGGTACCGGAACTCGTTCTCGAAGCCGGTCAGCAGCATGACGGTGCTCGTGTCGGCGGCGAAGTCAGGCGCCGTGTTCGACGCGGTCGCATCGGCCCGTGTCTGCCAGGCGCCCCCTGCGTGGACGCTCGCGCTCAACGAACTCCCGCCACGCTGGACCGATATGGCGTAGGAGGTGCCCGCCACCACGAGTCGCAGGCGGGTCGCGCTCCCACCGGACACCGCGCGAGGTATGGCGGTCACCGGCGCGGACCATGTCTGTCCATCCATGCTCTGTGCGGAGCGAATCTCGAGGTCACCCCACACGGCCATGAAGCCGCTGGGGCCATGGGCCAGGGCGAGGTCCGCGTTGGCGTAGGTGGCCGCCACGCTGTCCAACTTGAGGGGCGTCCCTGGTACGCCGGCCTCGTGCGTCACCCTCCAGGCCTCCACATTGCCGGTGGTTCCAGCCTGGAGGTACGCGACGACGGCCAGGTTGTCGTCCACGGCCACGCGAGGCCTGGAGCCACCTCGTGCCACGCGCACGGGCTCTTGCCAGGCCGTCCCGTCGAACTCTGCGAGGAGGATGCTCCACGCCCCCGCCTCGAACTGCTCCCACGCGGCGGCGCCATGGCCGTCGGCGGCGAAGTGGACCGACGGGTTGCGCACGCTGCCCACGAGCTCCGGAGTCACCAGTGCGTGACTCTCCTCCCACTGTCCGCTGCCCAGATAGGCGCGCAGGGCCACCAGACCCGGAGCAGCGAAGACGGCACCCACGCGGGCGCCTTGCATGGCGAGCCTCGCGCCGGCCTTCTCCATGTCGCGCAGTCGGACGCTCGGCCGCCAACCCTGGGACGTGAGCGCGGTGCCCCAGATTTCATACGCGGAATTGTCGACGTTGTTCCTCTCGGTGAGGACCAGCAGGTCGTCACCGGCGGCGCGGACGTCGCGCACGCGGTTCGCACCGGTCGTCACCACTCCCTTCGAGGCGGACGCCCAGGAACCACCTGTCTGCGCCGCGGCGTGAAGCTGCGTGGCGGTGCTGCTCCACAACGCGACGGAGTTGCCATGGTGCCGGACGAGCGCCCAGAGCTCCCGGACTGGAGTGCTCTCCAACAACACCGCGGGCTGCCAGGTCCCGTTCACGCGGTCGGCCCCGAAGAGCCCCGACGAGGCACCGAAGACGGCGGTGATGGTATTGCCATCCGAGGCGATGCGCACACTGCTCGCCTGCGTGGAGGAGATGAGTTCGGGCGCGCTCCACTGGTGGGTGTCGGCGTTGAAGAGCGCGAACTCCGTGCCTCGACTGGACACCCACGCCCGGCCGAAGCGCGTCCCCACGCGGATGTAGTGTGCATCCACGTTGGAGATGACGGAGGACTCCGACCACCGCGCGCCGTCGAAGACGACCGAGACCTCGGGGCTCGTGCCCCACCCGGAGCTCACCAGGATGGCGTCTCCATTCTGGAGGAGGGAGAGGATGGGGGAGCCGAGGTTCGGGCTCGTGTGGACCTCGGTCCACTGGGTGCCATTGAGGACCCTGAAGGTCTTCCCGTTGAGGACGTAGAGGTTGTTGCCCAAGCCGAACAGGTCACCGCTGACGTTGGGTGTCACGGAGGTGAACGACGTCCCGTCGAAGAGCATGACGCGTTTGCCCAGGGCCCACGCGTCCGACCAACTGATGATGAAGCGATTGCCCCACGAGGACACCTCCGGCGGCAGCGTGTTCGCGCCTGCCTCGCCAAGGACGGTGGAGTCCGCGAAGCCCGTGCCGGTATCAAAAGCCGCACGGACCTGGATGCTCGTGCCGGTGTCCACGCTCCACACGGCCAGTGTTCCCAGCGGGCCGGTGGCGAACGCTGGCAGGGCGGGCTGTCCAGGGAGGTCCGCGCTCACCTTCGTCCTCGAAGCCACCGTGCGGAGGGCGTACGTGAAGGGCGAAGCGAGGCTGGCGCCCTGCGGCGTGCGCACGTCCTTCACTGTCACCGTGTAGTCCGTGGCCGGCGCGAAGGGCGGCACGGGTCGGAACACCACCGTATTCGTGGAGGCCTCGTAGTTGACGAGCCCGGTGACACCCGCGACGCCAAAGTTCGCCGCGTTGACGGTGGCCGGGTCCAGGGGGCGGTCGAAGCTCACGCGGAGCGGGCCTCCGAGTGAGACGAAGCGCATGTCCGGAGCAGGCACTGCGCCACGGACCGTCGGAGGCGCGGGCGGCAGCTCCGTGATGAAGTCGAAGCCATTGAACACCCCCAGTGGGTTGCCGGCGAGGTCCTCCACGGCGCGAGCCCGACCCCGGTAGCGGGTCTGGTACTTCAAGGGCGCGCTCGGAGAGAAGGCGGCCTGAAGTCTCGCGTCGTCATACCGCACGGTGCCCGCGACACGCCGCACCGCCTGGGTCCCCGCTTCGTTCAGCTCCTCCAGGTAGACGGAATCCGTCGTCACGGACTCGGGCCGAAGCGGCTCATCGAAGCTCACGGTGAAAGGGGCGTACCGCACCGCGACGCCCACGGTCTGCGAGACGGGCAAGGTGCCCAGCACGCGCGGGGGCGAGGTGTCCCTCGACGCTGTCACCGCGAATGAGAACGAGTACGCCGCGACGAGCGCGTTGCCCGCGAGGTCCTTCGCCTGGGTGGACAGCGCGCCCGTGACACGGGCTCCGGGAGCTGGAGCGGGGCTCGTGCGGAAGTACACCGATTGCGTCCGAGGCTCGTAGGAGATGACACCGGAGAGCGGGGCGGCGGGATTGGCTCCCAGCACCTGTTCGAACCGGAGCGACTCGGCCGTGAGCGACCGGGGGTCCATCGGCTCGCGGAAGGTGATGACGTACACGGGACGCGTCGGTGCCACGCCCGCGGCGTTGTCCAAAGGCAGCGTCGTCAGTACGGTCGGTGGCGTCGTGTCCCTCTCTTTCCCCACGGAGAAGACGAAGACGTGGGGCGCGGGCAGGGACCTACCCGTCACGGTGCGCAGCCCGGTGGAGACCGCGACTGTCACCAGCGAGTCGGCGGTGAACGGCCGCGCCGGGACGAAGCTCAGGGTGTGGGTGGCGGCGTCATGACTCACGGCGCCCTCCAGCGCCACGCCGTTCTCCGACAGCGTGAGACTGGTGGCGCTCACCGAAGTGGCCTCGAGCACTTCCGTGAAGGCCACGATGACGCGCGCGTTCAGGGGCACGGCTTCCATGTCCGCCGAGGGGAGCGTGTAGTCGATGAAGCCCACGCCGTCCGAGGTCTGGGGGCCGCCATCGACGGGCCCTCCATCGGGGTTCACGCCTCCATCGGAGCCACCCGCGTCGGGCTCTCCGTCCATGGAGATGGGGGGGTCCTCGTCGCCGGGCTCGGCGTTCTTGCAGCCGGGGGTGAATGCCCAGAGGCCAAGGACGGCGAGGGCGCATCTCATCCAAGTGGTATCGAAGGTCATTGGGGTGCGGGCATGGCGCGGCGAGAGGCGAACAGGTCGCCCCCTCATTCGCAATCAAGCTGCATCAGTAAGAACGTAAGGAATGCGTGAGGTCGCACGAACTCCCGTTCAATTGCGACCGCTCGACGCCTCGGGGGCCCCATGTCGCGGGCAACCCGCGGAGTCCAAACCCTGTTTGCTGAAGCCACCTTCGGGCACACCGGACCAGGGTTGAAGTGCCCCCTCCGCCCACGGCTCCGCTCCCGCCGGGTGATGCCATGCGTGCGGCCCCCTCCACTCCCAGTCCTCCGCGGCCACCGATATCGAGGAATACCCGCGACAAGCCGAGTGGGTCCTCGTGTCTGTTCTGTCCTCCTCCCTGACGTTGCTTGACACCTGGCTTGCGAGAGGGCTACTCCAGCGCGCCTGTATTGATTTTGATACTGAGTCTCAAATTCATATCGGGAATTGACCGGATCTCACGGTGCTGACGGACAGCGCTGGGAGGCCGGTCCAGGTTCGAGGAGAGCGCGATGCACCGCGGAGCACTGAGGATTGGCAAGGGCGGTTTCTCGAAGGGGCTTGTGGCGTGTGCCGCCCTGTTCCTGTCCGCGTGCGGCGACGATGAGCCCACCCTCCCTGGGGGGCCGGGTGGAGGCGAGGAGGGCGCGCTGTACCTGGTGCACTCCGCCGTGGAGACGAACGGCAGCCGGATGAACTACTTCACGCTGGTCGACTCCCTGGACGAGCCCAAGACGCTGGACTACTCGAAGTCGCTGGAGCTGCCGGGCCGTCCCCGGCTCTACGCGGCCAAGGGCGTGGGCTTCTTCGCCATTGGCGCCGGAGAGTCTCCCACCATCACCCGCTACGAGGTGAAGGACGGCGCGCTGACGCCGGGTGCCAGCATCTCGTTCCAGAACCTCGGCGTGAAGCGGATGGGCGCCCAGGCCGTGCACTTCGTGAGCGCCACGAAGGCGTATTACAAGGACGACGCCCAGGGGCAGATCATCGTCTGGAACCCCGCGGAGATGGCGGTCGAGAAGACGCTGGCGCTGCCGGCGGAGTTCACCAAGGCGGGCTACGTCACGGGGCTGAGCCAGTGGGCCACCCGCGAGGGCGAGGCGTTCTTCGCGGTGGGCTGGTCGACGTCGACGTACGACACCGTGCTTCCGGGCTCGGTGCTCGTTCGCATCGACACGGCGACGGACGCGCTGAGCTGGTCCTCCGACGAGCGCTGCCGCGACCTCACCAAGACGGGCCGGCAGGGCGACACGCTCTACTTCTTCAGCGGCGTCATCAACGGCCTGGGCTACGCGGTCAAGGGGGCCCAGGACGCGGGCCAGCAGGACTGCTTCCTGCGCATCCCGGCGGGGCAGCAGACCTTCGACACGGGCTTCGTCGGCAGCGTGGCCTCCGCGCTCGGCGAGAACAAGGTGGGCACCATCATCGCCCTCACGGAGAACGGCACCGCGTGGCTCCAGGTGGCGGACACCACCATCACCCCGTCGGCGCCGGGCACCACCTACAGCGAGTGGTACAGCAAGGGGTGGAGCTGGTGGCAGGTGCCGTTGGCGACGCTGAGTGCCCCTTCGCGCGTGGACTCCGCGCCCGGGGCCTACAGCGGCTTCACGCTCACGTCAGGCTCCAGCTTCTTCGTCAGCCAGAGCGCGGCTACCTACTCCACCTCCACGCTGATGGAGCTGTCCTCGGGCGCCCCCAAGCCCAGCATCTCGTTCCCCGGCTTCGTCCTGGACGTCGCTCGCATCCGCTGAGCGCTCGCCCTCGATTCCCGCGAGGTCTCCTGGATGGATGTCCTGGTTCCCACGCTGCTCTGGCTCGGAGTGGTGGGTCTCTACGGCGCGTGGTGGTGTCGCCACGCGGGCCGGTGGCCGGACTCCTCGCGCGTGCCCTCCGGCTTGAAGGGCGGGGGGCTGGTGCTCGTCCTCGCGGGCTTCGCGACGTCCCTGTCGACGGCTCCCACTCCGGGGGCCGCCCTGGGCTCGGCGATGGCGTACGTCATGGCGGGGGGCACTTCGCTGGCCGTCCTTTCGCCGCTGGTGCGCCGTCCCATCCGGGCCATGGTGCTGCTGGCCCCGGTGGGCCTGTTGCTGGGCGTGCTGGAGCGCGCGTCGTGAGCGCCAGGACGCGGCGCCAGCGGGGCGTGAGCTGGCTGCTGGCGGCCGTGCTGGGGGCTCCGCTCGCCGCGCTGCTGGTCTCGGTCGCCTTGCCCGCGGTGGTGCCCGCCTCGTCGGACGTGCGCTACCTGGTGGCCTGTATCGTCGTGATTCCCCTGATGGCCGCGGCGCCGTGCATGGCGCTCCTGGCTCGCTCCGCGGCGCGTGCATGGGCCGGCGTCCTGGTGGCGAGCGGGGCGGCGCTGCTCGTCCTCTGGAGATGTCTCCCATGAAGCTTGGGTCTGGGACGTACCGCATCCTCTGGGAGGCGCATGCATGGGCGGGCGCGGTGGCTTCCGTCCTCCTGGTGGGCATGTTCCTGCTCGGCGTCGTGTCGCTGTTCCGCCACGAGCTGATGCCCTGGCAGGAGCCGCGCTTGAGGACGCCCGTGGCCGCGGACGAGGCGCGGGCGCTGGACACGCTCCAGCAATGGCTGGACGCACGGGTGGGAAAGGACGGGCCCTCCCAACTGGACGTGGACCTGCCCGCTCCGTATTCCCCCTGGCTCCGGCTCGAGTGGAAGGAGCGGGGTGGCGAGAAGACCGCCGTCTGGGTGAACCCGCTCTCCGGCGAGCAGGCCCCGGAGCGCAGCGACCTGGGCTACTTCCTGTTCCTGGTGCACTTCCTCTACCCGCTGCCGGGGGGCATGTTGATTGCCGGCCTGGTGGCCATCGTCCTGTTGCTGGTGGTGGGCACGGGGCTGGTCATCCAACTGGGCCGCTTCCGCAAGGACTGGGTGCGCTTCCGTCCGCGCGAGGCCCTGCGCACCGCGTGGGGGGACCTGCACAAGGTGCTTGGCAGCGTGGGGTTGCCCTATCAGGCGGTCATCGCCTGGACGGCGGCCATCATCTGCCTGAACTCCGCGGTCCTCCAGCCGGTGGTGGTGCGCACGGCCTTCGACGGTGACGTGGACGCGGGGCTCAAGAGCATCGGCTACCCGCGCGGAGCCAAACCCTCCAAACAGCCCGCCGAGGCGCCGCGAGTGGCCACGGTGCTGGCGCGGGCGCGCGAGGCGCTGCCGGATGCGCGGCACTACCGCTTCTCCATGCGCAACCTGGGGGATGCCCAGGCGTATGTCGATGTCCGAGGCTACGCGCGTCAGGGTCTCCACGAGTTCACCACCGTCCGCGTGTCGGGGAAGGGTGAGGTGTTGCACGTGCGGCAGGCTGGAGGGCCTGGCGCCACGGCGCGGCTGATCGAGTCCGCGTACGTGCTCCACTCCGGGCTCTATGCGGGGATGGGGCTGCGGCTCACCTATGCGCTGCTGGGCATCTTCAGCGCCCTGTGTGTGCTGACCGGCAACCTCATCTGGTTGGAGCGGCGGGCGCGCGACATGCGCCGGGTGGACGTCCTCCTCGCGCGCTTCACGGCGGGAGGGTGCGGAGCGGCGGCGTTCGCGCTCGCCGCCGTCTTCCTGGCCAACCAGCTGCTGCCCGACACGCTGACGCGTCGGGCGGATTGGGAACACACGATTTTCTTCGGGAGCTGGTGCGCCTGCGTGCTGGGTGCGCTCCTGTTTCCCCGCCCCAAGGTGTGGTCCCGGTGGTCGCTGGCCATCTCCGGCGGCATCCTGTTCCTGTTGCCCTGGTTGGATTCCTGGCGCAACGCCCGGCGCGTGTTCGACCCCGCCGGCTCGCCCTATGTGTTCTGCGTGGAGCTGGGACTGGCCCTGCTGGGCGTCCTGTTCCTGGTCTCCGCCTGGGCCATCGGGCGCATCGTGCCGAGAGATCCCAGGGACGCGCGGGCGCCCGCGCCGGTTCTCGCGCATGAGTCGCCGTGAATGTCCGGACTCCCGACGCACCCTTCACTCGCGTCCCGCTCGATGTGCTCGGGCTCGCCTTCTTCCAGCGCCCCACCGTCGTTCGCGGGGCGCGGACTCCTCTCGTGTTTCATGCAACGGACCATGACCCTCCTCGTTGACGCGTTGGCCCGCGCGAAGTGCTCGGTCTCCTGGACCTGTCCCCCGGTGTCCCTCGGGCGGACGTGGCGAACCGTGGGTCTGCTGGCCATGGTCGTCGCGCTTCCCTCCGCCGCACAGGACGCGGCGCAGGCGCCCGCCGTGGAGGCTCGCGCGACGGTGGGAGACCTCGCGGGACGGCTGTCCGCCTGTGAAGGGGGAGAGCTGGGAAAGGCCGAGGTCCTGCTGCTCGAGCCCGAGGGGCGCACCCAGACGCCGCGCCTCGATGCGCAGCGCCGCTTCGAGGTGAAGGGGCTCGCTCCGGGCACCTATGAGCTGCACGCCTATGTCCCGGGCTGTGAGCCCCAGGCGTACCGCGTCCAGGTGGCGGCGGGGGAGCGCACGGAGGTGGACGCGGTGCTCGCGGAGAGCGTCAGCCTGGAGACCACCATCGAGGTGACGGGGCGACAGTTGAGCAAGGGCGAGGAGCGCGCCCTCTCGGCCGAAGCGGTCAAGGTGGTGGAGCTGGAGGAGGCGCGGCAGCAGACCGCGGACCTGGGCGAGGTGCTCAGTCGCAACACGGGTGTCAGCGTGCAGCGGACCGGAGGGCTCGGCTCCGCCAGCCGCTTCTCGCTCAGTGGCTTCTCCGGCGAGCAGGTGCGCTTCTTCCTCGACGGCGTGCCGCTGGAGCTGGCCGGCTTCGGGCTGGGGCTCGCCAACGTGCCGGTCAACCTGCTCAAGCGCGTGGAGGTCTATCGAGGCGTCGTTCCCGTGCGCTTCGGCGCGGATGCGCTGGGAGGCGCGGTCAACCTCGTCTCCTCGGACGGAGACGAGCCGAGCGGGGCCTCCGTCTCGCTGCAGGCGGGCTCGTTCGGCACATACCGGGGGTCACTCGCGGGACAGTACAAGCTGGGGACCGGCGGGCTCTTCGTGAAGGGCCACGCCTTCGGCGACGTCGCGCGCAACGACTACATGGTGGACGTGGAGGCCGCCGATGACCGGGGGCGCCTGGTGCCCGCGCGTGTGCCGCGCTTCCACGATGGCTTCACCGCGGGCGGCGTCGGGCTGGAGGTGGGGGTGCTCGAGCGGCCCTTCGCGGAGCGCCTCTCCCTGCGTGTCTTTGGCACGCGCTCGCGCAAGGAGCTGCAGCACAACGTGGTGATGACGGTGCCTTACGGCGAGGCCCGCTCCGCCGAGTCGAGCTACGGCGCGCTGGCGACATGGTCCCAGGGCGGGCTGCTGTCCGGCAAGCTTCGGCTGGAGGGCGTGGGGGGCTACAGCCGGCGTGACACGGACTTCCGCGACATGGCGGGGTTCGTCTACGACTGGTACGGCAACGCGGGCGTGGAGCGTCGCCAGCCCGGAGAGCTGGGCACCACGCCGGCGGACCAGGTGCAATGGCAACACAGCGCCCTGGCGCGCCTTCATGCCGCCTATGAACTCACCGCGACGCAGTCCCTGAGGCTCTCGCTGGCGCCCACCTTCGTGACGCGCCAGGGTGAGGATCAGCTCAAACTGGGGACGGGCCAGCGAGACCCCTTGAGCGCGCAGCGCGACCTGCTCACGCTGGTGGGCGGGCTCGAGCACGAGCTGGCGCTGGGCGACGGACGGCTCAAGAACGTGGCCTTCGTGAAGGGGTACGTCATGCGCTCGGACTCGGAGGAGGTGCTGCCCGGGGGGGTCTTCCGGCGGGCCGACCAGGCCAGCGAGCATCTGGGCTTTGGAGACAGCCTGCGGATGTTCCTCCCGTATGGCGTGCTGGCCAAGCTCTCGTACGAGTACGCCACGCGCCTTCCCGGTCCGGATGAGCTGTTTGGTGATGGCGTGCTCGTGATGGCGAATCTGGGGTTGCGGCCCGAGGTCAGCCACAACGCCAACCTGGACTTCTCGGTGGATGACTGGCGCACGGGGATGGGGAGCTTCCGCGGAAGCGTGGGAGGCTTCGCCCGGCTCGCCGACGACTTCATCGTCAAGCTGGGAGACGACTCCACGGTGTCCTTCCAGAACGTGTATGCGGCGCGCTCGCTCGGAGTCGAGGCTGCCGCGGGATGGACGGTTCCAGGGGATTGGTTGTGGCTGGATGCCAACGTGACGTGGCAGGACTTCCGCAACACGGGCGGGCAGGGGACGTACGCGGCCTTCAAGGGCGACCGCATTCCGAATGTGCCCTGGCTCTTCGCGAACTTCAGCGCCCGGCTGCGGCGCCGCGCGCTCATCCTCCCCAGCGACTCCGCGTCGCTCGGCGTCACCTCGCGATTCATGAACGGCTTCTTCCGGGGATGGGAGAGCCAGGGCCTGCGCGAGTACAAGCAGGACGTCGATGCGCAGTTGACCCACTCGCTCAGCCTCACCTACGTGCGGGAAGGCTCGCCCACCCTGGGGGGCACGCTGGAGGTGCTCAACCTCACGAACGCGAAGACGTATGACTTCTTCGGCGTCCAGCGCCCCGGCCGCTCCTTGTCCGTCAAGCTGACCGCGGACTTCTGACCGCCACGGCGAATGCCCCGCTGCCTTTCAGCGGGTCGGAGTCCGCCTACCTTGCCGTACATCGGCCATGGCGCGGGCCCCTGAAACTCGGGAACCCGTCCGCTGACGCCAGAAAATTGGCCACTGACAGCAACTTTCACCCGGACGCGCGGAGAATCGGCTAAAACAAATTGGTCGATTGGTTTTTTATCCGCGTTCGCAGCCCGCCTCCGAGGAGTGAGAGTCCATGGCCCCGATTCGCCGCGCCGCCACCCCGACACCTTCCGCCGTGCCTCAGCCGACCGTCGCCGCCGCGCCCCCTCCGCCGCCACCGCCTCCGCCTCCAGCGCCGAAGCAGGAGCCCGCGGCGGGCCACTCGGGGCGCAGCAGCTTCCAGTCGGGTCGGCGTCCCTCGATGGACCTGTTCGGCGGCGCGGGGCCGGCGAGCACGCTGCGCACGGAGGTGTTGGGCGACGGCAAGGCCAACTGCCTGGAGAAGGCCAACACGCTGTCGAAGCCAGGGGACCAGGTGCTGCTGCTCAGCGACTCGCGCGACAGCGTGGGCCACGCGCTGGTGCGCAAGCCGGGCGGTGCCATCGTCGACCCGAACGAGCCCGGCAAGACGTACGCGAACCTCGCCGAGTGGAAGGCGACGCACTCCTCCTACGGCCAGCCAGTGGCGGTGCCGGACGCGCAGCTCGCGCGCATCCTGTCCGTGCCTCCGGGCCCCGCGCGTGAGGCGCTCATCCACGGCTTCGGTCTGACGGGCGCCGCGGCGCGCTCGGTGGCGGACGACGCGGCGGCGACGACGACGGGGGATGCGGCGGACCCGACGAAGAAGAAGGAGCTGGTGGACCTGACGCCGTCCGTCAACATCTCCACCGATGGCACCCTCGAAGTAGGCATCAAGGCCGAGTTCAAGCCCGCGGAAGGGGAGAAGAAGAAGGGCGAGGTGAAGGGCACTATCTCCGGCGGCGCCTACGCGGAGACGGAGGTCAAGCTGAGCTGGAACCCCACGGAGCCCACCGCGGACGGCCGGCACCTCATCACCGTTACGTTCGATGCCACCGGTGGCCTCAAGGGCGGCGCGGGCATCGAGGCGGGCGAGGTGGGCCCGTTCGGCGTGGAGATTGGCGCGGAGTCCGGGAGCAAGAAGTCGGTCAGCTTCCAGCTCGCGCTCACCGAGGGGGAGATTGGCCAGCTCATCATGAACCCCGGCGGCTTCCAGGTCCCCACGTTGAGCGACCCGCTGGCGCTGCCGCCCGGCAGCAAGCTCGTCATGGACGCCTCCGACTTCGTGACGACGTCGAGCGGTCTGTCCATCGGGCCCCTGAAGCTCAGTGGGGAGAACGGCAAGGAGCAGACCCAGTCGGTGGCGGTGGAGCGCACCGGAGACACCACGGTGCGCGTGACGGTGGGCCCGGAGGAGACGCTCACGTCGAAGCTGGAGCTGGGCCTGGAGTTGACCTTCAAGGGACAAAAAGTCGGCGGCGGCATCGGCTCGGAGCACAGCTACACGCAGGGCAACTCCGCGAGCGTGGAGTTCGACCTGGCCACGCCAGAGGGCCGCACGGCCTACGAGACTTTCGTCCGGGAGGGCACGCTCCCCACGCAGACGGGCCCGGGGGTCCTGGACGTGCGCACCCAGCAGACCTGGTCCGAGGAGGGCTCGCTCAGCGCGGAGCTGCACCTGACGAAGTTCGTCGGCTTCGAGCACCAGTTCTGGGATGAGAGCCTGACGCAGACGGTGACGACGGTGAATGGCCAGACGACGGTGACGGCCGAGGGCAAGGTGGCCGGCACGGACAACTCGTTTGAAATCCAGTTCTCGCTCAACCCGGACGGCTCGCGGAAGTTCGAGGGGATGAGCATGGACATCCTCCAGTACGGCGGCACCGAGTACACCACCATCACCGTGACGGGCGCGGAGGGGCTGGCGAACGTGCAGAACGTCGCGGCCCGGCAGGCGCAGGACATGGTGGTGGGCTTCTTCGCGGACTCCAGCGACCCCGCGGCGCTCGCGGCCCAGCGTCAGAAGCTCAAGGCGGAGGGTGAGCCCTTCGCCACCCTGGCGATGACGCCGAATGACCCGGGCTACAGCCACGAGGCCTGGCTCACCGCGTATCGCGACTTCGACGCGACGCACGACTACCTGCCCGATGTGCCCTCCACCACGATGACGTTGATGGAGGCCACGCCGGAGTCGATGCCCACGACGCTCTTCATGAGCCTGGGCACCGCGGGCCACGTGGACCAGAACCCCCTGGCCACGAGGACGGACGGCACGACGGCCAGCTACAACATGCCGGGGTGGATTGACCTGGGCCTCGGCCAGATGCCGGGCGTCGAGGTGAAGTGACGCGAAGCCCCGCGTCCCCACCTGAATTGCAAGGGGAGGACCAAAGAGGCTCGAGGTGGGGCGGCCCGGCGCGCTGGCGGGGATTCCGTTGCCAGATGACAAGCATCGGCGGCTCGCCGGGGAACATGGCGCCTCCCTCGCCGTATCGGGGATGACCCTCCACGCCTTCGTGGATGGCTTTGTCACCGAGGCTCCTCATGAAGACTCTTTCGCTCTCCCTGGGAGCATGGCGCTCTCTCTGCGTCCTGCTCCCGGCCCTGCTCTCCGCCTGCGGTGGGTCTTCCGCCCCAGGCGTCGACGCCGGCCCTCAGCCCGATGACGCGGGCACCCCCGACGCCGGGCCTCCACCGTGGGACGGCACCGCCACCGCGCTCGAGGACCTGGGCGACTGGGTGGATACCGGCCGCTATGACGCGTGCCAGTTCGTCAATCCGGAGAGCCTCGATCCGCTCCTCTGCGAGAGCCTCACGGCCTTTGATTCATCCAGTTGCTCCGCCCAGGAACTCTCCGGCGTGGAGGGCCGGGGCATCTACCAGGTCAACCTCCGAGGGGAGATGCGCGTTCGCGCCAACCGCCCCACCACCACGACGGTCTCCCGTTCCGCCATCAGCATCGGGCTCCACGACGACGGCACCCCGGACGCGCTGGGCAGCGGGCCGGTCATCGCCCGCGTGACGGAAGGCGGCACGTTCTTCCTCACGGGAAGACGCGCCCTTGCGACTCCCGAGGGCGACATCATCACCACCGCCTCGTTCGCCGGCTGCCATGTTCCGTCGCCCGGCGTCATCACGGGTTGCTACGTGTCGTGTTCCAGCGACGCGCGGTTCGGCAAGACGCTCGGGACCTTCGTGGCCCATCGCATGTCCTGGGCGGCCGGAGAGGGAGAGTCCTCCGGTGGTCTCTCGCTCATGTCGGAGGCCGCCACCTCCGTCGGCAGGCCCGCGGACCTCTTCGTCGCCAAGGAGCACGCCTACGTCGTCTCGCTGGATGGTCCGCCTCGGGTGGGCGGGCTCACCGTCTTCGACGTGAGGGACCGGCGCAACCCCATCCTGAAGAAGACGGTGAGCCTTGCTGGCGACACGTCGTGGAACGGCGTCTGGGCCAGGGGAGATGCGCTCTACATCGCCAGCAATTCCTCCGGGCTCGTCATCTTCGACATCAGCGACCCGGCCAATCCCGTGTTCGTGCGCCGAGCCGAGGGCCCTCACACCGTCCACACCGTGCTCGTCGACGCGGACCGGCTCTACGCCAACGCTCCGGGCACGGGGACCTATGTCTACGACGTCTCCAAACCCCTGGAGCCCACGCTGCTCCAGATTGTCACGCCGACGCCGGGAGGCTTCAGCAGCGGTCCCCATGACGTCTTCGCCTACCAGGGCCGCCTCTACATCAGCAACGCCGAGTCGGGCTTCTCCATCATGGACATCACCGACCTGAACGACGTGCGCCACCTGGGGGACTACTTCCGGCCCGACGCCATCAGCTACGCGCACCACAGCGCGGTGGGGACCTTCGCGGGTCGCACCATCGCCTTCGAGGGCGGAGAGTTCAATGGCTCCCACGTGCGAGTGCTCGACGTGACGGACCCGGCGAACATCGTCCTCATCGGCACCCACCGCATGCGGCCCGTCGTGTCCATGCACAACCTGCTG
Organism: Myxococcus llanfairpwllgwyngyllgogerychwyrndrobwllllantysiliogogogochensis; assembly: GCF_006636215.1. Lineage (GTDB taxonomy): Bacteria > Myxococcota > Myxococcia > Myxococcales > Myxococcaceae > Myxococcus > Myxococcus llanfairpwllgwyngyllgogerychwyrndrobwllllantysiliogogogochensis. The sequence goes on along the minus strand of NZ_VIFM01000012.1, from coordinate 72,703 downwards.
CTGCGGGGCCAACTGCTCTACGTCGCCTGGTACCACGAGGGCCTGCGCGTCCTGGATGTCTCGAACCCCACCCAGCCGAGACAGGTCGCCCACTTCAACACCTTCCGGGAGACAGACCCGGGACGAAGCCATGGCGTCTTCGAGGGCAACTACGGAGTCCGTATCCCCGGCGATGGCTACGTGTACCTCGTGGACTCGGTGCGCGGGCTCGTCATCGTCAACGAGTTGTAGCGGCGGACGCACCCCGGAGGTCGTCGGTTCGGCAGGTCGCCCGAGGCGACGACTTCCCTGCCACCGTGGGCTTTCCGCGTCCTGGCGGAACGCAGGCTGGGCGCGTTGGAACGCAACGCTCCGCCCCGACGACGGGCATTCCCGTGGCAGGACCCCTGGCATGGCGGTTGCTGTAGCGGCGGCGTCTCTCAAGGGGCTTCCGCATGAACTGCTACGGGTGTCGGAAGTGCGAGCTGATCTGGTTCTCATCGAAGAAGAGCAGTGTCTGCCCCTACTGCGAGCAGTCCAACTGGCTCATGCTCCTGGAAGACATTCCGGATAACCTCCCGAAGCTCTCGCGCTACAATTGTACGGGCTGTAACTCCAAGATGGATTACGTCGCGGGCATGTCCGTGCAGTGCTGCGGCAGTTGCAGCCAGGTATACGAGGATCCGGATCTCGACATGGAGGTCGTCACCACCGTCACGACCTCCAGCCCTTTCAAGCCATTCAAGGCCCCTAGCAAGAGTATCACGCCCAGGAAGACCGTCGTCATCCAGTCCCCGAAGGTCACCCTCTCCCGGGAAGAGCGCATCGAAAAACAGACGCTCTTCCACATCTATCAGTGCAAGGGCTTTGATTGCCTCAATCTCTGGGCCTCGGATACCCGGCACAAGAGTTCGCGCTGTCCCTTCTGTGGAAAGGGTCTCTTCGAGCTTGTCAAAGCCGACGAGAAGAACGTGGGGGCGATCGGGCTGGCCTGTCTGATCTGTGGTTGTATGATCTGTTACAGCATCGAGCAGTCAGCCCCCCAGCACTGCCCTTACTGTGGGGAGAACAACCTGTCGCGGCAGTCCAATGAGATTCGCAAGGCCCTGCTGGCCTCGGTGCGTGCGCGGAAGGCGAAGTACCTCGTTGACGAAAGCCTCCAGTCCACGTGCCGCATCAACTTCCGGCAGGACTTCAAGAACTCGATGCCCAGCATCAAGGACATCAGCGGCGTCTGGATGCATCGGCGTCACGTCATCCCCCAGCACCTGCTGCGGGCCGTCTGGAACGCCGTGGTCAAGCAGAACAACGCGGGCGGGAAGCACTTGGAGGTACTGGCCTCGGCGTTGGGGCTGACTGGCAAATTCAAGAACGAACAACACCTCGCCTCGGCCATCCTCTACACCCTCAACGAGAACGCCAAGAACCTCTTCCTCGCGGAAGGCACCCCCAACTCCGCCATTGGCGCGCTGGCTCATTCCCTCCATGATCTCGCCGCGAAGTACTCGAATCTGACTGTCTCCTCGTCAAACCCCTTGAGTGGGCTCATCGAGGAGTTCAAGTCCATCAAGTCTCCGCCCCAATGGGGCAAGGCCGTCGGGCAGCTGGTCCACGAAATCATTCAGACCTACACCGAGGTCCTCGAGGAGGCGTCCTCGCTCCAGGAGGCCGTGAGCATCGTGGAGGACCTGGCGGACACCGCGAACCTGGACCTCGACACCACGGCCCAGGGGCTCGGCAATCAGAACAAGAACGCCGTGACGCTCTACCTGAAGTTCCAGCAGTGGGAGCAGTCGCCAGGGAGCTGGGATGACTTCATCCAGCTGCTCCTGGCGTTCATGTCCACGGACATGGTGGGCTGAGCGCCTTGTCGGCTCACACGCTGGCCCCTCAGTAGGGCTTGTCGCCCTTCACCACGCCGAAGCCGGACGCCTCCGCGAAGACGCCGTTCACCGTCGTGCCTCCATTGTGGATGCTGGGGAACATGGGCTGCATGCTCTGGGGGAACCCGAAGGTCGGCTTCGTGAGCGCGTCGAGGCGGCCGAGCTGCTCCGCCGTCAGCTTCACCTCGAGGGCGCCGACGTTGTCCTCCAGCTGCGACAGCCGCCGCGCTCCGATGATGGTGGAACTCACGCCCGGCTGTGCCTGCACCCAGGCCAGCGCCACGCGCGCCACGGTGCTCCCATGCTCGCGGGCGATGGCCGCGAGCGCGTCGATGAGGGCGTAGGTCTTCTCGTTCAGGTACGGGTCCAGGAAGGCGCCTCGGTCGCCCTTCTGCTGTCCGGCGTTCGCTCGGGTGTACTTACCGCTGAGCGCGCCGCTCTTGAGCGGGGACCACGGGGTGATGCCGAGCCCGAGCTCGAGCGCCATGGGCACCAGCTCCTGCTCGACGCTGCGCTCCAGCAGGGAGTATTCAATCTGCAACCCGATGAAGGAAGACCAGCCCCGGAAGTGCGCCATCACATTGGCCTGGGCAATCTTCCACGCGGGCGTGTCCGAGACGCCGAGGTAGCGGACCTTGCCGGCCCGGACCAGGTCCTCGAGCGCGGCCATCGTCTCCTCGATGGGCGTGTGGATGTCCCAGTTGTGCAGCCAGTAGAGGTCGATGTAGTCGGTCTGCAGCCGGCGCAGCGAGTTCTCGCACGCGGAGATGATGGACTTGCGGCCCGAGCCACCGCCGTTCGGGTCCCCCGGGTAGAGGTTGCCGCTGAACTTCGTCGCGATGACGAGCCTGTCCCGTCGCGCCGGGTGGCGCCCGACGTGGTCGCCGATGATCTTCTCGGAGTGGCTCTTCGTGTAGAAGTTCGCGGTGTCGATGAAGTTGCCGCCGAGCTCGATGTACCGGTCGATGATGTGCTGGGATTCCTCGACGCTCGTCCCCCAGCCGAGGTCTTCACCGAAAGTCATGGCACCGAGGCACAGCGGGCTCACGCGCAGGCCTGAGCGGCCGAGCGTCACGTAGTGGTTGAGAGGCATGGACGGCTCCAGGGGCGTGCTACATTGTAGGGACGACGAGTTAGTTCAAGATGGAATTGGATTAATGTTGAACCAATTTCCTCGCAAGGTGCCATGGCGAAAATCGACGCGGCGAGAATCTGGTCGCTCAACCACCGGCTGTTGATGGCGGTGATTTCCAGTGTCGCCTCCGACATCACCGCACTGGGGCTCGAGACGAAGGAGCTGTTCGTGCTCGCGGAGGTGGATGCCCACCCCTATCCGGCCGAGCTGGCGGCATCCCTCTGCATCCCCAAGCCGTCGGTGACGCTGTACGTGAAGCGGCTCGAGGCCGCGGGCTTCCTGCGCCGTGAAATTGACACCGAGGACCTGCGGCGGCACCGGCTGCAGCTGACCCCGGCTGGCCGCAAGGTGATGCAGCAGGGCACCGCGCTGCTCTCCGAGGCGTTCGGCGAGAAGCTCGGGCGGCTGAGCGCCGCACAGCAGGCGGAGTTGCGAGCCCTCCTGGAGAAGATGAGCTGACCGGCCAGGGGTGCGGGCCGAGGTCCGTCAGGCAAGCGCCCCTCGAAGGGGCGGAATTCGTGCGCGGGGATGTCGAATTCGCGCGGCCCATTCCGACCTCGAATTGAAAGCGGATTCGAGGTCGGAGGTTCTGCGCATGCGAGCGAAGGCGTCGGTCGAGGCGGATGTGTCCCAGGTGGCGGTGAGAAATGACTCGGGTGTCACGGGGACGGGGCGGCCCGCCCGTCGCGTCGCCCGGAGCGTGGGTGCGGTGCTCGCGGGGCTGCTCGTGAATGCCCTGCTCTCCACGGGGACGGATGCGGTGCTGCATGCCACGGGCATCTATCCCCCGGTGGGGCAGCCCATGTCGGATGCGCTCTTCGGGTTGGCGACGGCGTACCGCGTCGTCTTCGGTATCCTCGGGTTCTACGTGACGGCGAGGCTCGCGCCGGACAGGCCAATGCGCCACGTGTTGTGGCTCGGTGTCGTGGGGCTGGCCTTGAGCACCCTGGGCGCCGTGGCGACGTGGGGCAAAGGTCCCGAGTTCGGCCCCACCTGGTATCCGCTGCTGCTCATCGCCACGGTGATGCCGTGCGCCTGGGTGGGCGGACGGCTGGGGGAGGCCCGGCTTTCAGCCGCGAGGCGGGCTTGAACGAGGGTGCCCGGTCCCGCGAGCCGCGCTCGCGAGGAGGAGTGCTCCCGCGGAGGCCGAGAACACCGAGTAGTCCAGCGGCGACTTGAGTCCCTGGGAGACGGCCATGGCCGTGCCGAACATCGCCAGGAGCAGGGCGCTGCCGAGGGCCACCCGGCGTGGCCAGAGCCCGAGGACCAACGCGGTGCCCAGGAACAGCTCGGCGGCGGTCGCGGACCAGGCGAGGAATGGAATGGTCGACGCGGGCATGAACGCGTTGACCTCGGCCGTGTAGCGAATGAAGTTGTCGAACCTCGCCAGACCGAGGTTCCCCGTCCATACGCCGAAGCGGCTGGCGACCGCCGACAGGAACGCGGCCCCGAGCGCGAGCCGCGCGTAGAGGACTCCCACCCGCTCAAGACTCGGGATGGGTGTTCCATGGGCCGCCACCGGGGCCGCGCTCCCTTCCTCGCGGATGCGGTCGGTGGCGACGGCGGGGGCTGAGATGGAGGGTTCGCGAGTCATGAGGTCTCCCGGGCCTGGTGAGCTGCCGGGGAGATTCTCGCGTCGCTGGCCACCTGGAAGGGCCAGTTCCGACGGAAGTCACTGGGCCAAACTTCCGACGGACACACGCGGAGGTGCCCTGGCGTCCAGGGCACCTCCGGTCCTTGCTGTCAGTGGAAGAACTCGACCGGGCTGGTGGAGTTCTGCGGCTGCCGCGAGGCGCGAGTCACGATGTCAGCGCTGTTGTTGTCCGTGTCCTGCCCGTTGCCGCGCGTGGCGTGCGCGCCGCCCACGGCCATGACGGCGGTGGTGGAGGAGACGACGGCCTTTCGCTCCAGGCTTCCACCGGAGGCAGGGTGCGAGGGCGCGGCGGTGCCCTCGGGGGCGTTCCCGGTGCCGTAGCCCAGCCGGTCCACGTCGATGTAGACCGTCCCCGACAGGCGCTGGATGCGGATGTGACCGCCCCCGGTCGTGGACGAAGACGAATCGATGTTGTGGGTCGTGTCCGCGGTGACCGCCCCTGCGTAGGCCGTGCCGCCCAGCAGGAAGTAGCCGTGGGCCGGTATGCTCTTGCCAGCGGGGATGGTGTACGCCGTGCCGTAGTTGGTGCCGGTGGCGGACTTGTAGCTGAGTTGCCAGCCGGACAGGTCCACCGCCGCGCTCGTCGGGTTGTAGAGCTCCACGAATTCATCGCGCGCGTTCGCGGTCGTTCCTCCGCTGAACTCGCTGATGACGACGTGGTCCGTCTGCGGCCCCGCGAGCACCGTCACGGAGCCGTAGGTGCCGGCGGGGGGCACGGCCACGCCGTTCTGGTCGCAGTATGTCCACGGCGCGCCCGCGTCCGTGAACCGGTAGCGGAAGCCGTAACGGTACGTGCCTGGGGTGGAGATGCTCAGCGCGGCCTTCACCTCATCGTTGTTGGACCCGGGCGGGTTGTAGCTTGCGTTGAAGTCCGCCGACGTCCACGTCCAGCCCGCGGGGTCGGTCGCGTCCGTGCCATGGCCAAGCTGCGCCTCGATGCGCGGGTAGATGTCGTTGCCCGTCTGGTTCCTCGTCGTGACATCGAAGCTGTAGAACTGGCTGTAGATGTCGTACGGGTCGAAGGCGAGGATGTTCGCCGGGTAGGTGCCATCCCCGGTCGGGAACGTCTTCGGGTACTGGATGGCGCAGTAGTTCACCGGCTTCTCGACGTTCATCCCGCACTCGTCGTTGGCCCCGTGAGGGGTGCCCCGGTCGCCGCCCTCGAGGACGCCGGTCGAGTCACACCAGTACCAGGGCTTGGAAGCCGCCGCCGTGCCCACGATGCTGGCCGCGAGGCTCATCGCGCGGCCGACCGTCTGCGGGAACGCATTCGTGTACTGGAGGCTGGCCACCGGGGTGCCTTCCTGCGTGAAGGTGATGGACCCGGTGTTGTCCAGGTGCACGTTCGTGCCGTACGCGTGGTTCGCGAACACGCCGCCGTTCGTCCCGAAGTTCGCGTTCTGCGCGAGCACCACCCTCGCACCCGGGTCGACCACCAGCGCGTGTCCGTGGTTCATCGTGAAGGTCGTGGCCGTGCCCACGCCGTTCATGAAGCTCACCGACAGGCCATTCAGGTCCAACAGCTTGGTGCTGGTGTTGGTCAGCTCCACGTACTCCGTGGTGCCCGTGGACGGGGAGTGCATCACCTCCGAAATGGCCAGCTCCCCCTCGCCCGGATGCGGTGCATTGGCGCACGCGCCCGCATGGCAGACGGCGTCCGCGCCAGGGCAGGACTGCAGCTCCAACTCACCGAGCTCGCAGGTCGGCTGGCCTGAGACGATGACGCACATCGACGGGAACACCTCCAGGGACGTGCCGTCCTCCGCGCAGGTCGGGGCCGGCGGCGTGCAGACGTAGTCATCACAGGGATTGGTGGTGCTGGCGCTCGCGGTGGCCAGGGCACTGCCGTTGCCCGCGCCGTCGAACGTCTTCAGGGCGAAGAAGTACGTCGTTCCCACCTCCAGGCCGGAGACAGTGAAGGACTCCGACGTGCCCGGGGCCTGGGGAGCGCTCACCCCCGTCACCACCGTGGCGGCTTCGAAAGAGGCCTCGGTGATGGCCGCCGTGGCGTACCGGAGGTCGTACCGCGTCGCGGTGCCCAGGTCGCCGTCATCGCCAGGGGCCGCCCAGTCCAGGCGGATGCTGGTACCCGAAAGCACATGGGTCGCGAAGCCAGTCGCCACGGCAGGCGCAACCGCGTCGGAGATGAGCAGGTCCGCGGAAGAGGAGGGCGGCAGGCTGCCCGCGTTGGCCTCGAACCGATACGTGCCCTCGTCGACCACGATGAGGCCGGCGAAGGTCGCCACGCCGTCCACCGGGGTGCGGGTGGGCGAACCCTGGGTGAAGCTTCCGCCTGTGAGCGACAACGTCACGTCGGTCGCGGCGTCGGTCACGGTGTTGCCGTACGCATCCCGCAGCGCCACCTGCACGTCCGCCAGTGCCTGTCGCACCGAGCCCGTCGTGGGCGCGGAGACGAACGCCAGGGCGTCGAGTGCGGCCGGAATGATGGACCAGGTGTGCGTGCCTCTCAGTGTCGCGGTCACCACGTCCTCCGCGATGACCTCCTGGTCACCGGCGGTGCGCGGCTCCACGCTGAACACGTGCCGCCCCGCGTCCACCAGGGTGAACGTGTAGGCGCCGGGAAGCACCGCCTGCGCATCCGAGGACGAGAACGTCACCGTGGAGGCGTAGCCCGTCGCGACGTTGCCGTAGGTGTCGCGCGCCACCAATTCGTAGCTCTGCGTCTGGCCCGCGACGAACGGCCCCGCGCCCGCGATGACCTCGAAGGACGCGGCGGCGATGGAGCGCACCTCGGCGTCCACCGTGGCGGAGAGGTCCGAGGTGACGGTGTCCGTCGCGGTGAGGGACTGCGTCCCCGCCGTCTTGAACACCAGTCCGGTGAGGAACTTCTGGCCCTGGTCCGCCGAGGTGAAGGTCGCATCCGGAGGCAGCTCCGCCTGCGCGTCCGAGGACGTGAAGTGCACCGTGCCGGCGTAGTCCCGCGCGAGGTTGCCGAAGGAGTCCGTCAGCGACACGCCCGCTTCGAGCGCCTGGCCCGCATCCACCGGCGCCGAGAATTGCCACAGCACCAGCTTCGACACCGGCCCCGCGCGCACGGTGAAGGACTGGCTCTGCTGACTGATGGCTCCCGCCGTGGCGGTGAACGTGAATGCATCCGCCGTGTCCACGCGCAGCCCCTGGAAGGTGGCCACGCCGTTGACGGCCGACACCGTCGCCGCCGGGAAGGAGGCCTGGCCCGTCAACGTCAGCGTCACCGCGGAGGTGGCAGTGGTGACGACGTCACCGCGTGCATCCTGGAGCGCCACGCGCACGTCCGCGAGCGTCGTGCCCGCCGTGCCGTCCGCGGGCTGCGTCACGAACGCCAACTGCGTCACCTCTGGATGGGCCGTGGACACCGTCAGGCTGTCCGAGCGCGCGGTGTTGCCCTGCTTGTCCGTCACCTTCAGCGCCACATGGTACGTGGTGCCCGTCGCGAGCCCCGACAGCGTCACGGTCTGCACGGTGCCGGGAGGCACCGGACTTCCGCTGGCCACCAGCGTGCCGGCCTGGAAGGCCGCGTCAGAGTCGATGGGAGACGTGGCGTAGCGCAGCTCCTGCGCCGTCAGTGTCCCTTGGGTGCCGTCATCGCCCACGCCCGTCCACTGCACGGTGAGGCCCGTCTCCGTCGCCGCCGTCTGCGTCAGCACCGGCTTCGCGGGCGCCACGTCATCCACCACGGTGAGGTCCGCGCTGCTCGTGCCCTGCAGCCCGTTCGAGGTGGCGTTCAGGCGGGCGACTCCATGGCCCGCGATGCTGAGTGTCGTGAACGTCGCGACGCCGTCGACTGGAGTCGCCTCCGTCGTGCCCGACAGCGTGAAGCCCGCCTGCGAGAGCGACAGGCTCACCGTGGGGGTGCTCACGCGGGCCGTGTTGCCGAAGGCGTCTTTCAAGGTGACTGCCACGGTGCCCAGGGATACACGCGTCGACACGCGCGTGGGCTGCTGCGTGAAAGCGAGGAGCGCGGGAGGCCCGGCGGTCACATTCACGTGCAAGGTGAACGAGATGGCGCTCGTGCCGTCGTCCAGCGTCAGCCGCTGGCTCCCGGCGGTCTTGAAGGTGATGCCCGTAAAGGTGAACTGCCCCGCGTCCGAGGGCGTGTACGCATGCGCGGCGGGAAGACTCGCCGCCGCGTCCGTGGACGTCAGCGTCACCGTGCCCGTGTAGTTCGTCACGGTGTTGAAGTACGCGTCCTGCACCGTCACCTGGAGATCCTGCGCCACGCCCGCCACCGCCGACTCCATCTGCGTACTCAGTCCCACGGCCGCCGGAGCGCCGGGGTTCACCTTGAAGGAGGAACTCGTGGCCGGCTCGAGCCCCGGGGCGTTCGCGGTGAACTGGTAGGTGTCGCCCGCCCGCTTCAGCACCACGTCCGGAAAGAGCGCCACGCCGTCCACCGCCGTCACCGTCAATTGGCCCTCCGGGAAGACGACACCCACGGAGGTCAGCGACAGCGTGACCTCCGCCGTGGCGTTGGAGACGGTGGCCCCGGTGGCGTCCTGGAGGACGACCTCCAGGCCAGCGAGAGGAACACCCGCCACGCCATCCGGAAGGGCCTGTCGGAACGCGAGGCGCGAGGCCGTGGGGGTGACCGCGACAAACTCCACCGTGGCGGTGGCGGTGAGCGGAACCGTCAGGCCTTTCGCGTCCTTGACCGACGCCCTCACCGTCTTCACGCCTGGAGCCGTCGATACCACCAGCGCACGCGCCGAGCCGTCGCTGCCCGTCTGCCCCGGAGGCACCGCGATGGAAGCTCCCTCGCCGTCCACCGTCACCGTCACGGCGCGCCCGGACATCCGCGCGCCGTCCTTGCCCACCACCGTCACCGTGACGGCGGCCTGGTCCGTGCCGTTGGCGAGCACACCCGTGGGCTTGTCCACCGCCACCGAGGAGGCCGCCGCGTCCACCGTGTCCTCCGCTACGGGAGGAGGTCGCGGTGCGCTCCCGGAGTCGTTACAGCCAAGCGACAGACCCAGACACAACACGCTCAACCCCAGACAGCGGGCGAGCCCTTCGAAACGTGGGGACATGGATGTCTCCGTCCAGCGGGCGGCCCCCGCGCGGCAGTGCCTGCGTTCGCGGGGTTGCACTGCTTTCTAGCAGACATCCCTCGTTGCCACGACAGCGGGGATGGAACATTGCGGTTCAACTGGAGTCCTGAAATTCCCCGTCTGTCTGGAGGAGCGGGGCGTGACCTGGGGTGTCGAGGGGGTGATGACGGACTCGCCTGGGTCGCGGGACATCGATGACACCGTGGGGCTCCTTTGTGTTCGGGCAGGTACCGTCAGGGCTGCTGGGCGGCTCGTGGCGCTGGCGTTCCGCCTCCGCGGGTCTGGGCGGATGGGGGCGACCTGACCGCTACTGTCTTTGTGTCGTGCGAGCCTCCACACTGGCGTGCTCCCACGCTGTCTTGAAAAGGCTCCTCTTGCATGAGTGCCTACACCCCCAGGATTCCGAAGGACCTGGCGACGATTCACGACGCCGCGCGGGGGCAAGGCCAGGGTGGCACGACAGTCCAATGTCTGGCGAACTCCTCGCATCCTGTGAGCCGGCTCAGCGCCATTCAGGACACCGCCACCCAGAGCCCTCGTGTTCAGCGGTTGGTGCAGATGAAGGCGCGGCTCCAGCATGGGGGCACCGCGCAGCGGAAGCCGGTTGAGGCAAACAGGACCGGCATGTCGGATGAACTCAAGACTGGCATTGAGTCGCTCTCTGGCGTGAGCCTGGATGACGTACGCGTTCACTACAACTCCACCAGGCCGGCCCAGCTTCAGGCGCTTGCGTACACCCAGGGGGCGGACATCCATGTGGGACCGGGCCAGGAGCAACACCTGCCCCATGAGGCCTGGCACGTGGTGCAGCAGAAGCAGGGCAGGGTGACTCCCACCCGGGACTTCAACGGCGCGCCGGTGAATGACTCGCCCGCGCTGGAGTCAGAGGCGCAGGTCATGGGCGACAGGGCCACCCTTCAGCCCATGATGGCGGGCTCGCTCCACGAACCTCCCGTGCAGCGGATGACCGGGACGCAGGGGGCCGCGCCAATCCAGTTGATGCGCGTGGTCCGTTGGATGGATGCTGGAAAAGAGAGTGATTATATCTCGAAGCTGGGGGCCCAGGACCCCGAGGCCTATGCCAGGCTTCATCGCGAACTGGTTGGTGGCGGGCGAGGGGGCATCCTGCAAGCGATCGACAGGCATGGGCAGGGAATGCTGGGGGACGAAACGCCCTTTGTCTCCGTGGCTGTCAACCCCTACTCCCTTTCCTGGGGGACTGACGACTCGGAGAGTGGCGTGGGTGATATCCTGCAGGGCGCTCGCCATGATGTCTGGTTCGATGTGCCTGACGAGTACCTCTATCCTGGCTCGACCGAGCTGTCTCAAAGTGAGACGGAATTGCTCGTCCTCCTGCCTCCGGGTGTCAGCCTTGAACGCTACATCGCGACCCGTGCAACGCAGCGGGGCCGGGAGCCATTGATCAAGGGCAATCCGTGGAGGGGGATGACGACCGAGGAGCGGCGGGCCGAACTGCGGCGGTTGAACCCTGAGTTCACGAGATTGGCGGTTCGCGGCTCACGTGAAGGCGAGCCTGGCTCGTTCGTGATGCGGCAAGAGGTGGTCCCGGCCCCATGGGAGGCGCAAGCGGGAGGCAATGGAGCGCTCGACTTCGGCGGGTTGCCCCGGGGCATCCAGGAGCGAGTCATCGACCTCGCGGCCGAGAACTGGGCAGGGGGCGCGGCTGCTTTCAGGCAGGGACTGGCAGGAGGCCAGGCATGGGCGCGCGCACATCTGGAGAGCACCCTGCGCGACAATGAGGCCGGAATCCGGAGGGCCATGTCGTAGCGGTGGACCATGCGGGCCCATGTGTGGGGCCCGCGCGGCACGCAGGGACTTCGCTAGTCGTCGCCGTAGTACGAGGCGGTCGCGGTGAGGGTGGCGGACCACTGGCCCGTCAAGTTGTCGTAGACGCGGATGCGCTGCGTCAGCGTGTCGTACTTGTTGATGACGGTCATGCAGCTATAGCCCGTGTCCTGGTAGTAGCCATGCCCGTAGCAGGAGTCGAGGAACTGGATGGTGTAGCGGCCACCCGTCTGGTCAATCCCGAGGACGCCCCAGGAGACAACTGTCGAGTACGCGCTGCCACTGGCGGAGCAGGCATATGCGGAAAGGTAATCCCAGTTTGGCGTGTCCACGAAGCAGGCCGGCATGGCACTGGAGACATTCAATCCCTGAGGTTCGGATGCGCGAGGCTCCTCGGCCAGCACTGCGGAGGACAGCGACATCGCGGTGGCAACAGCGACTCCAGCAAGCGAACGGTGCATGGACACCTCTCCTGTGAGTGGCGCGAGCATGGTAGTGATTGTGGCCTTGAATGACAATCGCCGGGCGCGTGGGACAAAGGCGCGCTCCAGGGGCGGGAATTGGACCCACGGCAACCACTTACCGCGGCTTTTCGCCCTTCGGGGGGAAGGTCCCCGGGCGGCTGGGGTCAGTGGGTGATGACCCGCTCCCCTTTTCCGTGCTCTTTTCGGGTCCTGCGTCCAAGGAGGTTACGTGCTTCAAATGCGTCCGGGCTGTGAGTGCTGTGATCGCGACCTGCCACCCGACTCGACGGATGCCCGCATCTGCACCTTCGAGTGCACGTTCTGCGTGAGCTGCGCGACGGAGCGACTGAAGGGCATCTGCCCCAACTGCGGCGGCGAACTCACGACGCGCCCGCGTCGGCCCGCCAGCAAGCTCGCGGCATACCCTCCGTCCACCCAGCGCGTGTTCAAACCGCAAGGGTATGCGCCGCGTCCCGTGGACTGAATCGACTTCGCCGGCCCCGTCCCTGCCCGACGAGATGTCCAAGGTGACAGCCTGGGGCGGCCCCTGACCTTCCAGGAGCCGCCCGCTTCACTGCTTCACCCCGTCACTCGGCACGAGGGCCGCGCGCGCATCACGGCGCGGGAGGCGGGGTGATGGCGTTGACCGCGCCCGGCGTCACGGTGGTGGTGAACTTGAAGTCCATCCCGTTGTCGTCGGTGTCCACGCCATGCGCGTCGCGGCACACCGAGCCCTCCACCGTGTTGCTGTCCGCCACCGCCGCCGTGCTCGTGGTGCCCTCCCGCATGTCGAACCTCTTGGAGGAGTCCGTGATGGTGGCCTGGGTGATGGTGGCCTCGTAGGAGAGCGAGTCGATGAGCTCGTCCTGGACCCCGTCGTAGAGCGCCACGGCGTCCGCCGCGGGGCTCGCTGTGCTGCCGCCGTTCTGGATGAAGTCCGTGGTCCCCCGCTGGAGCGTCTTCACGCCGGGACGACCCGCCAGTGGATCGACGACCGCGGCCGAGCCCACCACCAGGTACTCACCCGCGCCGAGCGTGCCGACCTCCGCGAGGGCGAGCTTCTGGTAGCTCGCCGGAGGGTTCCCCGCGCCATTGACGAACACCAGGAACACGTTCGCCAGCGACACAGAGCCACCCGTCGGGTTGTAGATTTCGACGAACTCCTTCGTGTCCGTGTTGAGCTGGTCGTAGTCCACCTCGTTGATGACCAGGTGGCCGATGGCCGGGCGATTCGCCACGGTCAGCTCCGCCGACAGCTCGTCGCCGCCGTACGTCGCCGTCAGCCGGACGCCGCCAGCTGTCTGGCCCGCGGTGAACACCACCTGTCCGCTCGTCTGACCCGCGGCGATGGCCACCGTCGCGGAGGACAGTGAGCCCACGTTCGAGGCCGGCGTCAGCGCCACATCCACCGAGGCTCCCTCTGCCGGAGCGGGGCGGTCCAGCGTGACCGTGAACGACTGTGTCGCGTTGAAGAACACCGTCGCCGTCGAAGGTGTCAGCGCGCGGAGCGCGGCGGGCGGCGGCGTCACCGTGATGTCGGACGTCCGCGTGATTCCCAGCAGCGACGCGGCCACCGTGCCCGCTCCCTCACCCAGCGCATCCGCCGTGAAGAGGAACGTGGCGTCCGCCGTGCCGGCGGGCACCGTCACCGTGGTCGGCACCGTGCCGAAGTGGGTGACCCCCGCTGCCGGCGTCGCCACCAGCGCTACGGCGAGGTTCGCCGCCGGAGCCGAGGACAGCACGACCCGATACTCCTGTGACTGGCCGTACCGCACCACCACCGGAGTGGAGGGCAAGAGTGACACGAGCCGTGGCGAGTCCTGGTCCAGCGTCACCGCCGTGTTGGCGCTGCTGGCCCCCATCTGTGCCGTCACCGTGCCCACAGAGGCGGAGGCGGCCTCGTCGGCGGTGAAGGTGAACGTCGCCTGTGTCGCGTTCTTCGCCACCACCAGCGTGCCGCTCGCCGGGTTGAACGTGCCGAAGCCCGCCGCCGGGTCCACGCTCAGCGCGATGGACGCGTTGGCCGGAGCTGGACGGTCCAGCGCCACCGTGAGCGTCGCCGTGCCACCCGGCACCATGCTCACCGTCGCGGGAGACAAGGACGTCACCAGCGCCTGCTCCGTCGCGCCCAGCACCCGCAAGGACGACTGGAGCGAGACCGCCCCCAGGGTGGCGGTGAGCGTGACGCTCGGTGCCTGGGCCAGCGGCTCCACCTTCACCTCCGCCGAGGTCTGCCCCGCCGGAATGGTGACCTTCCCACCAGGCACCACCAGGGCGGTCGGGTCGCTCGACGTCACCGTGATATCGACCGGCACCGAGTAGGTCGTGGAGAGCGTCACCGTGAGCGCCTGCGGGAAGGTGCTCCGCGCGCCCGAGTCCTCGGCGCGCACGAAGCCACCGGGCCCGAAGACCGTCAGCGTGGGCGGCGTCCCGAGCAGGTCGCCCGCTCCGCGGGGGACGAGCTTGTGGTCGTTGAAGTTGAAGGTCAGCAGGCCCCTCAGCGAGAAGTAGGAGGTGCCCACCGCTGGGTCCGCGGAGTCGAACGCCTGGTCGTCCACCATGAGCGAGGGCTGGGCGGCATCGCCGCTCTCATTCACGCGGAACTCCTTGAAGCTGTTCACTCCCTCGGTGACCTTCACCTCTCGCAACTCGAGGAGTACGCCCTCGAGCGCCACCGAGCGAGGACCGCCCGTGCGCACGTCCGCCGCGCTCACGAGGACCGGAGCCGGAGGCGTGTTGCCGATGCTGCGGCGGGTGTACGTCACGTCCGTCAGCTCGGGCAGGCCGTTGAAGACGGTCAGCGAGCCCTTGCTGATGTCCAGCCGGTCGCCCACGGCGAGGTCACCCTTCGGGCCGTAGACGAACAGGCCGGAGTACTCGACGCTCTTGCCGGACGGCAACGGATGCACCTGCACCCAGTAGCCGTTGGCGCTCGCGGCGCCCTTCGCCACGCCCGTGACGATGACGTCCGACAGCGACACCACCTCACCCGCGAACGGCAGGCCGCCGCTCACCGGCGTCTTCAGGTCATGGATGGTCACCGGGCACGCGGTGGTGCCCGGGTTCGGGATGGCGCACGGGTCGCACGCGTCGCCCTTGCCGTCGCCATCCGATTCCTCCTGGTCCACGTTGGCCACGAACGGGCAGTTGTCCTGCCACGTGGGCAACCCGTCGTGGTCGTCATCGCCCACGGGGTAGGTCGTGCACGCGCTGTTGTTCGTGGACAGCGGGCACGGGTCGCACGCGTCGCCCAGTCCGTCGCTGTCCGAGTCGAGCTGCTTGCCGTTGTCCATCGGGCGAATCGGATTGAAGACGTCGGAGCAGTTGTCCGCCGCGCCGCGCATGCCGTCGCCGTCCGGGTCGTCCGCTTCGCTCTGGCCGGAGTAGACGGTGGAGCTGTTCACGGACGCCAGCCAGGCGGAGTTGTTCGAGCTGCGTCGGGGCGTGCACGCGGGCTCCGCCTCGGGGACACCGCAGGAGAACAGCGGGTAGGCAGAGGCGTTGGCCGCTTGCAGCGCCGCCAGGTTCTTGCCCACCTCGGACTGGACACAGGCCGACTTGGCCGCGCCACACACGTCCACCGCGTCACACGTCTCCGAGGCGCCCTTCAGTGCCGTCACCAGCGTCTGGTCGCCGTAGAGCGCTTTGCCCCCGCGCATCGTCAACACCACGTCCGCCGGCTCGGCGGCGATGACCGCGCGGTGCGGCGAGGCTTTGAATTCCGTCAGCTGGAAGATGGACAGGTCGCCCATCTTTCCCGGCGCGATGCGGCCCACCTTCTCGTAGACGTCCACTGCCTCCGCGGCGTTGGTCGTCACCATGCGCCACAGCTGCTCGTCGCTGAACGTGCGCGCGAACTGGCGGGTATTGAGCGAGTCCGCGCACTTCAGCTCGCGCAGGATGTTCATGGAGCCGGACTGCAGCCAGTCGGTGCCCAGTGAGATGCTCACGCCCAGGCGTTTGTGCGTCGTCACCATGGCGGTGTCGCCGTACAGCGCGATGTTGGAGCGCGGGGACCAGATGAGTCCCGTGCCGCGGGCGGCCATCATCTCGATTTCCCGCGCCGTCAAGCCGATGCCGTGGATGACCGCCGTGCGCCCCAGCAGCACGTCATTGGCGCCCGTGGACAGACAGGTGAACTCGTTGTGGGCTCCCGCGCTGATGCCCTCCGCGATGTGCGGCAGGTAGGCGGCCAGCTTCGACAGGCCCGCGACGGTGGGCCGCGTCGCGTAGTCCTCGCAGCCCGAGGTCACGATGCGGCCGTTGGAGTCGCCCAGCGGGAAGGTGTCCGAGTCCGCGATGCCCTCCTCCAGGCCCTCCTGGCGAGCCACCGGGCTCTGGTCCAGGTTGCGCAGGAATCCCGCGGCACCTCCGGCGCCGGCGATGGACGTCGTGCCCGCCATCACATGACGCAGCTCCGCGTAGCCCGCCACGTCCGCGCTGCTCTTCGAGCCGCCGTTGCGAATCGTCGTGTGCTGGTTGGCGCCCGTGCGCCACTCATTTCGGTGCTCGTAGCGCTCGTCGGTGCCCACGTACGGCTTGTCCGGATAGGTGAGGTGCTCGTGCGGGTTGATGAGGCCCGGGGAGATGACACCCGTGGGGCACGAAATCTGGGTGGCGTCCTCGGCGCCCTCGGCGGCGGAGCAGTCACACTGGGCGCAGGAGATGATGCCCCGCGCGTCCACCAGCACCTGGCCACCCACCAGCGTCTCGCCGTCCTTGAGCACCACGCCCGTGAACAGGCGCGCGCCGTTGCCGGCCTTCGTCACCGCGCACGTCGCCCCGTCCGCCAGCGGGGGCGCATCGGCCGCCGCGCAGCGAGTCTGCGTCAGCGCGCAGTCCGCCTGACAGCCGTCACCAGAGGTCGTGTTGCCGTCATCACAAACCTCGGAGTCCTCCAGCTTGCCGTTGCCACAGGTGGCCTTCTTCGGCGTCAGGGAGCAGTCGGCCTCGCAGCCGTCACCGGAGGTCGTGTTGCCGTCGTCGCACGCCTCCTGCGGCTCCTTCACTCCATCTCCACAGGACGACGCGAAGCACTTCGCACTCTCGCATCGGGGCTCGTCATCGCCCGAGCACCCAACGTGGGACAGCATCACCGCGGCAAGCGCGGCCAATATGAGGCGTGGGGACTTTCGCATCTGGTGGGTCTCCCGAATGATTCCGGCCCGTGTGGAATACAGACGTCCTTGACACGGCCCCAAGGCACTCGATGAAACGTTTCAGACACAGCCGAACCGCCAGGTCTCACATGAGAGGGAAAGCCGGCCGCTTCGAGTGCGTCTCACCCCACGCCGGGTGCGGCAACACCGGGTGACACCTCTTTGTGACAAGTTTTTGTGACGCCCCCGAAACTCAAAGGAAGACATGCGCCCGGCGTCGACGCGCTCCCCGTCGACCTGGTCGCCCGGTTTTCACCGGCCGAAGTACCGCGCGCCGCCGCTCTGCTCGCGTCGTGGCATGTTCTTGAGAGAATCGTCGCTCAACCTTGACGTTTCCGTCGGGGAAGGAGGGTGCATCTTGCGCGGGCCTGCATATCCAGCAACCCATGAAGGAGCCGGAAAGCTCATGTATCCCCGAAGATTGGTGACGCTCCTCGTGGCGACGCTCGCCGCGTGCATCACGATTCCCGGTGCGGCCCCCGCCGGAGACGACTCGCTCGCGGCGCGCGCGGCGGAGGAGTCCCGGTCGGAGCACACGCCGCCGCGCCGACTCAACGTCCAGGTGGGCGCTCGTCCCTATTATCTGGTCGAGGACATGGATGAGAGCCCTCTGAAGCGCAAGCTCCAGCAATGCTCGGAGGGGCCGTTCTCCCGGACGGAGTTCTCCATCGGCCATCGCGGCGCGCCGCTCCAGTTCCCGGAGCACACGAAGGAGTCCTACGAGGCCGCCGCGCGCATGGGCGCGGGCATCCTCGAGTGCGACGTCACCTTCACGAAGGACCGGCAGTTGGTGTGTCGGCATTCGCAGTGCGACCTGCACACCACGACGAACATCCTCGCCATTCCCGCGCTGGCGGCGAAGTGCACACAGCCCTTCCAGCCGGCGGACCCCACCACCGGCAAGCCCGCCTCCGCGCTCTGCTGCGCCAGCGACATCACGCTCGACGAGTTCAAGCAGCTGTGCGGGAAGATGGACGCCGCCAACCCCTCGGCGGCCACGGTGGCGCAGTACCTGGGTGGAACGGCTCCCTGGCGCACGGACCTCTATTCCGCGTGTGGCACGGTCCTGTCCCACAAGGAGAGCATCGAGCTCTTCAAGCGCCTGGGCACCAGGTTCACTCCGGAGCTGAAGGCCCCGAGTGTCCCCATGCCGTACCAGGGCACCTATACGCAGGCCGCCTACGCCCAGCAGATGCTGGATGAGTACAAGCAGGCCCGCGTCCACCCGAGCCAGGTGTGGCCGCAGTCCTTCAACCTCGACGACGTGAAGTACTGGATTCAGCGCGAGCCGCAGTTCGGCAGGCAGGCCGTCTACCTGGACGGGCGCTATGAGATTCCGGGCACCCGGTTTGATCCGAACGACCCGAGCACCTGGGTGCCGGGCATGGACGAGCTGGCCGCGTCGGGCGTGGAGGTCATCGCGCCGCCCATCTACGTGCTGCTCACGCTGGATGCGCAGGGGAGAATCATCCCGTCCGCGTACGCCAGGGCGGCGAGGGCCGCGGGTCTGGACATCATCGCCTGGTCCCTGGAGCGTGACGGCCCGCTGGCGAAAGGCGGCGGCTTCTATTTCCAGTCCGTCAAGCAGGCCATCAACAACGACGGCGACATGCTCGTCGCGGTGGACGTGCTCGCCCGGCACGTGGGTGTCATCGGCATCTTCAGCGACTGGCCGGGCACGGTGACGTACTACGCCAACTGCATGGGTTTGTAGACCGGGTTCAGGACGTTCAAGGAGGATTCTGTATGCGATTGGACCGTCGTGACTTCCTTCGTCTCTCCGCGCTGGGTGGCGGGGCGCTGGGCATGGGACCTGGATTCTGGAAGGGGGCGTATGCCGCGCCCGCGCAGCCGGGGCCGAGCCCGTATGGGGCCATGTCCGGCTCGCCAGATGCCAACGGGGTGAGACTGCCGGCGGGGTTCTCGTCGCGCATCCTCGCGCGCTCGGGGCGGGCCGTGGCGAGCACGGGCTACACGTGGCATTCCGCGCCGGACGGGGGCGCCTGCTTCGCGCTCTCTGATGGCGGTTGGGTCTACACGTCCAACAGCGAGCTGTCCTCGGGGGGCGGCGCGAGCGCGCTGCGCTTCGACGGAGCGGGCGCCATTGCTGGCGCGTACCGCATCCTGTCCAGCACGCGCAGCAACTGCGCGGGAGGCCCCACGCCGTGGGGCACGTGGCTGTCGTGCGAGGAGTACGGCAGCGGCCGGGTGTGGGAGTGCGACCCGACGCGGTCGTCCCAGGGCTTGGTGCGTGGAGCGTTGGGCACCTTCG
The DNA here is from genome assembly GCF_006636215.1 of Myxococcus llanfairpwllgwyngyllgogerychwyrndrobwllllantysiliogogogochensis. Lineage (GTDB taxonomy): Bacteria > Myxococcota > Myxococcia > Myxococcales > Myxococcaceae > Myxococcus > Myxococcus llanfairpwllgwyngyllgogerychwyrndrobwllllantysiliogogogochensis. The sequence goes on along the minus strand of NZ_VIFM01000012.1, from coordinate 53,303 downwards.
CGCACGAGGCGGTGGCGGTGGACCCGGACGGCCGCCGGCTGTACCTCACGGAGGACAGCACCAGCGGGCGGTTCTATCGCTTCACGCCGTCCGCGTGGCCCTCGCTCACGGCCGGAACGCTGGAGGCCGCGAAGGTGACGGGAGACCCCTTGGCTGGCACGGCCACGCTGACGTGGGTGGTGTGCGCCGCGTCCAGTCCGGCGTCGAGCCAGTCCTCCGTGGCGTCCAGGACGACGGCCTTCAACGGCGGAGAGGGCTGCTGGTTCGACAGCGGCGTCGTCTACTTCACCACCAAGGGCGACAACCGTGTGTGGGCCCACACGCCCGCCAGCGGACGACTGGAGGTCATCTATGACGACAACCTCTCCTCGGGCTCGCCGCTGACCGGCGTGGACAACGTCACCGTGTCCCGCTCGGGAGACCTCTTCGTCGCCGAGGACGGCGGGAATCTGGAGGTCTGCATCATCACCCCGGGCCCCAGCCGCGTGGTGGCGCCGTTCATCCGGCTGGAGGGACACTCCAGCTCGGAAATCACGGGCCCGGCATTCAGTCCGGACGGGCGGCGGCTGTACTTCAGCTCGCAGCGCGGCACCACGGGGCAGAGCAGCGGAGGCATCACCTTCGAGGTGAGCGGCCCTTTCCGGTGACCGACTCGGAAGGGACCGCCGATTCGAGGGGCTTCGCCGAGGTTACGGTGCGAGCACGCCGTTCTCGAAGACGGGCGTCGTGATCACGCTCGCGCACGACGGGACAAGGCTGGCGCCGAGTCCGACCTCGCTCAGGAAGAAGGCGCGCACGCTGTACCCAAGCGAGAACCCCCCTCTCAGCCGCTGCGCGTCGGCGGCCGTGTCGTTCACCCCGAGCTTGAGGTACGGGGTGCTGAGGCCGCTTCCGCCGGGCCCGGTGCCTCCGCCAGGGATGGTGATCGAACAACCGGGCTCGTAGTTGTACGTGGTGGTCTTGAGGGTGCTCGTGTTTCGCGCCAACAACCGGCCGACGGGCCGCGTGTTCCAGACCAGGTTGCCCGTGCGCGCCACCGTGAGCGGGAAGGGCCAGGTGGGAACGCCGACTCGCGGGACGCCGTTGGGCCCGGAAGACAGCGTGGTCGTGGGCGTGACATTCGCGACGGTGTCGTTCATCCCCAGTCCGCTGGCGAGGAAGAGCACCGCATCCCCGGCGGGGAACTGCGTCGCGGTGCGGGTCATGTCGAACGCGTCGTAAGGGGTGCGGACTCCGATAGACGGTGCCGGCACCTTGAGGTTCACCAACAACTGTCCGTTCTGCACGGTCGAACCATCGAGGAAGAAGTTGACCGTCGACGACGTGGGGAGCGAATCGGTGACGGCCTTCTCGACCGAGTCGGCGACGCTCTTGCCGTTATCGGCTTCCACGACGTCGTAGACGATGGCGGGAATGATGCCGAGGATCGGAATGACCTGAACGATCTCGCACAAGAACGGCCAATCGAGACTGCCGGACGCCGGCGTCTCCCAGTGGACGGAGATACCCTGGTTGTCGGCGTTCAGCGTGAACTTGCCCTGCGCATGCACGGTCGGGTCGCACCAGCCGTTGACCTCTGCCTTGAAATCAAACCCAAACGTGACGCCGGAGGACGTCACCGCCACTTGCAGCTTGGAAGGGTCGTAACCGTAGATGCGGCGACTGTTCGGATCGTCCGGGTTTTCGCGGGTGGAGTTCGTGGCACCGTTGAACTTCTCGTAGAGCGCCTTCCCAAACATGTTGAACAGCTCGGCCCGAGTAAAGTTGATCGGGGCAGTCGCGCCGACAGGGTTGACCGAGTCCACACGGACCAAGGGGAAGCTGTACGTCTCGGTCAGCCGACCCATGTCTCGGCCGACGGTGATCGTGACCATGTCAGTCGAGCCGTCACCCTGGTACGGAAAGAAGACCCAGAGGTTGTATCCGTACCGGGTGGGATCCTTCGGCTGCGACGTGGACGCTTGCGCTGAATACCAGAACCCGTTGGTATAGCTGGTCGTCAGGACGGTCGAGCCAACCTTCACCTCCTTGATGTACGTGCACTTGTCGGTGACCAACTCCATGCGGACGCCGTTGCCGGAGACGTACTGGATTCCGCCGCGGCTGAAGCGGCCATTCGCGGGATTGAAGCCGGAGGGGGCACTGCCGCCCGGTAGAAGTGCGTTGGGGCTTGCGAAGGTATTGCTGAAGATCTGCGGCTTCGTCGCCTCGTTTCCACACGTGTTGAGGCGGGTGGGGAACGAGACCGGGCTTTGCTGCTCGCCGAGCGCGGGTGAATCGGTGAACTCTTCTGTCTCAGCACTGCCGCACGCAGCGAGCGTCAGTGTCAGCGCGAGAAAAGCGGATTGCAGTCGAAGCGTCATGGGGCCCCCCTCAATGAACGGCGTTGTCAGTCACTCGCAGTCAGTGAAAGTGATTCCGGCCGCGAGCGGAGCCTGTATTTCCTGATACACACTTGCGGTCAAGTCAGGACAGGCAGGCCGGGCCACGCTGGCGCATATGTGCAATGACTTGGCGCGGCCAGTGAACTGGCGGATTGAAATGTGTCGTTGCGCGGGGGCAGGGTGAGGGGGTCGGCGCCAGTTTGTCATCGTCCCCATGGACGCGTGCGACGGCGGGCGCGGAGGCGCTGCTGCTGGCCACGGCGCGGAAGCGGAGGGTGAACGTGGAGCTGGCGCGGCAGGAGGAGTGGTTGGCGTGGCAGGCCCGGATCTGCGTCCCGGCGCGCGTTTCTGTTCAGCAACCGACCTCAACTCATCGAAGCCTTCACTCCTCCTGTCGCTTCGACCCGCGCGCCTGTCGTCCCAGCGACCGCTTCTGGAAAAGGCCTTGATTCACCCGCGCGCGTGCGCTCCAAGCTTCACCACTTCACGAGCACACGCCGCGTGGGCGTGTCGTTGCGCAAGGTGGCGGGCTTCATGGTCTCGATTCGTTCCAGCGTTCTCTCCTGCATCGTCGTGCTCGGCGTCATCGTTGCTTGCGGGAAGGACTCCACTCCGCCTCCCGTCGATCCACCCGACGCGTCCGTGCCGGAGCAGTGCGACGGCGGCGGAATCGTGCTGTGTGGCGGCTCCTGTGTGAACACCGGGGCCGACCCGGCGCACTGCGGTGGCTGCGGCAATGCCTGCGCGGCTGGCCAGGGCTGTGAGGAGGGCGTCTGCGTCCTGCGCTGTCAGATTGACGGCCAGCAGGTTGCGTCAGGGACGGTGAACGCGGCGAACCCGTGCGAACAGTGCGTACCTGAGACCTCCGCGACCGCGTGGACGCCACGGGCGGACGGGACGCAGTGCGGCGCGGGACAGGTCTGCTCGGCGGGCGCGTGCGGCCCGAAGTGCTTCATTGACGGCAGCCTCTACGACGAAGGCACACCGAACCCGGCGAACGCTTGCGAGGCGTGTCTGCCCACGACGTCGACGACGCAGTGGTCGGCGCGGGGGAGCATTCCCCTGCTGGTCGGCGGTGAAGACATCACGGCGCAAGGTTGGAGGGCGATCACCCAGGCGCCGAACACGCTCACGTACGGCGAGGACTACGTTCGCCTGGAGACGTCGACGAACAGCGGAGCGCGGACGAGCGGGCAGTTGCTCCTCACGCGGGCGAACGTGGTTGACGCAACGAAACCCTTCAAGCTCGTGGTGACGGCGCAAGTCGAGTCGGCGAGCCGCCACAACCAGCTCGACAGCGGCGCCGCCATCCTGGGGAGCTTCACGTCGCCGTTCGGCAACTCCGTGGACCGTTCGCAGATGATCTACCTCGACAGTGCGGCGATTGGCTGGGCGGATGACACTCAGTCCGCGGCGTTCCCGGTGATCAGCGGCGGGTATCATGTCTACGAACTGGCGGTGGATGCGGCGAAGGTGGCCACGGTGAGCATCGACGGCGTCGCGAAGCTCACGCGGAACAACTTCATGGCGGACGGGAACATCGCCATCGGCGACCAGACCAACGACCCGAACGTCGATGGCGTGATGCGCATCAAGTCCGTCGAACTGCTCTGCCCCTGAGGCTGGTGGGGGCCGCGACGCATGCGAGGGGTGGGGCCCGCTCGGTCCTGCCCGCGGAGCCTTCCATCCCAGCTGGAAGGCACGGGGTCGTCCTTGCCAGAGAGGTGCATCCCCGCGGCGTCCCGTCCGGGGGCCCGCGCGCGGAGGGGTTGGCAGATACGGGCCGAACGGGGATGCTTACGGGAATGACCTGGACACAAATTGGCATCTTCGCCAGCGTCTTCGGAGTCGGCCTCGGGGTAGCGAGTGTCATTGGCTACGTCCGTTGGCGGCACTGGACGCAGCAACTCCAGACCTGGCAGGACTTCGCCAACACTCGCGGCTGGTCCTTCACTGCGACGTCCGGGTTTATGTACTCCGCGGGGACGCTGGAGATGAAGGGCCGCCACGCCGGGCGGGCGATCACCGTGGAGACCGAGCACCGGGGCTTTGGCAGGAGTTTCCACATCGTCACCATCATCCGGCACGGGCTGGGTGACGGCTTTCCGCGCGAGGTGACCATCCGGCCCGAGACGCTGGGCGACACGTTCCTCAGACTGTTCGGCGTGAAAGACGAGGATGTTGGAGATGCCAGCCTCGATAACGCGTTGGACCTGAGGAACGTCACTCCCAAGGCCCGCGCCTTCCTCCTCAACGCGGAAATGCGGCGGCCCTTGCTGAACCTGGCCCACGTCTTCGAGACCTTCTCCATCGAGAGCGGCGTCCTGACGGTGGAGGTGATCGCCGTCCCGCGCACCACCATCGAGCTGTATGGATTGCTGACGCCCGTGCGTGAACTGGCCGACGCTGTCCGGGGCGAGCGCGGCCCTACCGACTGATGGCCCCGACGAACCGCGCGAGCACCTCAATGGGCAGGCGAGGGTAGAGTGGCCACGGAGGTGGCATGCGCCTTCGTATCTTCCATCACGCGTTGTGGGTCCTGTCGGTCCTGCTCTTGACGTCCGCGGTGGCCGAGGAGCCCTCGGCCAGGGGCCCCCATTTCATCGAGGGGCTCGTCGTCTCCTCCTCGGGACCGGTGCCCGACGTGGAGGTGCGAGCCACCTTCCGTGAGCACGTCCTGAGCACCCGCACCGACGCGCGAGGCCACTTCGTGTTCCGAGGCGTGGCCGGCGCGCCATGGGTCCTGACAGCGACGCGTGGCTCCGAACTGGGGACCCAGACAGTGACGATGGTGATGGGCAACGAGCGCTTCGTGGGAATCGAGCTGGCACCGCCCCGGGTCGTGAAGGGCCGTGTGCGCGGGGCGGCCGGCACTCCCCTGAAGGGCGTTCGGGTCCGAGCAGGAATCCAGCAGCGGCTCGGGCTGCTGAAGTACCAGGAGGTGCTCACCGGCGAGGACGGCGGGTTCGAGGTGCCTGTGCCCGGGTTCTCGCCCATCGCGGTCCTGGTGAATGCTCCCGAGCACGTGTCGCGGTACATCGCCCCCGCCTCGGTGGTGGCCCCGCTGGACGTGGTCCTCGAGCGCTCGGAGCCGCTGCGGGGCGAGGTCGTCGACAGCGATGGGAAGCCCGTGGTCGGCGCCTGGATTCACCTCAAGCACTACGGCCGAGTGGGCTTCCCCTCGACGTGTTTCTGGCCGCCGCCGCTCTCGGCCCAGACGCGGGCCGACGGCTCCTTCGAGCTGCCGGAGCTGGCGCGGGGCCGCTATTCCTTCCTGGTCGAGCCCAAGGACCGGCTCTCCGCGCTGGGCGAGGTGGTGATTCGCTCACAGAAGGTGCGCTGGGTGGTGCCCGCGGGTGGGCGATTGACTGTCGCCGTCGTGCTCCCCAAGGGATTGATTCACCCAATATGGGTGCACGTGGACGGGCCGCTCGGGCACCGCGATGTCCGAACCTCCTCCAGGGCTCGGCGTCCGGATGAAGCCGGGAGCGCGAGCTTCGATGGGATGGTTCCCGGCAGGTACCTCGTGTCCTTGAGCTTCGACGTGCTGGAGGAGTATCGGAGGGTCTCCCGTGAGTTTCGCTTCGAGGGCGAAGCGCGGACGCTCACGTTGGACCTCCAAGGCGCTCGCCGCTTTCGTGGCCGGCTCGTCGACGAGCGCGGCGTGGCCATCCAGGGCGGGCACGCGGAACTCAACCTGGAGCTGACAGGAGGGACGAAGCTGCTGATTCGCCGGGCGACGGCGCGCAACGGGGGCTTCGCGTTCGAGCACGTTCCGCCGGGCGAGGCGAGTGTGTTCGCGGACGCGCAGGGCCATGACGAATCGCAGCGGGTGAAGGTCCTGGATGAGCAGCCCGAGCCGGTCCGGCTCGTATCGAAGCGCGAGGCGAGCGTCCGCGACGCGGTCCGGGTGAGTGGCCGGGTGGTGGATGCTCGGGGCCGCCCCATCCCGTCCTTCCAGGTGGCGCACCAGTCATTCGAGAACGCGCGGGGGCGCTTCTCCTTGTCCTTCCCTGTCGAAGGGAACAAGCCCCTGTACGTGAGCATCTCCGCGGAGGGGTTCGCTCCCGAGCTCCGGAAGCTCGCGCCTCGCGCCGGGGCGACAGTCCGTCTCGGGGACATCAAGCTGGGGATGGGGCGGCTGCTCACGGGGCGCGTGGAGGCACCGAACGGGCAGGGGCTCTGGGAGGCCACGGTGCGGTGCAGATGGCCCGAGCTGCCCGGACGTGACGGGCCGGATGTGTGCTACGGAGCCACCTATCCGGATGGAAGTCTCTATCTCTCAGGCGTTCCCGACGAGCCCTTCCTGCTGGAGATCCAACATCACGAGTGGCCGAGGACGCGGCGGCTCATCCCCGCGGGTGTCGACACCGCGCACCTGCGTCTGTCGCCCGGGCTCACGCTGGAAGGCGTGGTGAGGGATGCCCGGGGCCTGCCCCTGGAGTCGGGCGGTGTGCTCGCGCGAATCGATGGAGAGGACCACTTCGGGACGCTCTCGACGGACGGGACCTATGTCCTGCGGGTCCCGCCCGGGGCCGGCGCCATCGAGGTGCTCAATCGACCCAGTGAGCCGGTGCCCTTCGAGGGCGCTGAAGGCCAGACGGTGCGCGCGAACCTGGTGGTGTTGACGGGAAATTGATGTAAGGCCGACAGGGGCCGGGTGAGAGCTACTTGGGGGCGCGGGCCGGCGTCTCAAGCTCCCGCCGGGCCCTGGACTTGGTGACGCCGCGGCCCCGCTGCCCACCCAAGCCGGAGAACCTCCCATGTCAGACTCATCTCGCTCCCTCTTCTTTGGCGCCAATGCCGCGCGGACCGGCCACTTCGAGGGAGCGGGACCTCTCGTGGTCAAGAGGGCCCGCTGGAAGTTCGCGCCGAGTTCGCCCGTGACCACTCGCAACACGCCTGCAATCCATGATGGCGTGCTGTTCGCGAACTTCGATAACGACAAGCTCTACGCGCTCGACCTCTCGAAGGGAAAGGAGCTGTGGAACGTGCGGGTCGGAGGGGGCGTTCCCGAGAGCATCTCGAATCCGATGGTTGCGCATGGATTGCTCTTCGTCGTCGGTGGCGGGCAGTGCCACGCCGTTGACCTGGGCACGCACGCCATCCGCTGGAGCGTCTCGTGCGACGCCGAGGCGACCTCCTCTCCCATCGTTGTCGACGATGACGTCTACGTGGGAACGCGGCTCGGTGGGGTGGTCGCCATCGACGCGCGCACGGGAGCCGAGCGATGGCGCGTACTGCTGCGCCGTGGTGAGAGCGTGCAGTCCGCGGTCAGCGTGACGCGCGAGTACGTCGTCGTCGGGACCAGCCAGGGCTTCGCCGAGGGCCACGTCGTCGCGCTCGACCGCGCCACGGGAGTGGAGCGATGGTCGGCGAAGGCCGGTGCGATGGGTCATGGCGGAGCGCCCGCCATCAACGGCAGCACGGTCTATGCCCTGTCCGGTCTGGGGAAGCGCCTTCGCGCGCTCGACCTCGCCAGCGGCAAGGAGCGTTGGTCCTACGAGACTCGCGGCGCGCTGTGGGGGACGCCCGCCGTCGCGGATGGCGTCGTGTGCTTCACCGGCGATCACGCGATTCTCCACGCACTGAACGAAAAGACCGGGAAGGAGCTTTGGTCAGTCACGCTCGACAAGCCGCCTGCCGCCACGGTCTCGCCGGCAATCGCAGGGGACGTCGTCTACATGGGGGCTGGCAACGCCATCCACGCCTGGACGCTTCGGGAGGGAACAGAGCGCTGGCGGTGGAAGGCGCCCTACCGCGTGACGACGGCGCCGCTCGTCGCCGACGGGACGGTCTACGTGGGCTGTGAACGCGCGGTCATCGCGCTGGCGTAGCGTCCGGGTCCGGACCCGCCCCTGAATCGTGTGCGGTGGGTTCGGAGAGGCAGCCGAAAGGCCTCACGGCCGCCTTGCCGAGGGGCGTCGTGAAGGAGGGGGCTGTGCCGCGTCGACTGCGGTCGAGGGAGCGACGTCCTTCCCCGAGAGTGTCTCCAGGTACGCACAGAGCATGTCAGCCAACGCATCGGAGTAGCTGGCAATCTCCGAGGGTGTTCGAGGCCTCTCCGAGAAGGATTTTCCCACTGCGCTGAGCGTCGTCATGACGAGGTCTCCCGCGAGCATGCGCGCGGGTCTGGGCGTTGTGGGCAGGACCTCGCGCATGAAGCCCTCGAACGTGGCCTTGCTCGAGGCGCGCACCTCGCGGGCTTCGGGCGCATCCCGATAGAGAGGCGCGGCGTCACTCAGCGCGACGCGGACCGCGGCCTCGTCGCACTCGGATTGGATGAAGGTGTGAACGAGAGCGCGGAGCCGTGCAAGCGGCGGACGCGTTGTGTCCTCGAGCAGCTTCTGAGTGAGCGCTGTTGTCTGTCGCCACTCGTCTGCCTGGAGTCGGAAGAGGACCGCCGCTTTGTTCGGGAAGTACTGGTACAGCGACCCGACGCTGACGCCGGCCTTCTCGGCCACGCGTGCCATCGTGAAGCGCGGGGCTCCCTCCTTCGCCAGAACCTGAATAGCCGCGCGGAGGACCGCGTCGACGAGCTCGTTCGAGCGCGCCTGTTGGGGCTCTTTTCTCGTGGAGATTCGAGGACTTCGTCGCGGGCTCATGCGCACTCCCGTCAATGCGAATTGTGAACCTGAATGATTCGTCGCATTTTGTCCAGCGTCACACTTGATGCCGCACGGAACGGAGAAACCGATGACCACGCTGACCGAAAGCCCTCTTGCCCCCCTGCTCAACCGCTTGTTCGAGGAGGCCGAGGCGATGTCGCCTCTCGCCATCCCGGAGATAGCGGCGCTCTCGCGCGAGGAGCGGGAGCGCATGATGCGAAGCAAGACGGACTACCTGGAGTTCTACGGACGGCTCAAGAACGCCGCGCTGGCCGTGTCGCGCGAGACGGGCCTCCTGCTCTACATGCTGGCGCGCGGTTCGGGCGCGCGGACCATCGTCGAGTTCGGGACGTCGTTCGGAATCTCCACGCTGCATCTGGCCGCCGCACTCCGAGACAATGGTGGGGGCCGCGTCATCACGAGTGAATTCGAGCCGTCGAAGGTCGCTCGTGCACGAAGCAACCTCGAAGCGGGCGGCCTCGCGGACCTGGTGGAGATTCGCGAAGGAGATGCACTGAAGACTCTCGCGCTCGACATCCCCCCGCGGGTCGACCTGCTCCTGCTCGACGGGGCGAAGGCGCTCTACCCGGACATCCTGCGAATGCTCGAGGGCCAGCTCCGTCCGGGGGCGCTCATCGTCGCCGATAACGCTGACGACAGCCCCGACTACCTCGCGCGGGTTCGAGACCCGAGGAGTGGCTATCTCTCGACGCCATTCGCGGAGGACGTCGAGCTGTCCATGCGGCTCGGCTGAAGTGTGAGGACAGACGCGACATGAATCGCGAGTCCCCGGGTTGCCCACCGACAGCCCCGCTTCGACTTCATGGAGCTGTGGTGGGCAGGCCTGAAGCGGCCCACGCAGGGCACGAGGGTGAAACGGAAGGCCCGCGCTACTCGCCGACGATGTCCGAGCCCAGGTTCACGCCGACACTGTACGCGCGGCCTGGAAGGGATTGTCGGGGCCGGTCATTCGGACTCAGCCCGGAGTGCCGGAGGGCGCCGACGACTGTTCGAGCGTCAGTGATTCGATGCATACCTGTGCCGTGCTTGCTTCGGACGTCGCTTGCTCCGCCGCGCTCGCGTCCTCGGTCAATGAGGCCGATCCACCCAGCCCTTCTCCACATTCGCAGGGGCCAAAACGGCTGTTGACGCAGTAGCGCACGCTCATCGAGCCGTCGGGACAGAGGCACGTCTGGGTGTCTCCGTCCTGACAGAAGGCCAGTGCACTTCCAGTGGGGAACGCCAGTGCAGCCACCAACAGCAGTCCCTGCATGAGTTTCGAAGTCATACGCGCACTCCTGGGGGTTGGACCCGGATATCCGGATTCATTCGCATCATGAACCCACTGTCTGCGCATGGCCATGCGGGAAATCCCTATCTTCTCGTGAGGTCGTCAGGCGCCGTGGCGACCCGCGGGGAAGCAAGGGCCGCACCGGTCGGCGACAGAGAAGGTTGTCTCCTGGAGGGTATCCGTGGCCCATGCTTCTCGCGGAGGAAGGAGAGGCCCCGGGTTTGTTCGACGAGTGATACTCTTGTAATGGAGTGAACATCGGGAACTCAATTCCAGGAGAAAAATCCATGTGGGGAGCGACGGTCATCCGGGGCGTGTTGCTGGCGACGGGGCTGCTGGTGATGGGATGTGGTGGGGCGGGCGTTCCCTCCGAAGTGGAGGAGGACGTCGCGTCTCGTGAGGAGGGCCTGCACCCGATCTGCCACTCGCTGTACCGCGTGAAGTTCTACACCAACAGCGCCTACACGACCCTGAGCGGGGAAGGGGCGTGTCTCACCTGTGAGCAGGCGATGACCCTCTACTACGGCCTGCCCACCAGCTACGCGGTCTACGAAGACGTGCGCGACATCTGCTTCTAGCGGATGAAGTTGTTGGGCATGCCGAGCACCTCGTTCGGGAGGCGCTGGGGAAGCTGTCTGACGAAGACGAGCTCGAGCCAGCGCTGTAGACTCATCCCTCATGTCTCCAAAGGCCCAGCCCTACACGACGCTCACCGGTGCGCGGTTCGAACCCCTGGCAACGGAGGTGGGCCTCGAGCGCTATTCCCTGATCGAGGTCAGCGATGATTCGGTCAACTACGAGGACCTCTTCGGCGGACGTGACGTCACCTTCGTGGTGCACGAGGGCACGCTCTCGTTGAGTGGTCCGACGTACGTGGGCAATGAGGATCCGATGGTGTGCGTCGTCGAAGGGGACGTCATCGTCGACGGCCCGCTGGTGATTCGCGACGTGGGCGTCTACGTGCCGCTGTGGATCAAGGGCTCGCTGATTGCGAGCGACCTCGTGTTGGTACACGAGGCGCAGGTGTTCATCGAGGGGGACCTCAAGCTGACCGGCAACCTCGTCACAAATGGGACGGATGCGACGCATCTGGTCGTCCACGGTGAGGCCCAGGTCGGCGCGTGGCTGCGGCCCAGTCAGCGTGGAGCCATCTATTTGCCGGCGTCGATTCCGGACCCCATCGAGGGTGATGCCCTCGCGGCTCGGCTTGCGCCCACGCTCAGCTCGTCACAGTCGTGGGTCGAGCACGTGCTCGCGGGGCAGCGGCTGCTGCGCGACTGAGGAAGAGGGACGGTCAATGCATGGGAGGGATGGGAGCCCCCTGCACGTACGGCAAGACCCGCCGCCTGCCTCCACACCTCACGCAGGCGAACACGTTGAAGTCGAACGTCCTCCTCGAATGGCCTTTCGGGAGGACGACGGGGACTCAGTCCAGTCGGCCCCGAAGTGACGGCTCGAGCTGTTGCAGCAGCTCTCGGGCCTGCTCTTCCTCCGTGAGGTGCCGCTCGTAGCGCAGCCGGCCCGCCGTGAGCTCCCAGCAGTCGAGAATATCCTCGCACTGCGTGAGGATGGCGTACCAGCGCGCATCCTCGAGCAGCGGCGCGGCACTCTCAAGGATGCGCTGCGCCAGCGCGTACTGCGCGTACACCATGTCAGCGCCGGCCGGCATGAACTCGAGGTAGCGCGACGCGGGCGGCAGCGGGGTGCTGTCACTCAGGTTGAAGCGCGGCCCACGACGGCCGGACCCTGGCTCGAACAACCCGATTGCGTTGCGCGGCGGCCCCCCTCCCATGTCCGGGTTTCGCGCCAGCGCCTCGGCCACCAGGCGCCGCGCCTCCTCCTCGCTTCCAGCCCGGACGGGGAGCATGGCGGTCCATCGGGTGTGGAGCGGAGCGACCTGCCAGACTCGGACGGTATGCATCAGCGAGGACCCGAGCCCCTCCAGGTGCGCCGAGGGCGCCTTGCTGCCGGGGGGATCTCGCTTCATCGACTGCCCAACATAGAGCAGCCGAACAGGTGCGTCGACCTGCCCGAACTCGGCCATGCGAACAGGCGCAGGCGACTGTCGGCGGCGGACTGGAGGGCCTGTTCGACGACGGCGCGCACGCCGCCGTGAAGTTGGCGCGCCTGCGCCGCTCCGCTGCCGAGGTGCTACGCGCCCTGCCCCCGAGCGCCGTGTTCGTCGCGGACGAGCAGGGCGTGAAGCGGGGCTGGGAGGGCTCGAGGGGATGGGACCCGCCTCCGCGAGCGTGGAGGTCCGTAAGCGACCGACGTCCGACGTCCTGAACTGGGGTGGACCCGCCGGTTCACTCCGGCATGCGACGACCCAATCCGGATGAGTGGAAGCAGTTGGTAGAAGAGTTCGAGGCGAGCGGGCTGACGCAGAAGCAGTTCGCGACCAGGCATGAGGTCTCGCTCAGCGCCTTCCAGTACAAGCTGTACAAGAAGCCGAGGTCCGCACTGGGGCGGAGGCCCGAATCGACAAAGAGGCCACGAAGGCACGACCCACGGCCTGAGGCCAAGCAGCCCCCTCACGTCGCTGCCGTGTCGCCCGTGCTGCCACTCTCCGTGGCAAGGGTGGCGCGCGCGACTGGCAAAGCGATCAGCAGGGTGCGGAAGGGCCGGGACGAAGCTCACGGCGGCGCCCGGCCCGAGGGAGTCGTCGAGGTTTGGCGCATCGCCGGCAAGCGGCCGTGGATCGATCGCCGGCGACTGGCATGATGGGGTGCGATGCACTCCCTTCGACGCCTCCGCCACGACCGCATCTCTGCGTGGCTCACCGCCCGCGGTGACGACGAGCTGGCGGCGGCCCTCCGAGTCGCGCCCACCCACGCCGTGGGGGTGGGCGGTGGCACCTCGGTGCTCGACGTGGACGGCGTGCCGGTATTCGCCAAGCGCATCCCGATGACCGACCGGGAGCTGGCCCATCCACACAGCACCGCGAACCTGTTCGACCTGCCGACCTCCTGCCAGTACGGCATGTACCGCCTCGCAGGTCCGGGTTTCGGCGCCTGGCGCGAGCTGGCTGCGAACCTCCTCGTCACCGAGGGGGTCCTCGCCGGTGAGGCGGAGTCCTTCCCCCTGCTGCACCACTGGCGGGTGCTTCCCGGCCGTGCACCTGTCGCCTCGGAACAGCTGGACATCGACGCCGTGGTCGCCCAGTTCGGCGGCGACCCGGCCGTGCGCATCCGCTTCGAAGAACTGGCCGCCGCGACCTCCAGCCTCGTGCTCTTTCTCGAGTACGTCCCTTCTTCGCTGCACGAGAGGCTCACCGACCCGGTCGGCCAGGCCGGGACCCTCGAGCGGCAGTTGTTCGAGATGGTGGCGTTCCTGCGTGGCCGCGAGCTGCTCCACATGGACGGACACTTCGGCAACATCCGGGCCGACGATGAGCGCATCTACCTCGTCGATTTCGGGCTGGCCACCTCGCCTCGGTTCGACCTGTCGAACGCCGAGCGCGACTTCGTCGCGCGGCACGTCGGCCACGATGCCGAGTACGCGGCGATGCGGCTGGTGAACTGGCTCGTCACCACGGTGTGCGGGCTACCGGTGCCGGCGGGCGGTGGCCCCGTTGAGCGCAACGGGTACGTGCGCCGATGCGCGAGCGGCGACATTCCGCAGGACGTGCCGGCCGCCGTGGCGGACATCCTCTCTCGGCACGCCCCTGCTGCGGCGCGGATGAACGACTTCTGCTGGCGGCTGCGCGACGGCGACATCCACGCGGAGTATCCCGGCGCGTAGGCCCGCCTCGCCGCGGGCATGCTCCCGTTGCCGACGCCAGCGCCGCTACCCACTCCACCGTCGGCCCCTCGACCCGCAGGCCACCGGGGCCGTGCACCTTGAGGGCCCCGGGCGACTACAGCCCTCCGGCCTCGCACGCCACGAGCACCGGCTGAAACGCGGCGACAGTCACTCCTGCGCGCGCTGACCGCTGCTTGCAGCGGCTGAGAGTCCAGGGACTCAGCCCCGTTCCTCGGCCACGCCCTCTTGGCTTGCGCCCTGAGCCTTGCGCGCCTCCAGCACCGCGAGTGCCTCCTGCCGCAGCGCGTCCGTGAAGCGCCCGCGCGTACCAGCCCCCCGCTCGCTTGGCCGTATCCGTCCGACGGACGACGTGCTGCGGGGTGTTGCCGGGATGAGTGTGGCAGGTCATCCCTCGACGGATGCTGAAGAGAGCTGAGAAGCCGGAGTGGGTGCGCGTCGCGGAGGAGGTCGAAGCGAGCGGGCTGACGCAGCGGGAGTTCGCCGGGCGCCGGGGGTTGCGGCTGAGCACGGTGCAGTCATGGGTCTACCGCCGTCGGCGCCAGGTGAGCACCAAGGCCGAGCCAGCCGTGCGCATGCTCCCAGTGCAGGTGAGCAGTAGCCGACCGACGGGTGACGTTCGCGCGCTTCAACCGCCGCTCCTTCAGCGTCGCTTCACGAGGCCTGGGCGCGTTGCCCGAGGCCTTGCGCAGTTCGTCTTCGACGCGGGGGAGCTTCTCGCTCTTCTTTCCGAAGACAGTCCGCTGGAGGAGCGCGAGCTGGGATTCGATGCTGCCCACGCGCTCTTTGAGGGTGAGGTTTTCCTGCTCGAATCCGGACTGGGTCGTCGCATGCCGGAGTGAACCGGCAGGTCCACCCCAGTTCAGGACGTCGGCCGTCGGTCGCTTACGGAGGTCCAGGACGACCGGTTCCTGTTTTCGCGCACGCTCGACCTCGGGGAGGGAGACCAGTCCGATGGGTGGACCGGCCACCTCGAATCAACTCACGACGGCGTCACCTTCCCTCGGACCCGAGGCCCCCACTCCGCGCGAGCAGTGGGGGCCTCCCGTCATCGCCTACGGGCGCTGCTGAGCGAGCAACCACTCGTAGAGGTTCGGGGAGTGATACGTGTGGTCCGTGTAGTAGGCCCGGGTGTAGGCCGCATGTCCCACGTTCTCGTAGCGAGTCACCACCGTCGGTGACGGAGGCGAGCAGGCGTTCAGTCGCGCGACGAAGTCCGTGGCCGTCCGACCCCAACTGCTGTCGTTCGCCCCGTAGAACTGCCAGACCTTCACGTCCGCCTGCGCGAGATGGCACGCGTCGGTCGTCACGTTGTCCAGGTCCGGCGTCCAGATGATGCCGCCGTAGTGGGCACCATCCGTGGGGGCAATGGCCGCGATGCGCTGGGAGTTCGCGAGCGAGAACTCCACGAAGGCGGTGGTACCGAAGCCTCCCAGCGACAGGCCCGTCAGGTACACGCGCTTGGGATTGATGCGCAAGCCGGCCTGCGCGACGTCGAGCAGGCGCTCGATTTGATAGGGATGCCAGCTCGAGCCGCTCTCGCTCAACTGCGGGACGAGCACCACGAAGGACTCCGTCACCCCGTTGACGGTGAACTCCAGCGGGTGCCCCGCGTTGATCTGCGCGGGCACGCCATTGGCCAGCGTCCTGGACAGCTCCGTCGTGCCATTGCCACGCTCCCCGATGCCGTGGAGGAAGATGAGCAGCGGCCACCGACGGAGCGGGTCGGCGTCATACCCACGCGGCAACGACTCGTAGTACCCCATCTGCCCGTTCCAGAGCTTGGGCACCGTGGTCACCCTCGGCGTGAGGGTGCGCTGGGTGACGGGCGGGGGCGGCGTGCTGGCACGCCGGTGGGAGAGCATCCAGTGGTAGATGTTGCTGGCCACCGGCTGCGTGGGGGACGCGCCCGAGCCGATGATCCAATGGTCCCCTGTCGCGGGGCGCGTGTAGCGCGGTGCCGGGTCCGGCGCGGGGGAGCAGGCGTTGAGGCCGTTCACCGCGGCGTCCGTCGAGCTCACGTGCACCGTGCCGTCATCCGCCGCGTGGAAGGCCCACACGGGCACGTCCTCGGTGGCCAGCCGGCAGACCTGCGACACGCCGTTCACGCTGTAGACGCGCCCGCCCGAGAAGGGAACGATGGCGGCAATCTGGCGGGCGTGCGCGTCCGAGCGCTGCGGGAAGCTCCAGGTGTGGAACGCGCCCAGCGAGAAGCCCATCAGGTACACGCGGTCCGCGTCGGCGCGGAGATTCGCCTTGGCCGAGTCGATCATCGCCTGGGTGAAGAAGTCCTGCCAGTCGCCGTAGTTTCCGTGGAGCTGCGGAATCATGACGATGAACGACTCGTTCACTCCGTTGATGGCGAACTCCAACGGCAGGTTGTCCCGGACGAGCGTCATGTTGCCAAGCACGCTCGGCAGCGACTCCGGGGTGCTGCCCTTCTCGCCGACGCCGTGGTGGAAGACGATGACCGGCCACTTGCGGTTCGGGTCCGTGTTGTATCCGCGAGGCAGCGACTCGTAGTAGTGGATGAGCTTGCCGCCCGCCGTGACGGACTTCTCGGTGAGCGTGCGCAGGAAGGGCGTACCGCTTCCCGTACTCGGCACCACGGACACGCTCACGTCATCGGACGCGCTCGCGCCCTGGGCATCCGTCACCGTGAGGCGGAAGACGTAGGTCCCCTGCGTCAGGTTGCTCGCGACGAGCGGGGTCCAGGGGTTCTGGTAGAGCCGCGCCGTGGTGGGACCCGAGACCTGGGACCACACGAAGGTCATGCTCTGTCCCTCCGGGTCGGAGAAGGACTGCTGGAGCGCCACCGTGTTGGTGGGCAGCGGCACGGTGCGGTCGGCCCCGGCGTTCACCACGGGGGGCTGATTCACCACCACGCCGCCGTCCTGCTCGATGACCTCGAGCACGCCCAGGTAGCCGAAGATGGCGCCGGGCTTCATCGTCACGGTGATGTCCAAAGCCCCGTTGGAGGGCACCAGGTTCGTCAACTGCACCACGCCGTCGATGTTGTTGGTCGCCTGCAGATCCACCGCCTGCGTGCCCACCGTGTAGCGCGTCGTCCTGTCCGCCGTGTCACCCGCCATCCGCGACGCATAGAAGCGCAGCGAGTAGGTGCCATTGATGGCCAGCCCGGAGAGGCGGACCTGCGCCTGCGAGTCCGTCGTCCCCTCGTTGGTGCCAATGAAGAACGTGTCCCGCGTGGCCGACGCGGGATAGACGGTGCTCGCGGTGGTGCCCCCGCCGTTGTAGGCGCCCGTCCAGCCCTGCCAGAACCCGTCCGTTATCTGGAGCGACAACCCCGAGCTCACGCCCGTGGCGTCCACCAGGTTGCTCAGCGATGAGCCCGTGGAGCCGAAGTGGAGATTGTTCCACCCCGGCGTGGCGGTGGGCCCGTCACCGAAGTCGACGAGGAAGCGCCGCTCGGCGGCGACGGCCTCGGAGGCGCCCCAGACCTGGAGGAGCAGTGAGACCACCGCGAACATGGGAAGTCCGGGCAGTGCCCGGCGGAAGATACGCATGATGGAGAACCCTCCTTGGTTCGCCTTCATGGTATCCAGGCCTAGCAATATTTACATGAATTTCGTGTTCCTTTGGCTGTCGTAGTACCACTGTATCTGTATCCAGGCTGCCGGAAAGGTGGCCCCCCGCGGACCTCGAGACGCCGTCCGGGCTCAGCGGAGGAAGTGCCACGCGGCCTCTTCGCCCAGGTCGCCGTAGAGCGGCCGGTCCAGGGCCACGACCTCGCTGTTGAGCAGTCCCAGCAGGTGATACATCGACCGCAACCGGCCAATCTGGGTCTCGACGGCGGGGCTGTAGGCGGGGCCATTGAGGTCCTTGTTCTTCACCAGTCGGCTCGAGCCGACGCCCCCGAGGGTCGTCCGAGTCCGGCCCAGGCTGCTTCAGCTTCATTCCCCGGCTCCGCGCGTGTGACCTCATGCCTGGAGAACACTCGGCAGGCAGTGCGTGAATCTCCTCCATTCCGTCCGTCGTCTGGCACGTTGGTGCTGCCGCGCGTCTTTGCGCCAGGTCCCGAATCGTGTGTCGGTGGTCCGGAGAGGGCAGGGAGGAAGGCTCCTCGGAGGCATCATTCAGTGGTGTCTTGGATTGAAGTCAGCAAGGCCCTGTCGAGAGCGCGACGGTCATTTCAGACGCCAGTGACTTCAATGGCAACGGCGATGATAAGGTGCAGGGGGCTGGCTCGTTCCGGGTCGACTCGCCGGACAGAAGTGCGACTGTGTTTGTCGCCTGGAAGATTCCTCTGGAGTGGTAGTTGATTGGGGCTGGAACCTTCGCGTGGCCTTGATGGCAGGATTTGCGCCCGGAATGTGACGCTAATCACTCCCTTGGTGATGTATAGTCCGTGGCGGGGCCGGAAATTCTTCGCGGAGTTCCATCATGCCGCTACAATCGCGACGCCTCTTCTCGTGTCTTTGCATCTTGCTGCTGGCTGCATGTGGAGGTGAGTCCTCCGACCTGTCCTCCCATTCCACCTCGCGCGGGTCGCTGGTCCAGGATGACTACGGAGACGTGCCGTGGGAGGCCACCCCTGTCGATCCCCATGCCGGCCCCATCGTGGGCGCCCTGGACTTCGACGGGGACCACGACGTCTTCTCCTTCACCGCCCAGGCTGGGCGCTACTACCGTTTCCAGTGCCTCTTCTCCGGCCCGCTCTCGGAGTGGACCCTTCGCCGCTTTGACGCCCAGATGCAGGGGGCGGAGACCGAGGGGGTCTGGGCGCCGCCTGGAATGGGCATCCACTTCAAGGTGGCGGTCACGGAGCCCACGTACCTGAGCATCTCCTCCCGGCCCGCGGTGACGGTGAGTCCCTACTCCTGTGAAATCGTCGAGCTGGGTTTGGACGACCATGGGGACCTGGCCGCCACCGCGACGCCCTGGAACCCAGCGACCGCTGCTACGGGCGTCCTTGAGTATGTCTTCGACCGGGATGTGTTCTCGCTGTCCCTTCCACGGGGAGCCGTCTATCGCGTGCGTTGCGAGTCGACGACGCTGAACCCCTGCAAGGTGAATGTCACCTCGCCGGTGGGGACTGCCACGGGAGCGACGGTCCAGGCAGCCGTCTTCAATGCCACGCACCCGGGGACCTACAGCGTAGAGGTCACCCCGGACTGGTACGCGCCCTTGCTCCTCAATGGTACCTACGCCCTCCAGCTCGACTTCCTCGAGGCCGACGACCATGGGGACGTGCTGGAGTTCGCCACGCCGCTAAGTCCTTCGCCCACGCCCTTCACCGGCAGGGTGTCGAATGCCAAGGACCGGGATGTCTTCACCTTCTCGGCGGTACAGGACCATCTCTATCGCTTCACCTGTAGTGCGCCACCGAGCCCTGGCCTCCTGCTCCGTGACGGCGCTGGGGTGGCGGTGGAGGGCTCGGTCCATGTGTCGGGTTGGAGCACGAGTGTCTCCGTGGAGGCGCCCGCTGCTGGTGGCTATTCCGTCGAACTCTTTCACGACAACTTCGTCGGCCCCTACACCTGCGCCCTTGAGGACCTGGGGCTGGATGACCATGGGGACTCGGCTGGCGTGGCGACGGCCATCGCGTTCCCCACGACGCTCGACGGCCACCTGGAGACGCGCGGGGACGTGGATGTGTTCACGTTCCCTGTCCAGGCGGGGCGCATCTATCGTTTCCTTCGCACGAGTGGCACGGGGAGTTCCCAGTCCCTCCAACTCAGGAATGCCCAGGGGCAGTCGCTCCAGACCTCGAACTCCGGGCATCTGATTCATGAGGCCACGGAGGACGCGCAGTACACCCTGGAGGTGAAGCTTGATCCCGGTGGCATCCGCTACCCAGGAACGTACGTCATCGAGGCCACCGACATGGGGCCTGACGACCACGCGAACACGCAAGTGGGCGCGACCGTACTGGTGCCGGGGCAGACCGCGACGGGCTGGCGGCATCGCGAGCAGGACCGGGATGTCTTCGTCTTCCACGCGCAGGACCAGACCCTCTACAACTTGTACTGCACGGTGTGCGATCTCACCTTCGAGACGCCCAACGGGCCGGCGCGTCGGATTCACCATGGAGGTCCTACCCGGTTCTTTTTCGATCCGGTCGAGGCGGGGCCCATCTATGTCACCGTCAACCAGGCGTTCGTCGGGGCCTTCTATGACCTTCGGTTGGAGGTGGCCGCAGTGGATGACCATGGGGACGACGTGGCCCATGCCACGGTCATCACCTTCCCATCGTCGTTCATGGCCGGGTTGGATTCCTTCTACGACGTGGATGTCTTCGCGGCCGACCTGGTGGCAGGTCAGCCGCGCCGGGTCCACGTCCTGGGCGCCTACTCGATGTTCCAGGTGTTGGACCCGATGGGCCAGCCGGTGGCCGTGAACTCCGTGGGCGAGTTCACGCCGCAGCTCTCGGGGAGCCACCATGTCGTGGTCAAGGTCGACCCCTGGTATGCCTACCAATCCGGGGCATTCCGGCTGACGCTGGACTGAGGTTGCCGGGGTTCCGCGAGGGCACGGAGGGTTCCTCCTCCGTGTCCTTGTTGTCTGGGGGCACACCTCCCGTGCGTGGCATCGAGTTGGAGAAGAGGCTCGCCACTCCGGAGGGCGCGACGAGCTGGACTCCGCCAGGGCGGGTCGTCCGGCGTCCCTCAGGGACTGACGATTCGCCCCAGGAAGAGCACGCTCTTCGTCTCCACCTCTTCAATGAAGAAGAAGAACGGGCGGTCCACCCGGAACTCCGGCGGGAGGGACACGGGGACGCCCTCGATGGCGGTGGCGGCGGCGGCCTCGGTGCCGCGCTCGTCCACGGCCACGAAGGTCTGGTGTTGCGCGCCGCTGAGCATCAACCGCTCCTGCCGGGTGATGCCAGACAGGTCCGCCTGGGTGCTGAAGGCATCCACCATGCCCAGCGCCTTCAGTGCGTCGACGACGGAGAGCGACTGGCTCACTTCGAAGCGAGGCATGCTCAGCATCACGTGCTGGTTCCTCAATTGCGCGCGCACGGTATCCAGGAAGGCGGCGGACAGGCGCTGCGCCACGTCTTGGAAGCGATTCGCATCGGGAATGACCAGGAGCATGCGGAAGGCGCGGCCCGTGTACGGAAGCGCGATGGCTTCATAGCCATCACCTGACGCGACGGGGAAGAGCCAGGAGGTGCTCATCGTGGGGACAGGGGTCGTGGCTCCGTCCAGCCCGTGGAAGGGCTCCGAGCGGGTCCCCTGGGGCATGAACGGCGCACGCCAGCTCCCCTTGAAGTACAGGGCATTGGCCAGGACCAGGCGCGTGTCCGGACGCACCTCGCCCTCGGGAATCAGGTCCTGGATGCGCCCGTTCGTCTTGCCGGAGACCCAGTCGTTGATGGAGCGACGCACGCCGTCCGCGTCCGCGGCGAAGTCCACCGCGCGCAGACCCGCGCCATGGTGCTCGGCGAGCACATCCAGGTAGGACGCCTCCAGGGGATAGCCCTGCTGGCTCCACAGGGCATTCACCGTGCGGAAGGTCGGCGCATCACCGGTGTCGCCATGAGACTGGCCCGCCTGGGCCTGGAGTGCCAGGTCCAATCGGTTGAGCGCGGGATGCAGCCGCTCCTGAGGCAACGTGAAGCCGAGTGCCCGCGCCATCTGCGCCGAGGTGTCACCGCGCGCTCCGGCGTACACCATACTGAAGGCCCGGGTGAGGCTGAGCGGAGACAGGACGACATTCTCTCCGGGCTTGTCCACCTGCCGGTACATGGCCACGCCGAAGTCGGTGTTGCTCGCGACGAGCGAGGCGAAGTCGGCGTCGGAGACGACAGGCGCCGCCACCCGTTCCTTGTTGGAGGCCACCAGCTCCCCGGGAGCCGGAGTCTCGTCCTCCATGGGCGTCTGGACGTCGGAGTGGCAGGCAGCCAATCCCAACAGCGCGGTGAATACACAAGCCTTCAGCGGGGTCGACGACATCGGGGTCCAGTCCTTTCGGAGTGCGGCGGAATGCCCTGAGAAGCAAGCGCCATGCGCATCCTTCCGGCCTGGGATTTCAATGGGTTGCACCCAGCGCGGGACGGCGCTCCTCGGATTTTCGAGGACAGGTCCCCGCCTCTTGATGGAAATCCCGTGGCTGCTGTTTCACCGAAGTTGAGGGTGATGGCTGATGCGGGGAGCCGAACGATTCATCCGCACCCTCAAGGAGGAGTTGCTCTGGATTCGGACCTTCTCCACCGTGGAGGAACTCCGGCGGGCCCTGTTGGAGTGGGCCCGCCGGTCCACCGAGCACTGGCTCCTGAATCACTACGGCTTCCTCTCGCCGGGTCAGGCCCGGCGGGGGCTGATGCTGAAGCAAGCTGCCTGATTACGACCAGCCTGGTGTCTCAACAATCCAGTGCGGTACAAAAGGCCACTTAGTTGGGGCAGCCGTTTGGCCCGTAGCAATGGAAGCAGGCGTTGTTGCAGTTTGTTCCATTGCAGAGCGCGACATCGGCATTGCCGTGGCAGGCGGGAATGGTGAGGTCCTCCATGCTGTACTTGGTGATGATGTCCCCACACGCGGTAATGGCATCCGTCGCGCCCGAATTGGCATCCACCGACATGGCGTTGAAGTCATAGGTGGAGCCGCTTTCGGGCCGGCCCACGGTCCACTGGCCCATGGTCACCTTCTTCGCTGCGTTGGCGGCAGAGAAATCCCCTGCCCTGATGTTCCACATCTCCAGGGGGTCGAGCTGGACGCTGCCGCTGCCCGACCAGCCAGTGCGGCTGAAGTTGAAAGTCACAGGCCCGTTTCCACTGCAGTTATGCACCGCGAAGTGCATTGAGTGCCCCGAATGCTGGAACGTCACCGGGCCATTCCAACTGGTGGTGCGCAGACGAACGCTTGTCGAATTGCGGCGGACCCTGTCGCAAGGGAGAAGGTCCGGCGTGCATGCGTTGGGCTCGTCGCTGCCGAGCGGGTTCTCGCAGCCCTCGCAGTAGTAGTCGCTCACGGTGGCGGTGAAGACGGGATTGCCTGCCGGAGGCTGCCCGCACGTGGGGTCACCATAGATGGATGCGGCCCAGGTTTTTTGCTGCGCCGTGCAGCTTCCCGCCAGGGAGGAGGACTGCTCGGCGAAGGATTCGGGCAGCGTGGCGAGCTCGGCCGCGTTGTCCCTCCGGAGCTGCTCTCTCTGCGAGGAGGTGCGCGTGAGGCTCTCGCGGCTCCGCAGGGCCGCCGGCAGGGGCTGGGCGTCGGGCGCCACGGCCAGGAACACCTCCTCCGCCGAGTGCTTCAGGAAGAAGCGGGGCGCCACGAGCGGGCGATGCGGGAACTTCGCGACGACGGCCATGCCGACGTCACCGTTCTGGCCCGCCAGCCAGATGACAGCGCTGTCCGCGTCTCCGACGCGGGCCAGCTCACCAGGGAGGGGCGTCCGGGGCAGCTCGGCGTGCGCGGGAGTCACGCACACGAGGCAGACGGCGCTGGCGAGCGCCAGCGCGAGACAGGACACGGATGATTTCAAGGTGGAGGCTCCAGTAGGCGACGGCGTCCATTCGCCGTCACTCCCTGGAACGGCAAATCCCCCGGATTCTCCTCACCCAATCTCAGGCGCGAGAGGCACGCGCCGCGTCCTGGCTCTCAGCGGGGCGCGGCCGTGGGCTGTCTGATATGTCAACGGCGGTGCGCTCGCGGTTGGTTATCCGCCGGGCGCCGCGAGGGCTCATCTCTCCCTGACGCTGGTCTACGAGCTCGCGTGGCGCGGTGGCCGGTACGGCATCGCGGCGGCCCTCATCGGAGGAGGGCAGGGCAACTCAGTGTTCGTCGGGGCGCTCTGAGTCAGGCGGAGCGACGCTCCTTCGGCCACATCGAGGTGCGTTCGCAGCCAGCCCACCCCTGCCTCCACCTGGTCCTGGCGGACGAAGCCGGCGATGGACTCCGGGCGCGTCTGTCCGTCGCGATGGTGAGCGCGAGCGTGGGGCCGGTATCGCCGTCACCTGCTGCCCGCGCTGGGTGCGCACCTCCGGCCCGATGCCCAGTGCCTGCATCGCCGCCGCATGGCTGTTCACGCGGGGGCTCAGGCGCCCCTCAGAAATTCGTGAGCCTGTATTGGCTTGCATTGATGCACGCGTTCGCGTGAGATGCCGGCGGCCCGGCCGGGGTGCCTGTTTGGAGTTGCCTCCGCTTGCCCATGCCCGACCTTTCCCTGTCACTTCGCTCTTGTCGCCCGTTCCTCGGGCTCGCCTTGTGCTGTCTCGCGCTCGTGGGCCCGCGTGCCGCCGCGCAGGACGCCTCCGCTCCGTCACAGCTGTCCGATGGTTCTCACCTGGGGCTGGGCGTTCGGATGGCCTATGGCATCCCGAAGAAGAAGGTCTCCGAGGCCTCGGGGCTGGCCATGGGCCTCGAGGGTCTCATCGCGCCCCAGGTGGATGTCTCGTGGTTCTTCTCGTCCCACCTCTCCCTCGGCCTGTATGGCCAGTACGGGGTGGGGCGGTACTCGCGCTTCTGCTCGGAGGAGTCGTGTCGCGGCGGCGTGCTGCGCCTGGGCGTGGGCCTGCAGTACCAGTTCGCGCCGGAGAGTCCCTGGAGCCCCTGGCTGGGGGCGGGCGTGGGCTATCAGCGTCACATGCAGAATGAGCACCTCGCGTATGGGGACACTTCAACCGTCGAGTCGGGATTCGAGCTCATGCGGCTCGAGGCCGGCCTCGACTTCTCGTTCGCCGGCCGCTTCCTCGTGGGCCCCTACGTCACGGGCAGCATGTCCTCATACTTCTGGCGCTCCATGAAAACGGACGGCTACCCATCGTCATCGATGCCCGCCAACTCCGACCTGGAGTTCTGGGTGATGCCCGGCGTGCGGCTCCAGGCGCGACTGTAGCGCTCGGGCGGCGGCTTCAGGCCCGAAGGGCTCGGGGTGGGACGCGGGCGCCTTCGATGACGACCTTGAGGCCGCGAGGCTCGTTGCGACGCTTCGTAGTCGATTCCGACGTCGAGGAGCCTCGCCGGGCGCTCCTCGACGGATGTACCGCTACGCCCCCTCGTCCAGAACGCGGCGGCGCTACGGTGTGAGCGTCGCGTTGAACGAGTAGTGGCCTGCGCCCTGCGTCACGCCGGTGGTGGGGAAGGTGACAGGCATCGCGCCGTACGTCCTGCTGACCCAACGCTCGGTCCCCGACCCGTTGATATAGGCAAGGACGGTGCTGCCGCTGTTCAACCCCACCACGAGCCAATAGGTACCCGCCGGGAGGGAGACCGGCGTGACGACGTTGACGGTATTCCACCCGACCACGGGGACGAACGACGTTGTCGTCGCCTTGAGGCTGCCGGGCGCGCCACCAGCGAGGCTGTCATAGACGGCCAGGGTCAGGTTGCCAGCCGAGGTCCCCAGGGCCTTGACGTTGATTCTCAAGGTCTGGAGCGTGGCCGTTTGTGTCAGCGCAACCTGATTGCCGACCAGCAGATCCGCGAGGCCCGAGTCCGTGCCCGACAGGATGTTCGTCTCACCGATGATGATTGACGAACTCGAGCTGGTCACGAACGAGTTCACCTGACCCACGCCGGTGCCGTCGGTGCTGCTGGCGAGCGCGCAGAAGTAGTACGTGGTGCCAGCCGTCAGGCCGGTGAGGGGCTGATTGAAGCTGACCGGGGTGCTTCCGCCGCCAAGGCTGACGCCGCCGCTGGTCGGGGCGCGGCTCCCGAAGGTGTCGTTGCAGCTTCCGGGATGGGTCGCGCTGTAGCGGAACCAGCCGGTGGTCGTGGCACCATTGGGGGTGCCCGCCCCGTTCAACGTGGTGCTGCTCGAAGTGACGCTGGTCGCATCCGAGGTGACGACGGTTGGCGCGGCTCCCGCGGCTGAAGTGGTGAACGACAGCACCGCGCTCGCGGGCGTCACTCCCACCGGATTGCTGGCGATGGCACAGAAGTAGTACGTGGTGCTCGCCGCGAGCCCCGTCACCGGCTGGGTGTACGTGAGCGTCGAGCCGCCGCTGCCCAGGCTCACGCCACCGGTGGCGGGAGCGCGAGTTCCAAAGGTGTCGTCGCAGCTGCTGGGGTGGGTGGAGCTGTACCGGAACCAGCCCGTGCTCTGCGCTCCATGGGGGTTGGCCGAGCCGTTGAGCGAGGCGCCTGATGCGCCGACATTGCTGGCCGCCGAGGTGGTCGTGGTCGGCGCCACGGCGCCGCTGCATGGGGCATTGGTGTTGAGCGTGAGCACCCAGTCGTTGCAGGTGGTGGACTGCGGAGCCGCGTCGTCGCAGTTCGACTGGTGGCTCGTGGTCCACGGAGGCGTGGTGAAGTCCTGGGTCCCGGTGTTGGCGAAACTGGTGCCGACGGTCGTGTACGCACCGTTGGTGGGGTTGAACCATTTGACCGTGGAGGTGCCGCACAGCTTCGTCATGTCCACGCGGACGGTGCGGGACGACGGGATGTAGATGACCACCGCCGACCCGTTGGAGGTCCGCGCGGTCGTCGCGTAATAGTTGGTCCGGACGGCGTTGTTGCCATAGCAGCTGGTGCTGTTGCTCCCGCTGGTGCACATGCCCTGGGTCACGATGGTGCTCCCGTTGACCGGGTCACCAGGCCCTCGGTCGGGGACCAGGTCCCACCAGTTGAACCCACCGGGACCATCGAAGAAGGTCCGCAAGTGCTGCATGAAGATTGCGCCTGGGTGCGTCGGGTTGTTGAGCAGGGACTTGTTGGGGAACGGCGCCCCCAGTTGCCACTCATGAGACGCCCCGTAGAGAGTGCCGACGGAGCCGGAGGTGATGGACCACCAGGCGACCTTCCGGGTGTCTCGCCCAGTCACTCCTTCGTCTTCATACTTGGGCTCCATCAGGAAGCTGGGCATGATCGCCGGCAGGGTTCGCCCATAGTCAACGTGCTGTTTGTAGTAGGCCGCGTTGTAGTTGTAGACGCCGCTGAGGGTGACAAGGCCTCCCCACACCGACCAGTCGCCATCCAGGGAGCTGGTCCCGGTGGTGGGGGCGAGCTGGAGCACGAAGAGCTTCGGCTTGACGGTGTCCGTGCTCTTGATGCCGCTCGCCACCGCGGCCATGCGCGCCTTGTCATTGACGTCGACATCGAAGTAGTCGCCGCCCATCCACCAGACGATGTTGTGGTGGTTCTTGTAGCGGTTGCCGAGATACTGGCCGTACTGGTTCGCCCGTGTCGTTCCATTCGCGACGAGGGTCTCGTGGAAGCCGACGGGACCGTCGATGGGCGTCGTGAAGAGCACGATGTTGTTCTGGTTGGCGGCCGCCACCAGGGCATCGACCCGGGCGAAGTAGGCCTCGTTCGGCGTGCTCAAGTCCCAGCAAGGGCCATAGTCGCAAGTCTGGGCGAGCGTCCCGGTGAAGGGCTTGATGCCGTCCCAGGTGGAGGAGTCCGGTTTGGAGTAGTCCT
Organism: Myxococcus llanfairpwllgwyngyllgogerychwyrndrobwllllantysiliogogogochensis; assembly: GCF_006636215.1. Taxonomy (GTDB): domain Bacteria; phylum Myxococcota; class Myxococcia; order Myxococcales; family Myxococcaceae; genus Myxococcus; species Myxococcus llanfairpwllgwyngyllgogerychwyrndrobwllllantysiliogogogochensis. The sequence continues at coordinate 25,938 of NZ_VIFM01000012.1, read as the reverse complement.
GAATCAACCAGACATCCGCGGCGTTGACGCCCTGGCTGGCCTTGGTGGCGAAGATGGTATTGAAGTCTGCGGGGTCGACTCCGGTGACGATGGATTGGGGATTGAATCCGTTCACGAGGAACGGGACGTTGTTCTGGTCGACCAGGTAGCGCTGGTTGGCGCTGACCTTCAGCGGGAAGGTGAAGGTAGGTCCGATGCTCTTCTGGCTCGTGGTGTCGAGAGCAACGGCGTCGCCTGAAGTTTCGACCTGCGCCGAACAGGCTGTCATCACCGAGCAGATGGCGCCGAGCAGGGCCATCCGTAGAAGGCGGGCAGGGCGGCCCGATTCAGAAACGCCAACGTCATTGGGACTGCATGTCCATGAGCTCATGAAACAACTCCGAGTAACCCAGCCAGCGAACCGGCTTCGCGGCTGGAATGAGGCACCCTGTCGTGCGCGAACCGGGAAGGAACCCCCGCGAAATCGCGGAGGGGCATCACGTCTGGACGAGGGGTCGTCCAGTCCGTGGTGCTCATCGTGCGGTGAGTGCGGCCCACGCTCCTCTGGAGGTCGGCACGGAGGGAATCACCTGGCAGGCGTCGATGACCTTCCTGTCGAACCGCATTCGCGCAACACCTTCGTCGAGAGTGTGGGGGCTCTACGCATGAGGCCCGCCAGACTTTCCTGGAACTTTACGGGGTGTTTTTCAGCAGCGGGGCCCCCCGGACAAGTCCTGCGCGGTGACGCCCGACCGAGGGCAGCCCCATGCGTGGTGCCGTCCGGCAGTGGGTGCTTCATCCGATAGGCGATGCGGCCGTCCTCCGCTCGTGACAGCCGCTCCGGCGCACCGGGGGCCCGCGCTTCCCACAGGTGCCTGTTACTCCATCGAATCAGTGCCCTGGACCAGTGACGTCACATCGAGCTCCGCCCCAACCACATACAAGGGCTCCGACGGAGTGAAACGCCACGTCAAGCACTGGCCGGCCAGATTTCTGCCGTAGACGGGGCCTTCGTGCTTGGGGCCTAGATGGAAGGCACGATTCTTTCCAGGAAAGCCCTGCGATTCGTCAATGTAGACGGCGTAAGCGCCGACGGTGCAGGACTCAGGGTAGACATGGGACACCGGTGTCGTGCATGCGGCATCCGCGAAATATCCGGGCTCGAGGTTGATCAAGTGTTGGCTTGGATAGCAGCGAAGCGTGCCCGCGGGGTCCGACCTGAACGTACACCGCGTCTCCAATTGCGTATCGACAATCTGGGTGGGCACCTTCACGGCCCCTCCCAGCTCCACGCCGCGCACGGTGAGTCGGCCATGGGTCTTGAGGTCGACCTCCTTCGCCTCGACCCAATTCCTGGCGGGAAGCTCCGCGCCAGCCCGGTAGTAGCGGACGTACCGTGGCTGAGGCGGCCGAGGCTGGCACCCGGGGTTGTTTTCACCGAGGGAACCATAGACCTGGCTGACTTCCTCGCCGACAGCCACGACATGCAGACCCGAAGGGCACGTCTCTTCCGGATTGGCATACACCGCGAAGCGCGGCGCGGTGCAGAAGAGGTAGGAGGTCGTCGCGAATGCAGGTTCGGTGCACGCCGGGTCTACCGAGGCGGAGGCGCTCGCGCCTGTCGACTCACCCGACGGCAAGCAGCGAAGTGTCCCGTCACGCGCCAACCGAACGGTGCATTCCGTATCGCGGGTGGTGTCTTGGAGCGACTGGAAGCTCTCCGAGCCATCCTCGCCCTTGATGGTGTAGGCCTTGATGCCCCTGCCGCTCTGCTTCTCCTGAAGGACGCCACGAACGAGGTAGTCGCTGGCGGCCACCTCGGGTCCCACCCGGTAGAGTTCGGAGGCGAACATCACTTCCCGAATGCAATCTCCGTTGTAGTCCCGCTGGAAGTAGCTCTCTCCCCAGACTTCCCCCACGGAGTGGAAGCGTTGAAGCCCACCACACGTGCCATCCGTCTTCGAGATGAGGGTGTTCGGGCCCGGTGGGCTGGAGAAGTGGGCGAGGGGGATGGAGCAGTTGGCGTCGGTGTAGCCCTGGAGGCGGCTGTCCTCGGCGTCCGTGATGTTGCCCGTGTCGGAGGCTACGCAGTAGTAGGCCCCATCGGGCGCCGCTTTCTGCCAGGTACAGGGCGTCTGGAACTGGCTGTCATAGAGCTGCTTGAACCAGCGCAAGCCATCGCTCGTGGAGAGGACCCTGGCCTTGAGCCGTGAGCCGTCCACGTGGCGCTCGATGGGCTCCGTCGCCACGGGCTCCGTCGTATCACCGCAGCCCGCTCCCCAGAGTGCGGCCAGGACCAGCCCGGTATAGATGCGCCCCATGATGTTCTCCTCGAATGAGTCGATACAGGGCGTGGCATGACGGCCGCGCCCAGCCAGCGCTCGAGCCGGCATCCGTCCTTTATCGTGCCGAGGAGAGGTGATGGCAACCCGCCGGGCGTAATGGCCAACCAACAGGGGCCTCTTCTTGACTTCCGTGCGGAAGGCAACGGCCTCCCCGAGCCTGAAGTCGGCATCCCTCAATTCATCGATTCAGTCCCCTCGACGAGCGAGGTCGCCTCGATTTCCGCCCCAACCTCATACACGGACGCGGGCGTCGGCCCCTCCAGCTCCGCGCACCTTCCCGCTTGGGCACCGTCCGCCTGGACGACATAGACGGGGCCTTCGTGCTGGGGGCCCAGATGGAAGGCGCGGTACCGCAGCCAAGGGCCCTGGGCGAAGTCCACGAAGACGGCGTACCCGCCGACAGTGCAGGGCGCGGGGAAGACAGGGGACACCCGCGTCGTGCATGCGGCATCCGCGAAGTATCCGAGCTTGAGGTCGATGCCGTGGCCCGCGGGGAAGCAGCGTTCCGTGCCCGAGGGGTCCGGATTGAAGAAGCACTCCGTCCCCAACTGTGTGTCGAAGAGCCTGGCGGGAACCTTCACCGCCCCTGCCACCTCCGCGCCGCGCACGATGAGTCGGCCATGCGCCTTGAGGTCGATCTCCTTCGCCTCGGGCCAGTTCGTGGCGGGAAGTTCCGCGCCCGCCCGGTAGTAGCGGCCCTCCCGTGGCCCAGGTGTGAGCGGCCGGCACGTGGGGTCGACTGCACTGGCGGGCGCGTAGACCTGGGTGACTTCCTCTCCAACCGCGATGACCTTCAAGTTCGGAGAGCACGCATCGTCCCCGTCGCTCATCAGCGAGAATCGAGGCCGGGTGCAGGGGCGGGGGGTGAACGTCGTGAGCGCGGGCTCGGTGCATGTCGGGTCCACCGAGACGGAGGCGAGCCAGCCCCTGGGTTCGCTGCTCGGAAGGCATCGAAGCCTCCCGTCACGCGCCCGGTTGACGACGCAGTTTGTGTCGTGGGTGGTGTCCTGGAGCGACTCGAAGGTCTCCGACCCATCCTCGCCCGCGATGACGTAGGCCTTGATGCCCCCGCCACTCTGTTTCTCCCGCAGGGTCCCTCGAACGAAGTGGTCGCCGGTCACCAGCTCGGGGCCTATCCGGTAGTGGGTGGAGTGGCCCAGCGGTTCCCGGACGCAGTCCCCGTCCTGGTTCCGGCGGTAGAAGGCCCCCGTCCAGGGCTCCCCCACGGAGTGGAAGCGTTGCAGCCCTTCGCAGGGGTCATCTGACCTCCTGATGAAGGTGTTCGGCCCCGGCGGCTGGAAGAGGTCGGCGAGCGGGTCGGTGCACTCGGCGTCGGTGTATTCATCGTCGTGGCTGAAATGCGAGCCACCCCGGGACACCAGGCCCACGCCGTCGTCCACACAGTAGTAGGCACCATCGGGCGCGGCCTTCTGCCAGAAACACGTTGCCTGTCGCTGGCTGTCGTAGACCCGTTGGAACCAGCGCAGGCCATCGCTCGTGGAGATGACCTGGGCCTTGAGCCGTGAGCCGTCCACGTGGCGCTCGATGGGCTCCGTCGCCACGGGCTCCGTCGTATCGCCGCAGCCCGCTCCCCAGAGTGCGGACAGGACCAGCCCGGTATAGATGCGCCCCATGATGTTCCCCTCGTATGAGTCGATACGGGGCGCGGTATGCCGGCAGCGCCCGGCCAGCGATCGGGCTGGCCTCGTCTCCCTATCGTGATTCGAAGAGGTTGATGTCACTGGGATGTAACCGCGCCACCGTCGCCCGCATGTCCCTGCTCGATTCACGAGCGCATCCATGCGCTCTGCGCGGAGGGAGACGCACTCGCGGAGGAGGGGGACCCGGGGCGGCGTTGCGGTCCTTCAAGACCGCGTTCCAGCGGATCCCCGAGCCGTGGCTGGACCAAGAGGCCACCACGTGGGTCCGCACGGCCATCGGTGACATGTACTTCCAGCTGGGCGATTTCGCGCGGGCACGGACCGCGCTCCTGGATGCGGTCCGGGCGCCCGAGGGTCTGCTTCCTCAAGGTGCTGCTGCGTCCACCCCAGGGCGCCTGACGCCCAAGGGTGGACTGTCGCGGGATGCCCGGTGGTGCGCCATCACCGGCCCAGGGTGATGACAACGTCGGCCGAGAAGGTCCTCGCCCTCATCCCGACCCTTCGGTCGCCAAACAGGCAGATTTCCTTGCAGTGGTCGAAAGCCCTCCCGTCCCCAGGGATACACGCGGTGAGCGCGTCCCCGCCCCAGCCTGCTCCGTCATCGGCCTCGGCCATGAAGTAGACCCACGATTCCTGCGTCGTGAGGACATGGACCTCCTGATTCAGGCCGATTCCCCACCACCCGCGTGTCAGGTGCCCCCCCAGCGAGCCCCCACAGCTGGCGGTCGCGGGGAACGCGATGCAAATCCAGATGAATGAACCGTAGGTGTTGCGAAAACGCACCTGCCGGTTGCTTGCCTTGGTTTCGCCATCCAACGAGACAACCCGCGGCTGGGTCATCAAGTCTGGGCTCGCCGGAGGAACGCCCTGGATGATGCCTGGAGGTTCGTACACGGTGTTGAACGGATTGAGATCAATCCGTGGGCGCGTCTGATAGCCGCGCCCGGGCGAAGGGGGGACGCCGTAGGGACCGGTTTGGGCCGGGAGGTCACTCCCCTCGGCGGCCCATGCATTGGACGGCCGCACGGGGAGAATCCCGCCGGCGCCCATGCCCAACACCGCGCCCGCGCGAAGAAAGCTCCGCCTGTTCATCGAAGGCCTGTTTGATTGATGCATACGAGTCCTCTCGGGCTCGAAGAGGCCTTGTCGGAAACGGGGGCCGCCTCGAGCCTGAATCGACTTCATGCAAAGCAGCCTGCCCTTGCATGCCGTTCCGACCGCCGTCATGCAATCGGTTTGCATCTTAATGAGTGGCACGTCCGGGCCCTGGGCATTCCCATGGCGTCTGTCTGGAACCCGACAGCCGTGCCCCTCCGAGGCAGTGATTGTGCCAACAGGGGGGCTGGTCTTGATTCAAGAGCGTACGGAGTCGCCCTTGGCGGCTCCGTGCCTCAAGCGGCGGCGCGGAGCTGCTCCACGTAGGCCTGGGCGGCGGAGGCCTCCACGCCATGCAGTCGGGCCATGTCGCGCGCGATGGCGGAGGGGTCATCTCCCATGCGCAGCTGCATGCGGATGTTGTGCTCGAAGGGTTGGAGGATTCGCAGCGCGTCCGCGCCACGGGCTTCCTTGACGACGGGCGCCGCGCGCCGGCGCGAGCGTCCCATCTCCGCGCGGGCCTGCACGTAGGTGACGATGTTGGACAGCAGGTAGTACCAGGTCACGAAGAAGGAAATCGTGCCCCACCAGCCCAGGGTGACGTTGCGCAGCGTGTGGTGCCAGAACGCCTTGCCCAGACACGCCCGGCACAGGTCGGCGGCCGTCGTATGGGAGCGACGCGCGAACAACATGCCTACGTTGTGGTGCAGCTCAACAAAGACCGTCGTCTCGGACCGGGAGCAGTGGTCGCATCGCATGGCGGCGCACCCTAACGGGTTCCTCGCCCGCGTTCGAGCACTCGGATTCAAGCCCGAAAAGCCGGGCGATCCGCGCAACTCCAATGGACATGGGAGAACACCGGGAACATGGGGCCGCGGATGCCCTGGCGGCCCCGGGTCCTCCTCGAGTCCCGCGCGTCACCCCGAACCACGGTGGCGTGTGAGCGTCACCCGCGTCGGTGGACCCCCCGAGCGCTTTCCACGCGGCCCTCCCAAACCTCAGGCGCTGCCGAACACTGTCTGTATAAACGACCCCGCGCGGCTCTCCACCTCACAGCAGGCCGCGCAGTCATCTCACGAATGCTCTGTCTCATTCGCGTGGACAGGTTCCGCTTCGAGGCATGTCTGGGTGACGTTGTAACATTCCGCCGCGCTGTCGGTTACCTGCCATCTTGTCAGACAGGAATGCCAGCATTGAGCCCACGTGCCTTCCTTGAAGAGAGGCATGGGGGTGCGGAATGCGTGCTGTCCGCTGGATACTGTGCGCCGTTCTCTTCGTCACGGGATGCGCTGGCGTTGAACCCTCGACGCGCAGGCGCACTTTCCAGCAGCGTTCCGCACGACTCGGGGAAGGGGAAACGGAGGCTCGGCATTCCCGAGGACAGAGGAGCGATGCGTTCGATGCGTTGCTTCGCGACGCGGGGCTGGAGGACCGAGACGAGCGTCCCGTGGCAGGCAGTTCGCTCACGCCGACACATGCAGCGCGGCTGCTGGAGGCGCTGACGGGCAAGGACGTGACGCTGGGGCAGTTTCCGGCCCGAGTCGCGGTGGGCTTCATGCTGCGTGAGGTGCTGGACGCGGGCGAGGTGTCGCGCGCCGAGTTGGTGCGGCGAGCCGAGCGCTTCAATCATCTGGCAGTGCTCCGGCCTGACGGGTGCCTGGCCTGGGTGCGCAGTGGCCTGACGCAGCAGCGAGTGGCTCCAGTGGAGTGGAAAGATGGAACCTTCCGCGCGCACGGCTTCGAGCTGGGTCGCTTCTACAATGGGCGCACGGGCGTCTTCCGTTTGCTGGACGACGAGCTGAGGGAGGTCAACGGCTTCGCAATCGCGGATGTCCACGACGATGCCGACGTCATCAGCCGCACGCTGGATGGGGCCGAAGAGGCATTCGTCGGGCTGGCTCTGGCGGTGGGGCAGTTCTTCTCGACGTCGCCCGCTGACAACCTCGCGGCGCTCCGACAGATGCCTGTTGCCGTGGCTGCGCTGCTGGCTTCGTCGCCTGAGTACCTGGAACGCTTCCAGTACATGACGCGCGGCGAGCAGATTCAGGCCGTCTCCAAGCTGGTGACGAACATCATCGCCACGTGGGGCACGGTGTCTGCCACAACGCGCGCGCTTCAAGGTGCGGCGCTCGCTATGGCGGAAGTGCCGGTTCTGTCGCTCTCGGCCCAGGGCGCGCTCGCGATGGAACGTGTTGCGGTGCCGGTGGGACACGCGGCGGCGGTGCTGAGTGGCGGGCCGGGAGCGGCTATCATCCTCCAGCGAGCGGGCGAAGGGGGCAGTTCAGGTTCGACATCGCCCACTGGCGGGAAAGCTTACTCGTCGTTCAAGTCCTTCAAGCGGGCGATGGGACCAGCGGGACCAGGGAAGGAGTGGCATCACATCGTCGAGCAGACGGATGGCAACGTGGCGCGGTTCGGCCCGAAGTCGATCCACAACACGGAGAACATCGTCGCGCTTGACAAGGATCTTCACACCAAGGTCAGCGCGTTCTATTCGTCGATTCGGTATCGAGTGACTGGGTCTAGGACGATGACTGTACGAGACTGGTTGCGTAGTCAGTCGCTCGAGGCTCAAAGGGATTTCGGGTTGCGGGCTCTCGACAACGTCCGGAAAGGCGCTTGGTGATGGACGAGCTTGGAAAACTGGTTGGGGAGTTTGCGCACCACACTGTCGCGCAGACCGAGGCGGTCATGCGTGGAGACGCCAGAACCGGGAACAAGCATGCGGACAAATCTCTCGCGGCGTTTGATCGTCTCAGGGCACACGGCGACGCGGGCCGCGATGCACTGGCAACGCTCTTCGCTGATCCACGGATGGACGTGAGAACCGCTGCTGCTGCTCTCCTGCTCCGCCACAAGACGGCGGAAGCCAAGGCCGTTCTCGAAGAGGCTGCAAAGGGCGAGGGGCTCATTCCATTTGAGGCACAGGAAGCCCTCAAGCGGTGGGAGGAAGGAACCTGGGCACTGGACCCAGAATAGCATCAGCAGCGTGGCACCCGGCGCATGTGGTGCTCGCTGAGCGGTACGAGAGCTTGCTGGACCGAGCTGGACAATTGAAGCCGTTTCAGCCCCGACCGTAGAAGAGTGGGGGACCCGAGTCGCCCTCCCTCCGGCTCCACAGCGCGGGCGGGTTCGAGCGCTAGAAGGGGACATGCCCATTGCCCCCATAGAGCCCCTTCCTGGGGGAATCTGGCGGGACGGGACGGGGCGGGATGGCGGAGGTCCAAAGTCCCAGGAAAATCGCGAGGCAAGGCGACCCTGCCTGGATATGGGCGACCAGCCCGCCCAAGCCCCCAGCTCAGTTCATCCACTCCGTCGAAACCATCAGCTCCGCGCGCCGGTTCTTCTCCAGCTCCGTCGTCGACAGCGGCCGTTCCTCTCCAAACGACAGCGTCGACAACCGCGCAGGCTCCACACCCAGTCGCCGCAGGTAATCCCTCACCACGGAAGCACGGCGCTGGCCGAGGGCCAGGTTGTACTCCGTCGTCCCCAGATCACAGGTGTGCCCGGTGATGTTCACCCGTGCCTGGGGCCTCTTGCGCAGCGCGTCCGCGAGCTGCGTCAACGTGTCACGGAACTCGGGACGCAGCGTCGTCGAGTCGAGCTCGAAATAGACAGGCTCCAGGGCCAGGGGGAGCAGGTCCGTGTCTGAGGGCTCGGTCATGGTACCTCTGGCTATTTGCCTTCCGACCGCTCCCGACGGTGGATGGTGGAGACATCAATCCCGAGCAGCTCCGCCGCTCGCGTCTTGTTCCCGCCGCACCGCGCGACGGCCCAGGCGATGTACTCGCTTTCCAGCCGGCGCAGGGGAATGACTTCCCGTTGCGCCTCCAACAACGGGTGTTCCTCCGCGCCGCCCTCGCTGACGTGTGGGCGAAGCTGTTCCAGGTCCACCGTGTCCCGGGTCCCCAGCACCACCAGCCGCTCCACCAGATTCTCAAGCTCTCGCACATTCCCGGGCCAGCGCTGCGCACACAGAGCCGACACCGCCTCCTGCGCGAAGCGCTGTACCGGAGACCTTGGATTCCGCGCCCGAGCCTGCTCGAGGAAGTGCTCGGCCAGCGCCGGAATGTCCTCGGGTCGCTCCCGCAGCGGCGGCGCCTGCAACGTCACGACATTCAGCCGATAGAACAGGTCTGCCCGGAATCGGCCCTCCTTCACCCGGGCCTCCAGGTCCTGGTGCGTCGCGGCCACCACCCGCACATCCACCATCCGCGAACCGTCCGCCCCCACCGCCCGCACCTCGCCCTCCGCCAGCACTCGCAACAGCCGCGCTTGCAGCTCCGGCGCCATGTCCCCGATTTCATCCAGGAACAGCGTGCCCCCATCCGCCTCCACGAAGAGACCGCGCCTCGCGCTCGTTGCTCCGGAGAACGCCCCCTTCACATGGCCGAACAGCTCGCTCTCCAGCAGCGAGTGAGGCAGGGCGGTGCAGTTGACCGCGACGAAGGGACCCGCGCGACGCGTGCCCTCGAAGTGCAGGGCCCGGGCAATCAACTCCTTGCCACTGCCGCTCTCACCCCGCACGAGCACCGGCGCGCTGGACCAGGCCACGCGCTCCACCAGCGCATACAGCGCCCGCATCGCCGCGCTGCGACCCACCATCGCCCCCAGCCGGCCCCGGTCCTCCGCCTGCTGCTTCAGTGTGCGGTGCTCGGAGCGCACCCGCCGTTCCTCCAGCGCGCGGCCCACGTACAGCCGCACCTCATCCAGCCGGAAGGGCTTGGCGAAGTAGTGCCACGCCCCTCGCTTCATCGCCTCCACGGCGTTCTCCACGCCGCCGAAGGCCGTCATCATCAGCACCGGCAGGTCCGGGTCCAGCTTGCGCGCCGTCTCCAGCACGTCGAAGCCATCCACGTCCTGCATGCGCAAATCACAGATGACGGCGTCGTACACTCCGGCGCGAAGCTGCGCGATGGCATCCGCGCCTCCCGAGGCCACATCCACCGCGTAACCCGCATCGGACAAGGGCTCGCGCAGCATCTGTCCCATCTCGACGTGGTCATCGACGACGAGAACCCGGGCTCTAACCGACATGTTGCTCCTCTCGCGCGGGGGCCGCGGCGGGCCATTGCAGCATCACACGCGTCCCCTGACCGGGTGCACTGTCCAGCTCGATGCGCCCGCCATGGTTCCGGACAATGTGCGCCACCATGGTCAGCCCCAGGCCCGTGCCCAGTCCGCGCTTCTTGGTGGTGAAGAATGGATCAAACACTTGATGCAGATGCCTCGCGGCGATGCCGCACCCGTCGTCCTCCACGGTGATGCGCACCCGACCCCAGGCCCCCGACGCATCCGCCTCGCCCGGCGTCGCCGTCAGTCGCACCCGTCCCCCCGGCTCACACGCATCACACGCGTTGAGCAGCAGGTTGACGAGCACCTGCTGGAGCTGGTCCGAGTCCGCCGCCAACGCGGGCAACGGCTGCGACACGTCCATGCTCAGCACCACGCGCCGCCGCTCCGTCTCGACGCGCAGCAGCTCCTGCACGCTCTTCACCACGGACGGCAGCGTCACCGCCCGCGACTCGGCGGGCTGCAGCCGCGAGAAGTCCAGCAACTGCCGGATGGTGCGGCTCACCCTGTCTATCTGCTCGACGATGGTCCCCAGCCCCGCGGACTGCGGGTGCTCGGGGCCCAGCTTGTCCTGCACGTATTCGGCGCGGCCCCGGATGACACCCAGCGGGGTGCCAATCTCATGCGCGATTCCCGCCGCCAGCACGCCCACCGTCGCCAGCTTCTCCGCGCGCAGCAACTGCCCCTCCAGCGCGCGCAGGTTGCTCAGGTCCTCCAGCACCAACAGCGTGCGGACGTCGGGCTGGTGCGGCTCCAGGGGCACCGCGTGGACGTTGTACTGTCCTTCCTCCGCGAACAGCCGCAGCGGCTCGCCGTGCAGACTGCGCACGCGGTTGTCGCCGCCCGCAGCGTTCACCAGCTCCTCCAGCCGCTGGATGACGGGCGCGTGGGCCTGCGGAAACGCCGCCGCCAGCGTCGAGCCCACCACATCCGGCGGCATCTTCGTGCTCAGCGCGCGATTCGCGGAGGTGATGCGTCCCGTCGTCGACAGGGCCAGCACGCCCGTGGGGATGTGGTCGAGAATCTTCTGTGTCTTGTCGTGCAGGTGGGCCAGTCGACTCGCGTGGCGCAGGCTCTCCTGGAGGGCCACGGCGCGGCTGCGCGCCAGCACCACATACACACCGAACGCGATGAGGAAGGACGAGAACAGGAACGCCGCGAAGGACAACCGCAGCACCAGGCTTCGCTCATGGGAGCGCAGCCCTCGCGTGGAGGACAGTGTCGCCAGCGGCCACAGCGCGCCGTTCTTGATGCGCACCGGCACGAAGCTCGCCACCACCTCCGCGTCTCCCAATCCCAACCCCACCGCCTCCGTCCGCTCAATCACCAGCGAACCCGCTTCACCCGCGAGCATGCGCCGTGACAGCGCCGCGAGCCCCGGAGTGCCACGGACATCCGTGGCGAGCCCCTGATAGCGAGCCGCCAGCGTCGGCGCGCTCAGCGCGGTGGGCGCTCCATGCGCGCCGAGCAACAAGAGATGCGTGTCGCTCTCCGCGGTGAGCAGCTTCAGCGGCGCGAACAGCGGCTCGGCGTCCACCAGCACCACCACCGCGCCGCCACCCCCAGGAGCATCCTCGGGCAGCGAGGTGGCGAAGGCCCGCAGCCACCCCGTCGAATCCCCGGACAGCGGAGGCGAGGACGCGATGTGACCCGAAGCTCCCTCCAGCACGCTCCTCGCGGTGCGGGCCAGCTCCTCCGCCGGGTATTGCTTCGCGAGCGACGCGCCCGTGCGCTTGTCCAAAAGCCGCAGCCGCTCCTTTCCATCCGGCCCGAAGACGACGATGGCCTTGTATTGCCCCACGGCCTCCAACAGCGCGCGCAGCTCGCGACGGTGTTCCTCGGCCGTGCCCGGTTGGGACAGCAACTCACCCGTGAAGCGCAGGTCCTCGCCCACGTCCTCCAGCGCCTCGGACACCCCTCGCGCGGCCTCCTGGAGCTGGGCCTGTCGCTCGCGGGCGAACTGGTCCACCAGCGCCTGCCTGTCCCGCTGGATGAAATACACGGCGCCGCCGATGACGCCGGTGAGCGCCGTGCACAGCAGCAAGACTGGCAGGAGGGAGGAGCGCATGAGGGCAGATACCAACATCCCGGCGCGAGGGGGTGGGGGAAGCCCGTCAGGTGGCTCCCTCCCCAGGAACCGGCTCGTCGCGTCGGAGGCCCACTCGGGGGGCTGGCGGAGCCTCAGGGCCTCGAGGCCTGCTGGTTGAGCTTCTGCGACACCTCGCGGACCTTGCCCTGGATGTGGCGCAGGTTCGTCGGACCCATCCGCAACAGGTGCTTCTGCGCGGGCGTGAGCGCCTCCAGCGCGGGGTCCGCGTAGACGTACAGCGCGCCCTTCGCCACCACCTCCACGTCCCCGTCGAGCACCGGCACCGCAAGCACCTGCTCAAAGGCCCGTCGGAGCGTCGCCTCGAGGGAGCTGCCCGGCGGCGCGCTCTCCTGGTGGAGCCGCTCGGCCAGCCGGTGCACCTCGCGCCAGGTGTCCACGAGCACCGTGGAGTCGAGGCTGCCCACCACCCGGCCCAGCGTGTCGTACCGGGTGTACCCCTTCTTCCCGACGAGCGTGCGGCCGTCGCGGGTGCTGCTCACCTGGAAGTCCCCGGACGGCGCCAGGAAGGCGACCACGGCCCGAGGGCTCTCTCCGCTGGCCATGTTGGACACCACGGCGACGAAGCGGCGCAGGAGGTCCGCCTCCCGCAGCCAGGCGCCGAACTGCGACATCGACGAGGCCCCCGAGAGCCGCGAGCGCAGGAGCGCGTCGACCTCCGCCGTGGGCGGCAGGGGCGCATCCGGAGCCCGGTCCACCACCGAGGGCACCACGGGCGCCTGGGCGACGACGACGGTCGGCGTGTCGGGCGCTCCATGGAGCAGGCCGTGCCAGACCCCGGCTCCCGCGAGCACCGCCGCGACCAGAATCACCAGCCCCCAACCCCAGAGCGCGCCCCGTTCGAGCTTCACCATCGCACCGCCGTCGTTGTCCATGTGTCCTCCGCGACCGGACCCAGGGATTGCAGCGGTGATGCCAGCGGGAAGGGGACAGGGTGGGCGGCGAGGCTTCACTCGGGAGCGTGTGCTCCCGGAGCCGTCAGCGCGCCCGCTCGCAAGCCACGCGAGCATGGCGTTCCGCGCGCCACCCTGGCGGATTGCACCGGGGGCGCGCGGGACTCACTCAGGCTCGGGGCCGAGGCGCGCCCGCGGAACCGGCCGCCGGGGGCGGCATGGCCGACTCGGCCGTGACTTCCGCCCAACGGATGTGGAACGTCGCCGACGTCCCGTCGAACTCCTCGGGTAGCACCACCACCCGGAAGCCCCCACACAGCTCCACCGCCCGAGCCAGCAGCCCCGCGGAGAACGTGGGGACGTCCGCCAGCACATCGTTCATCCGCAGCTCCACGAAGGTGGGGCTGCGCTCAACGATTTCGACCACACTGAAGTTATTGCCGGCGCGAAAGCCCATCCCTGCGCGCAGCAGCATCCGCCGGGGGCCTGCCAGCCGGACGACGCCCAGGAGCGCGCGGCCAAAGAAGGTCCCGAAGTAGGCGTCCATGAACCGCTCGCCCAGCGAGTAGTACGCGGCTTCAGCGGGAACTCCGCCGTAGACGTGCCCAGCGGCGATGCGGAGGAACTCCTTCCACTGCTCCAGCGAATACGTCCGCCCAAGCTTCTGGTCGAGGTCCAGGCCCGCACGGCGCAGGTGCTCCCGACACGCTGGCGTGAGGCGGTTCTCGAGGGCGCGCACGAAGAGCGCTTCCACGGTTTGCGTGAAAATCAGCTTCTCGGAAGAAGTCATAGGGTCGCACCCTACACCGGTCGGCCCGTCGGATGCTCGCCCACAGGTGAATTGACGTTCAGTGTCCCTGTCGGCGAGCGACAGCAGGCCTGCTCCGTCATGAAAAGCGCTGGATTCCCATGGGGTTAGCGCTCATCACGCGGTGCGGCGGCGGCGCGGGAGACCATGCCGCGCAGCCACCGGTGGGCGGGTTCGTCGTCGAAACGCTCGTGCCAGACCTGGAGGACGTCGAACGGTCTCAGGGAGACGGGCGGAGGAAGGATGCGCAGGGGGCAGAGGTCGAGGAAGAGCTCGGCCAGTCGGCGGGGGGCGGTGAGGACGTGGTTGGAGCGGACCATGGAGATGGCGGCGGTGAGGAAGTAGGGAATCCGCAGGCCGATGCGTCGACTGCGGCCCAGGCGCTCCAGCGCGACGTCCACGGCGCCCGCCCCCTCGCCCCGGGGGCTGACGAGGACATGGGGCAGGCGCAGGTACGTCTCCAGGTCCAGCTCCTCCTTCACCAGGGAGTTGTCGCGACGGACGACGCACACGAAGTCCTCGGTAAAGAGCTTCTGCTGGCGCAGCGCGGGGGCGGGGTCCGGGTAGGCGCCGATGACCAGGTCCACCTCGCCGCTCTCCAACTGGGCCTCCACCTGGGAGACGACGAGGGGGCGGATGGTGAGGTCCACGCGGGGGGCCTCGTCGTCGAACATCTCCAGCAGCGGGGGCAGCAGGGCGGCGGCGAAGTAGTCACCCGAGGCGATGGTGAAGCGCCGCGCAGACGTGCGGGCCTCGAAGACGGACTCGTTGCGCAGCGCTCGTTGGACCTCCAGCAGTCCCCGGTGGAGTGGGGCGGCGAGCTGTTCGGCGCGCGGGGTCCGAATCATCCCTCCCCGGCCCCGGATGAGGAGGGCGTCTCCGAACTGCTCCCGGAGCTGCCGCAGGGCGTGGCTCATGGCGGACTGGGTGATGCCCACGCGCGTGGCTGCCCGGGTGACGTTGCCTTCCGTGAGCAGCGCATCGAGGGCCACGACGAGGTTGAGGTTGACGCCGGACAGGTCCAGTCCCGTGTTCGACGGCTGGCTCGGCGCGGGGGCGACGCGAGGTTTGCGTCGGGTGGGGACGCGGCTCTTTCCCCGGGCAACATGCGACTTGCTCATGTGCCAATGAATAACATGCGATGGCCTCATGATGGGGGGAGGAACACTCTGGAGCCATCTCGAAGTCACCGGAGGCGTCCATGAGCATCGTCATCAACACCCCGAATGGAAACATTGGCCGGAACCTCGCCCTGCGGCTGCTGGAGGCGGGGCAGTCCCTCACCCTCATCAGCCGGAGCGCGGAGAAGGTGGCGGACCTGGTGAAGCGTGGCGCGAAGGTGGTGGAGGGGTCCTCGGACGACGCGGCCGTGTTGGACAAGGCCTTCGCCGGAGCCTCGGCGGTCTTCTGGCTGACGCCGCCCGCCATGCGCCCGGACTTCGTCGAATGGACCCAGGCCATGGGGCGACTGGCGGCGCAGAAGGCGAAGCAGCATGGCGTGAAGCGCGTGGTGGTGCTGTCCAGCGTCGGCGCGCAGTCGGGTCCAGGGACGGGGCCGGTGGGCGTGCTTCGCGAGGTGGAGGAGGCCTTCAAGGCCGCCGTCGCCGACGTCACCATCCTCCGCCCGGGCTACTTCATGGAGAACCTGCTGCGCGACCTGCCGTCGCTCGTGAACGCGAGCACCCTCTTCCTGACCATCCCTCCCGAGCGCCGCGCCCCCTTCGTCGCGACGGTGGACATCGCGCACAAGGCGGCGGACGTGCTGCTCGACGCGGGCTGGAAGGGGCACCGGTACATCGGCGTTCACGGGCCCCAGGACCTCACGTACACGGAGGTGGTGGGCATCCTCTCGCGAGAGCTCGGCCAGCCCGTGCGCTACGTGCAGGTCTCCTTCGACGACGCGCGCAAGGCGATGCTGGGCATGGGCCTGCCCGGGTTCATGGTCGACCTCTTCGTGCAGATGTACGAGGCCATCCCCGAGGGACGGATGGACGCGGCCGAGCCCCGGTCGGCGGAGACCACCACGTCCACGACGCTGGCGCAGTGGGCGCGAGAGGTCCTCAAGCCCGCGGTGGCGCAGGCTCGCGCTTCCGCGGCGTAGCGCGCGGTGGGCCTGTCCCTGTGTGGCTTCACACTTCTTCATGAGCGCGTCATCTCTGTTCATCCCGGTGGGCTGGGCTGGCGCGAGAATGGCGCCCGTCAATCAAGCGTGACGGGTGTCACCGAACGTGGAGCGAGAAGCATGGCGTCGGGGCAGGCAATCATCGGCGGGCTGCTGGGGCGGTTCCTGTTCAAGGAAGCGCGAGTGGGACAGGTGCGGGACGTTTCGCCGCACTTCCGCTGGATGGAGTGGGTGGGCGAGGGGCTGCGTGACGTCGAGTGGAGCCCGGGGGACAAGGTGCAGGTCTTCCTTCCCGACGTGGGCATGCGGACGTACACGCCGCTGGGCTGGGACTCGACGCTGGGGTCCACGCGCTTCCTCGTCTACATGCACGGCGACAGCCCCGGCGCGCGATGGGGCCGCGACCTCAAGGTGGGAGACCGCTGCCAGTTCTTCGGGCCGAGAGGCTCCCTCGCGCTCCAGTCGCTCCCCGGGCCCGTGGTCCTCTTCGGGGACGAGACGTCGTTCGCCGTCGCGCACACGCTGAAGAACCTGAAGGCGGGCTCGGCGGACGTCGAGCACGTGTTCGAGGTCTCCTCGCGAGGAGAGTCGGAGGGGGTGCTGGGGGAGCTGGGCCTCGCGGGCGCCTCGGTGGTGGAGAAGCGGTCGGACGAAGCGCATCTCGCGGACGTGGAAGCCCGGCTGCGGGCGGCGCTGGAGCGACGGCGTGGCGCGCACCTGGTCCTGACGGGGCGGGCGCACGCCATCCAGGCCGTGAGGGCCCGGCTCCGTTCGAGCGGAATCGCGCACGCGGGGCAGAAGGTGAAGGCGTACTGGGCCGAGGGGAAGAGCGGTCTCGACTGAGCGATAGAGCCGGGCGGATGACGCCTGCCGCACGGTTGACGAGTGAAGCGCTTGCGTGCGCGCCCGCACCGCTTCAAACACGATGCCCTCATGGACGAGCGCGCGACTGGCCCCCGGAAGTCGGACCCTTCCTACAACGTGCTGCACCAGCAGGGCACGCGGCAGCCGTTGGATGTCATCTTCAAGCCGCGCAGCGTGGCGGTGGTGGGTGCCAGTGAGCGTCCGGGCAGCGTGGGGCGCACCGTCCTCTGGAATCTCATCAGCAATCCCTTCGGCGGCACCGTCTATCCCATCAATCCGAAGCGCCCCAACGTGCTGGGCATTCGCGCGTGGCCGTCGCTGCGCGCGTTGCCGGAGCCGGTGGACCTGGCCGTCGTCGTCACGCCCGCGCCCGCCGTGCCCGATGTCATCCGCGAGTGCGCGGAGCTGGGCGTCCAGGGCGCCATCATCATCTCCGCCGGCTTCAAGGAGACGGGCGAGGCGGGCGCGCGGCTGGAGCGGGAAATCCTCCAGATTGCCCAGGCGGCGCGGATGCGCATCATCGGCCCCAACTGTCTGGGAGTGATGCGTCCGCCCACGGGCTTCAACGCGACATTCGCCGGGTCGATGGCGCGCCCGGGCAACGTGGCCTTCATCAGCCAGAGTGGCGCGCTTCTCACCGCCATCCTCGACTGGAGCCTGCGCGAGTCGGTGGGCTTCAGCGCCTTCGTCTCCGTGGGCTCCATGCTGGATGTGGGCTGGGGCGACCTCATCGACTACCTGGCCGATGACCCGATGACGCGCTCCATCCTCATCTACATGGAGTCCATCGGGGATGCGCGAGCCTTCCTCTCCGCCGCGCGCGAGGTGGCGCTCACCAAGCCCATCATCGTCATCAAGGCGGGGCGCACGGCGCAGGCCGCACAGGCCGCCGCGTCCCACACGGGCACGTTGACGGGCAGCGACGAGGTGCTCACCGCCGCGTTCCGTCGCACAGGTGTGCTGCGCGTGGAGTCCATCTCCGACCTCTTCTACATGGCGGAGACGCTGGCGAAGCAGCCGCGCCCGGCGGGTCGTCGCCTCACCGTCCTCACCAACGCGGGCGGGCCTGGCGTGCTCGCCACGGACGCGCTGGTGTCGGGGGGCGGCGAGCTGGCGGTGCTCGGCGACGAGACGCGGAAGGCGCTGGACGGCTTTCTGCCGCCCCAGTGGAGCCATGGCAATCCGGTGGACGTGCTCGGCGACGCGGACCCGGAGCGTTACGCGAAGGCCCTGGAGGTCGCGGGGAAGGACCCGAACAGTGACGGGCTGTTGGTCATCCTCACGCCGCAGGACATGACGGAGCCCACGCAGACGGCGGACCGGCTCAAGCCCTACGCGAAGCTCTCCGGCAAGCCGGTGCTGGCGAGCTGGATGGGCGGCTCGGAGGTCGTCGCGGGCGAACGCATCCTCAACGACGCGGCCATTCCGACCTTCGGCTATCCCGACACGGCCGCGCGCATCTTCAATTACATGTGGCGCTACTCGTACAACCTCGCGGGCCTGTACGAGACGCCGACGCTGGCCGAGGAGCCCACGGGCGGGAGGGACGCGGCGCGACGACTGGTGGACGCCGCGCGCGCGCAAGGACGCACGCTCCTGACGGAGCACGAGTCGAAGCAGTTGTTGGCCGCCTATGGCATCCCCACCGTGGAGACGCGGCTCGCCACCACGGAGGAGGACGCGGTGGCCCAGGCGCAGGCGCTCGGATATCCCGTAGTCCTCAAGCTCCACTCCTTCACGGTGACGCACAAGACGGACGTGGGCGGCGTGCGGCTCGACCTTCCGGACGCGGAGGCGGTGCGCGCCGCGTTCCGAGGCATCCGCGAGCGACTGGTGGAACTGGGGCAGGGGGAGGCCTTCGACGGCGTCACCGTCCAGCCCATGGTGAAGCTGGGTGGCTACGAGCTCATCGTGGGCAGCAGCCTGGACCCGCAGTTCGGTCCGGTGCTGCTCTTCGGCGCGGGCGGGACGCTGGTGGAGGTGTTCAAGGACCGGGCGCTGGGGCTGCCTCCGCTGAACACGACGCTGGCGCGGCGGATGATGGAGCAGACGCGCATCCTCCAGGCGCTGCGCGGGGTGCGCGGGGCGAAGCCGGTGGATCTGCCGGCGCTGGAGCGGCTGCTCGTGCGCTTCGGTCAGCTCGTCGTCGAGCAGCGCCTGGTGAAGGAGGTGGACATCAACCCCTTGCTGGCCTCACCGGAGCGACTGCTCGCGCTGGACGCGCGCGTGGTGCTGCACCCGCCCGACGTGACGGAAGCGGAGCTGCCCAGGCTCGCCATCGAGCCCTATCCGCAGCAGTACGTGTCTCCGTTCAAGATGAAGAGCGGAGAGGAGCTGCTGCTGCGGCCCATCCGTCCGGAGGACGAGCCGAAGATGGAGCGCTTCCACCGGACGCTCTCCGAGCAGACGGTGTTCCTGCGCTACGCGGGGCTGATGCAGTTGAGCACGCGCGTGGCGCACGAGCGGCTGGCGCGCATCTGCTTCAACGACTACGCGCGGGAGATGGCGCTGGTGGCCGAGCGGCGCGGCGGAGAGATTCTGGGGGTGGGGCGGCTGACGCGGCTGAGGGGGACTCGGGACGCGGAGTTCGCCATCCTCATCAGCGACGAGGTGCAGCACCAGGGCCTGGGCTCGGAGATGCTGCGGCGACTGGTGGAGGTGGGCCGCGCGTGGGGCATGCAGCGCATCGTCGCGGACATCCTCGCGGGCAACCGCGCCATGCAGAACGTCAGCAAGCGGCTGGGGTTCTCCATCCTCCCCCACGAGGAGCTGGCCCCGGACATGGTCAAAGCGGTGAAGGTGCTCTGAGTCACATCCGGGGCCGCCAGGTGGCTACTTCGCTTCGAGGTTCAGCTCGAGGTCGAACGCCACGTCGCTCGACTCCGCGTTGGCCTGCTTCACCATCACCGCGATGATGTTCTCCCCCACGACGAAGGCGGAGCCATCGAAGCTGGCCGTGCTGATGACGGCGTCCTTCAACACGCCGCTGGCGAAGGTGCCATGGCCGAGGCCGTTGTCGGCGTACCGCGAGTAGACGAGCTTCCCGTTCACCCAGATGGCCACGCCGTCGTCATGCAGGACGCGGAGGTTGGCGGTGCGGATGGCCTCGCCGAGCGTGAGCTTCTTGCGGAAGTAGACGCTCGGTTGGAGGGGCGTCGTCTTGGTGATCACGGTGTGCTCGTCCCCGTCGCCGTAGCCGAGCTTCGCGGGGCCCGAGCGCCACGCGCCGTCGTCGAAGTTGAGCGACGTCCACTGCGTGCCCGGGTTCACGTTGCGGTCATCGAAATTCCAGTACTCGCCGAAGGCGATGGCCTGGAACTGGGGCGTCCGGGAGATGGTGAAGGGCAGGTCCGTGCGGTCGTCGATGTCCGGCCGCGAGGCGTCCGAGATTCGCAGCATGCCCTTGGCCGTCTCGGTGCCCGGCACCGACCACTCATAGAAGCCGATGTTCGGGATACCCTGGTCGACCGTGGTCCAGTGGGCCCCGTCGTCGGGCGAGAACTGCACGCGCACCTTGTCGACACCCGCGCCGTGGGTCATCCACTGGAGCATCTGGACGTTGCCCGGGCGCAGCGTCTCGCCGCCGTTGGGGCTCTCCATGATGAGGGCATCGTGCTGCATGCCGTCGGTGGCCACCTTCAGCTCCAGGTCGAAGGACAAATCACTGGAGGTGGCGTTCGCCTGCTTCACCATGACGGCCAGCGTGTTCTCTCCCATCAAGAAGCGAGAGCCGGGGATGGTTGTCTCGCTCAGGCTGTTGTCGGAGGCGGTGCCGGAGGCATAGGCCGAGTGCGCGGTGGAGCCGACGTACTTGGAGAACACCTGGGCGCCATTGAGGAACACCGCCACGCCGTCGTCGTGAATCACCTGGAGCGTGGCCTGCTCCACCATGCCGTGGACGGTGAACTTGCGGCGGAAGTAGACGGTGGGCTGCGCCGGCGTCGTCTTCGTCAGCGCCGTCTCCTCGTCCGTCTCGCCATAGCCGAGCTGGGCCGGTCCCTTCTTCCAGGACGCGTCGCTGAAGCCAGAAGACGTCCACGCGGAGCCCGGGTCGACGTTGCGGTCGTCGTACTTCCACTCGGAGCCGAAGGCCACCGCGGTGTAGCCGGTGTTGGGAGGAGGGTCGGTCGGGGGCGGCGTCGTGCCTCCTCCGCCGATGCGGATGATCTTCGCGACCGACGGCACCTTCTTCGAGTTGAGCAGGAACAGCATGTAGTGCCCGGGCGGCGCCACGTTCGGATTGGGCGGCGCGACGACGTTGAGCCCCCCTCCGCTGGCGGTGAAGCGCAGCTTCATGAAGCGCTGGTTTTCGTCGAAGGCGTGGGTGACGGAGCCCAGGCGAACCCACGACGCCATGGTGATGCTGGCCGCCTCGGGGGTGTTGACGCGGAAGGTCTCTCCGTAGGCGATGGACGCGGGCGCGGAGGCGATGGTGGGGCGCGGGCCATTGAAGAGGTATGGCGGGGAGAAGACCTGCATCGTCTTGACGTTGCGGCTGCCCGCGGACAGCACGCGCCCGTCCGGCAACAGCAGGGTGGTGGAGTGGTAGCCGCGATAGGCCGACGCGGGCGCGAGCACCGACCACTGCTCGGTGACGGGGTTCCACAGCTCCGTCTCCAGGCGGGGGTACTTGGGGTTGTCGGTGCCGGGGCCACTGTGGCCGCCGGTGATGAGCACCGTGCCGTCCGGGAGCATGGTGCTGTTGTGCTGGCGGCGCACGTAGCGCATGGGCGGCACCGTGCGCCAGGCGGGCTTCGTGGCGTTGAGGTCCAGAATCTCCACGTTGTTGGTGGGGGGATTGTCGCCACCGGTGACCAGCACCTTGCCGTCGTCATACATCACCGCGCTGCCCGCGTTGCGGCTGTGGGCGTAGCTGGTGCGAGGCCCGGAGGTCCAGGAGCCGGTGCCATCCGTGTCGAGGTACCGCGCGGGCTTCCAGTACCCCGCCATGAGCGTCTTTCCCGTGTTCGTCACGAACATCCACGGGTAGTACATGAGGTCCAGGCTCGCGCCCGTCAGGTTGCGCCAGGAGTTCTTCGACGTCTGCCAGACTTGAGGAATCAGGTTCTTGGTCCTGTCCTCCTTCGCGCCGCCAATCACCAGCATGTCCCCGTTGGCGAGCGTGGTGACGGTGGGGTACCAGCGGCCGGCGTTCATGTTCGGCAGCCGCGTCCAGGTGAGCTTGAAGGGGTCGAAGGTGGCGGCGTAGGGCAGGCCGGAGTCATTGTCGATGTGGCCACCCGCCACGAACAGCCGACCGTCCGGCATGAAGGCGTGGCCCGCGCAGAAGATGTTGAAGCCCGCCTTGGGCAGCGTGGTGAGGACGTTGGTCTGCGGGTCCCAGAGCGTGGGGGTGTCGCCGTCTCCGAATTCGGAGAAGAACATCACCTTGCCCGTGGGCAGCAGGTGGGTGTGGACCGCCGAGTACGGCCATTTCTGGACGGCGGTCCATTGTCCCACGGAGGCGGGTTGTGCCTGGGCGACCGATAACGAGGCCCAGGCAGCGAGAAAGGCAAGACGCCACGGATGGAACATCAGGCTGCCCCTTTGTTGGTCGAAAGGTCGCGCAACGGTAGGCATGGGCCCTGCGAGCCACATCGTTCCGGCGTGCGTGGACAATGACGCGGGGTGGACCGAATCCCGGCGCCCGCGTCCGGGTCAGGACCGTTCGTGGGACACGGGTGTCTGATTTCCCAGCGGACTCGAAACGGTGGCTGCTCTAGAGTCCGCCGGGTGATGGACACCCCTGAGTCCCAAGCGCCGCTCGCTGCCCTGCTTCCCAAGAAGGGCGAGCCCCCGCTCGACGCTGACAGCATCCTGGACCGCTTCGTCGGCTACGTCTCCACGAACGGCCTCAGCCTCTACCCGGCCCAGGAGGAAGCCATCCTGGAGCTGCTGGCGGGCAAGCACCTGTTCCTCAAGACACCCACCGGCTCCGGCAAGTCCCTGGTGGCCACCGCCCTGCACTTCAAGGCCATGGCCGAGGGCAAGGTCTCCTTCTACACCTGCCCCATCAAGGCGCTGGTGAACGAGAAGTTCTTCGCGCTCTGTGATGCCTTCGGCGCGGAGAACGTGGGCATGCTCACCGGCGACGCGAGCATCAACCGCGACGCGCCCATCATCTGCTGCACCGCCGAAATCCTCTCCAACCTGGCGCTGCGCGACGCGGGCGCCCGGGTGGACTACGTGGTGATGGACGAGTTCCACTACTACTCGGACAGAGACCGTGGCGTGGCGTGGCAGATTCCGCTCATCGCGCTGCCCCAGGCGACGTTCCTCCTGATGTCGGCCACGCTGGGGCCCACTCACATCATCGAAGAGAGCCTCCAGAAGCTCACCGGCCGGGAGGTCGCCACCGTGCGCAGCACCCAGCGCCCGGTGCCGCTGGACTTCGACTACCGCGAGTCCGCGCTGCACGAGACGATTGAGGACCTCATCGCTCGCAAGAAGTACCCCATCTACCTGGTGAACTTCACGCAGCGCGCCGCCGCCGAGCAGGCGCAGAACCTCATGAGCGTGGACTTCTCCACCAAGGAGGAGAAGGAGGCCATCCGCCTCGCGCTGATGGACGCGCCCTTCGACACGCCGTACGGCAAGGACTTCCAGCGCTATCTGCGCCACGGCATCGGCATGCACCACGCGGGCCTGTTGCCCAAGTACCGCCTGCTGGTGGAGAAGCTGGCCCAGGGCGGCCACCTCAAGGTCATCAGCGGCACGGACACCCTGGGCGTGGGCGTGAACATCCCCATCCGCACGGTGCTCTTCACGCAGCTCTTCAAGTTCAACGGCGAGAAGCTCACCACGCTGAGCGTGCGCGACTTCCTGCAGATTTCAGGTCGCGCGGGTCGCAAGGGGTTCGACAACGAGGGCAGCGTCGTCGCCCAGGCGCCCGAGTATGTCGTCGAGAACGTCAAGCAGGCCGCCAAGGAAGCCGCGGGCAAGAAGAAGACGCCCAAGGCGAAGCCGCCGCAGAAGAACTTCGTCCAGTACGACAAGAGCACCTTCGAGCGGCTCCAGACGGGCATGCCCGAGCCGCTGGAGTCCCGCTTCGCCGTGTCCCACGGCATGATTCTCAACCTGCTCCAGAGCGACCACATCCGGGGCACCGGGGGCTACCACCGGTTGGTGCAGCTCATCCAGCGCTGCCATGACTCGGACTTCCTGAAGCGGCGGCACTTGAGGGAGGCGGCGCGGGACTTCCGCACGCTGCGCGGCGCGGGAATCGTGGAGGTGATGCGTGGCGAGGGCGGCTCGGGGGCCACGGTGAAGGTGGCGCAGGAGCTCCAGTACGACTTCAGCCTCAACCACACGCTGTCGTTGTACCTGCTGGAGACGCTGGAGCTGTTGGACCCCACCACGGAGACGTACGCGCTGGACGTGGTGACGCTGGTGGAGTCCATCCTGGAGAACCCGGAGGTGGTGCTCTACGCGCAGCTGCACCAGCTCAAGGGCGAGAAGATTCAAGAGATGAAGGCGCGCGGCGTCGAATACGACGACCGCATGGAGGAGCTGGAGAAGCTGGAGTGGCCGAAGCCGAACCGCGAGTTCATCTACGGCACCTTCAACGCCTTCGCGCGCAAGCATCCGTGGGTGGGCGAGGAGAACATCCGGCCCAAGGCCGTGGTGCGCGACATGTTCGAGCGCTTCATGTCCTTCCACGACTACGTGCGCGAGTACGGGCTGCAGCGCAGCGAAGGCGTGCTGCTGCGCTACGTCAGCGACGTGTACAAGACGCTGTCGCAGACGGTGCCGGAGCGCTTCCGCACGGAGGAGGTGGAGGACATCATCGACCACCTGCGGGCCACCATTCGTCAGGTGGACTCCAGCCTCGTGGACGAGTGGGAGCGGATGAAGAACCCGGGCGCCGTCGTCGAGGCGAAGCCGGCCGTGGAGCTCAAGCCGAAGGAACTCACCGAGGACCCTCGCGCCTTCGCGGCCCGCGTGCGCGAGGAGCTGCACCGGCTGCTGCGCGCGCTGGGGCAGAAGCGCTACTCGGATGCGCTGTCGCTCCTGGACAATGCCCTGGGCGAGTGGACCGCGCCGAAGCTGGAGCAGGCCATGGTGCCGTACCACGAGGAGCACAAAATCGTGGTGCTCACGCCTCAGGCTCGCAAGCCGGCCAACACGTTCCTCAAGGAGTCGGGACAGCGGCTCTGGGAGGTCCAGCAGCGCATCATGGACCCCGAGGGCCATGGCGACTGGATGATCGACTGCGAGATTGACCTGCGGGACAGGCGGCTGGACGAAGGCCCCATCCTCATCCTGCGCCGCATCGGTCCGTGAGGTTCAGCTCTCGGAGGCGGGCGTCGTCAGCTCGCCTCCGGCCAGCGGGGCTTCTTCTTCGCCCAGGGTGGACTCCTTGACGTCGAAGTCGCCCTTGCCGTCGGAGATGAGGACCATCCGCCAGTCGTGGGTGGAGAGGATGACGTGCTCGGCGTCGCACTGGACGTCGACCGCCACGTCCTCGACGGTCCACGAGCCGACCCACACCGTCATCTTGTCGATGCACTCGGTGTCGCCGCACTCCTCGGTGGAGGCGACCCACAGGCGGCCCTCTGGCGCGGCGATGCAGGACACGGGCTCCGCGTGGCGCAGGCGGGGAGGGGCCATCTCGTCGGGTGCGCCCTCGAAGAGGTCCTCGCGCTCCGGCATCCCCGCGTCGAAGAGGAGGGGAGTCGTGGCTGTCTGCTCGGGGGGCTGAGCGAGCGTCGTCGGCTTCGCCAGGGCCCCGGGCGCGGCCAGAAAGCCGCACATCGCCGCCACCTTCCAACACCGTGTCATCCACATGACCTTGTGCTCCTGCGCGGCGCTGTTGGCCGCGTCTCGTGCACAGGGGTTCTGCAAGGCGCGGACCGGGCTTGAGTGCGGGCGCGGAGACACAGCGGTGAGCCTGTGTCTGGGGGGCGTTCAGTCCGCTCCCGTGGTTCCGCGCGCGGTGACCTGCGGGCGCTTCGCTCCGATTCAAGGGGTCGTCGTGGAGCGGAGCTGCGG